>JBGPOW010000021.1:0-35434 GCA_041488235.1 Binatia bacterium
GCGCACGCGCGCGCCGCACGCGAGATCGCGGCCGAGTACTTCGCCGCCGAGCGCGTGCTCGGTGCGATGCTCGACGCCGCGGGAATCGGATAGAACCGCGGTCGTGCGCGTGATCGTCACCGGGCTCATCGCCACGTATCCCGTCGGGGGAGTCGCGTGGGATTACGTGCAGTACGTGCACGGGCTGGCAGCGCTGGGGCACGACGTCACGTACCTCGAGGATACGGGTCAATGGGTCTACTCGCCGGCGACGCAGACGTTCACCGACGACAGCAGGGAAAACGTCGCCTACCTCCGACGCGTGCTGCGGTGCCGCGACGCCACGGTACCGTTCGCGTTTCGCGATCCGACGGGCAGCGTCCACGGCATGGAGGAGGGCGAGCTCGCGCGCCGCTGCCGCGACGCCGAGCTCTTTCTCAACGTGTCGGGGGCGTGCTGGCTGCGCGATCAGTATCGCGGCCGCGGCATTGCGGCATACGTCGACACCGATCCCGGGTACAGTCAGGCGAAACTCGCGGCGACCGATGCGGGCACCGCCGACGAGCACGTCGCGTACTCGGCGGCGATGATCCGTCGCCACGACGTCTTCTTCTCGTTCGCCGAAAACATCGGCCGTCCGGAGTGCACGATTCCGACGGCCGGGATCATCTGGCACGCGACGCGCCACCCGATCGTCCTCGCCGATTGGCCCGTGAGCGAGCCGCCTGCCACGGGCGCCTACACGACGGTGATGTCCTGGAAGATCGACGTCACGCCGCCGGCCGTCGACGGCCGCGTCTACGGCGGGAAGAACGTCGAGTTCGCGAAGATCCGCGACTTGCCGGGCCGCACCGCCGCGGTGCTCGAGATCGCGATGGCGGGCGCGGCTCCGGTCGCGGAGCTCCGTGCCGCCGGCTGGCGCGTCATCGACGCGCGCGACGTGTCGACGACACCCGAGGCGTACCAATGCTATCTCGCCGCGTCACGCGGCGAGCTCAGTATCGCCAAGGAAGCGTACGTCGCGACGCGGAGCGGGTGGTTCAGCACCCGCTCCGCGTCGTATCTCGCGAGCGGTCGGCCGGTGATCGTGCAGGACACGGGTCTTTCGGCGCACTACCCGACCGGCGACGCGATCGTGCCGTTCCGCGACGTCGACGAGGCAGCGGCGGCGCTCGCGACCGTGGAGCAGGGCCACCCGCGGCGCTGCGCGGCGGCGCGCGAGATCGCCGCCGGCGCGTTCGACGCCGGCACCGTTCTGCGGCGCCTGCTCGCGGACGCCGGGCTCTCGTGACGGCGATGCGCGCGCGTGTCGTCGTCGCCGGCTACTTGGTGCGCTACCCGCTCGGCGGCTATGCCTGGCAGGCACTGCATTTTCTCGCCGGTTTTCGCGCCCTCGACTGCGACGTCTTCTTCTACGAGGACAGCGCGTACTACGCGTACGCGTACGTGCCGGGCGCGCCGGCGATGCAGGCCGACGATTACTCCTACGGCGTCGCGCACGCGCGCGCGTTCTTCGCCGGGCACGGCGTTGGCGACCGCTGGGCGTTCTGGGACGCCGGCGCCGACCGCTACTTCGGCGCCGACGCGGAGCGCACGCGCGCGACGCTCCACGACGCCGACCTCGTCGTGAACCTCGGCGGGGTGAATCGCATCGCCCGCGAGCGCTGCCCACGCGCGGTGTTCGTGTACGTCGACCTCGATCCGGCGTACACGCAGCTGCGGCTGCACGAGGGTGATCTGCTGTTGCGGGCGATGGTCGAGGCGCACGACGTCCATTTCACGCTCGGTGAGAACATCGGCACGCCGGGATGCCGGATTCCGACGGCGGGGATCGCGTGGCGGCCGATCCGCCAGCCGGTCGCAGCAGAGCTCTGGACACCGCTCGCAGGCGGCGAGGGCGGCGCGTACACGACGATCGGCAAGTGGGACAGCGCCGGCCGCGACCTGACGTTCGACGGCGAGGTCTTCACGTGGCGCAAGCGGACCGAGTGGTTCCGGTTTCTCGATCTGCCCCGCCGCACGGGCGCGCGGTTTCGCGTCGCCGCCGACGTCGCCGCCGTGCCCGAGGATCTTCGCCGATTGGAGGAAGCCGGCTGGGAGGTCGTCGACCCGCTGCCGATCTCGCGTGACGCGGATACCTACTGCGACTTCATTCGTCGCTCGAAGGGCGAGTTCACCGTCGCCAAGGACGTGAACATCCGCCTCGCGAGCGGCTGGTTCAGCGATCGGAGCGCCTGCTATCTCGCCGCCGGGCGCCCAGTGGTGAACCAAGATACCGGCTTCGACCGCGTGCTGCCGACCGGCACCGGACTCTTCAGCGTCCGCGACGTCGACCAGGCGGTCGCCGCCGTCGCGGCGATCGACGCCGACTACGCGCGCCACGCGCACGCGGCGCGCGCGCTCGCGTGCGAATACTTCGCGCCGGCGCGCGTCCTCGCGCCGGTCGTCGGCGTGGCCCGATGATTCGCGTCGTGTGGATCGCGATGGTGATGTTGGCCGTCGGCGTCGCACCGGCCGCCGACGCAACGCCTCCGACGCCGCCACGCGCGACATCGCGAGCGGACGTGCCGCGCCCGGCATCGGGGGCCGCGCCCGCCGTGCGGGTGAGCCCGCGACGGAGCGGGGCGCCCGCCGCGGCGGCGACCCCGGGAGGGAGCGGGGCGCCCGCGGCGGTGGCAAGCCCGGCGCAGGGCGACACGCGACTCTTCGGCCTCGCCGACGAGGGTGGCCGCTCCCATCCGGCGAAGCCGACGATCACCTACTGGAAAGTCGCGATCTCGATGGCGGTCGATCCCTCCGGCGCCCCGGCGCACGTACGTATGCTGGTTCCACTCTCCGACGAGCGCCAGGCGATCTTGAGCCGCCGCATTCGCCCGAGCGCGTTTCATTTCGCCGAGCAGAACGCCGGGCCGAATCTGTGGGCGCGCTGGGAGGCGGCGACGGTGAAGCCGGGCCATGGCGGCATCGAATACAGCTTCACCGCCCGGACGACGGACGTATGGATGGATGTCCCGCGCATTCCGATGCACAGCAACCCGCCGCCGCCGACGGGCGGCGACGACCTCGTCGCGACTCCGGAGATCCAGGCGAACGACCCGGCGATCCGGCGTCGCGCCGCCGCGCTCACCCGCGAGGCGACGCGTGTCGACGAGATCGCGTGGTCGCTGTTCCAATACGCCGGCTCGTTTCTCCGTGCCGATGCCGCCGACGGCGCGACGAACGACGCCGCGAGCGTCCTCGCGGCGGAACGCGGCAACGCGACCGGCAAAGCACGGCTGCTGGCCGCGCTCTTTCGCAGCGTCGGCATTCCGGCCCGGCTCGTCGGCGGCGTGCGCCTCGAGGACGCGGCGCGCAAGCGGACGACGATCTGCTGGGTCGAGGCGTGGCTCGGCGCCGCGTGGGTGCCGTTCGATCCCGCCGGGGGCAACTACGCCCACGTGCCGAGCAACTACCTCGCGCTCTACTACGGCGATCTGCCGCTCATCGAGCACACGGCGAAGCTCGGCGTGCACTACGACATGCTGATGCACCAGGTGACCCGCCAATCGTTGCTCGCGGAGGAGGGCGAGGCGCCGCCGCACGCCGCCCACGCCCGCGAGGTGAGTTGGGAGAGCGAGCGCGTGCGGACGTATGCGTTCTACGCCGAGCAGCCGGTCGCGTCGGTCGTGCTCATCACCGATCACGAGATCCCCGACGGTGTCATCGCGCAGATCGTCGACGACGCGCGCGAGCGTGCGATCAGCATCGTCTTTTTGAACGCGCGCTTCGAGTCGCGCTACTTCCGCGAGAACTACCTACAGCGGCTGATCGCCAACAACTTCGACGCGGTTGCCGAGGCGCACCTGCTGCTCGTGTCGACGCGCGACGAGGCGGGGCTGTACGCGCTGCTGCAGCTCGGTGAGCAACGCGTGGCGCTCCGCGACGCGCGCATCGTCATTGCCGGCAGCTTCCCGCGCATGGTCGGCCGCGTGCTGGGCTCGGTGCTGTACAAGCTCGTCGATCCGGGCGAGCTGGTGCTCGTCACGCCGGGCGCGCCTTTGCTGTCGCTGTGGAAGATGGCACGCGCGAATCTCCTCGACGGAACGCCGATGGTCGAGGCCGCGGGCCTGTGGGACATCCACCCGCTCGTGATCGACGAGAGCGACGTGCGGCACATGGTCGGCTGGCGACGCTCGCTGGTGTCGGCGTGGTCGAAGGCGGTGCTGGCGCAGGTGCCGCTCCAGGCGATCAATCTCATCCTCGTGCTGCCGGTGATCGCCTGCATCGTCGTCATCTTCCGCAACGTCGTCGGCATCGAGACCTTCGGTACGTTCGCGCCGGTGATCGTGTCACTGGCGTTTCTCATGACGGGACTCGTATGGGGGATCGTGATCTTCTGCGTGATCGTCGGCGTCGGTGTGGTGATGCGCAGCGCGCTGCAGTGGTTCCGCATCCAGCTCGTCGCCCGCCTCGCGATCCTGATCGCGATGGTCTCGGCGACGATGGCGGCGCTCACTGTCGGCGGGGCGTACTTCGGCGTCGGTGCGCTCCTGAACGTCAGCATCTTTCCGATGGTGATCATGTCGAACGTGATCGAGAACTTCACGACGACGCAGGTGGAGGCGGGGACGCGCGAGGCGCTGCGCCTCACGATCAATACGTTGATCGTGTGCGCCGCGTGCCACGTCGCGATCGAGCGCGGCGGCGTGCAGTCGATCGTACTCTCGTACCCGGAGACCCTGCTCGGCGTGGTCGTGCTCGAGATCGTGATCGGGAAGTGGCGCGGCCTGCGCCTTCTCGAGTACGTGCGGTTCTACGATCTGGTCCGCCGCCAGCCGACCGCGCCGTGAGCGGCTTCTGGGAGCGCGTGCGGCGGCTGCGCCGCGAGGCGCTCGGCATGAACCGCCGCAATCTCGCGTTTCTGGTGCCGTACAATCCGCGTCCGCTCTTCGCGCTCGTCGACCACAAGCCGAGCGCCAAACGGTGCTTGCTCGCCGCCGGCATCCCCGTGCCCGCGACCTACGCCACGCTCGCGATGCAATGGGACCTGCGCCGGCTCGGCGAGACCCTGGCGGATCACCGCGACTTCGTCCTCAAGCCGGCGCGCGGGTCCGGCGGCGGCGGCGTCATGGTGGTCGTCGATCGCGACGGCGAGCGCTTCGTGAAGGCGAGCGGCGCCGCGGTGACGTTCGCCGCGATCGCGGATCACGCGTCGGAGATCCTCGCCGGCGCCTTCTCGCTGCGCCAGCACGTCGACGAGGCGCTGATCGAGTACCGCGTGCACGCCGATCCGGTGCTCGGCGCGATCAGCCATCGCGGCGTCCCCGACGTGCGGGTCCTCGTGTTTCGCGGCGTCCCGGTACAGGCAATGATTCGCCTGCCGACACGCGCCTCCGACGGTCGCGCCAATCTGCACATGGGCGGCATGGGCGTCGGCGTCGATCTCGTCACGGGCGTGACGACGCACGGCGTCCTCGGCCGCAAGGCTGCGACGACGCATCCCGATCTCGGCACGCCGGTCGTCGGCGTGGCCGTGCCGCAGTGGGAGGAAATCTTGACGATCGCCGCGCGCTGCTACGACGCGGTGCCGCTCGGTTTCCTCGGCGTCGACGTCGTCCTCGACGCGCACCGCGGGCCGCTCGTCCTCGAGATGAACGCGCGCCCCGGCCTCACGATCCAGCTCGCGAACGGCCGCGGCGTGCGGTTGCGGATGGAGGAGGTTGCGCGTTGCGATGTCGCCGGATCGACGCCGGTCGAGCGTGTCGCGCTCGGACGCGAGGTCGTCATGACGACGTCCGGACGCTCCGCCAGCCGCCGTCGCGCATGACGGCGCGGTTGCGGCGTCCCGATGCGTCGTCGACCACGGTCGCGCCCGGCTCCGCGGCATCGTACGCGGCGTCGCCGGGGTAGAGCACGGCCATGCAGCCGTCGACCTGGACGGGCTTCGGCAGAATCGGCGTGACCGTGCGGCTGCCCGCGTCGGCGATGATCGCTGCCGGTGTGCCGAGGACGCCCAGGTCGTCGAGCGTGCGCACCGTTGGCGGCGCGAGGATCAGGCGGCCCGATCGCGCCTGCTCGAGCGCGGCGCGCGGCGCCAACCACACCGTCGAGATCGTCTCGCGCTCGTCGTGGAGCGGCTCCTGGCCGGGCGGCAGCGGTGCGACGAAGAAGCGCGCGTCGTAGCGGCGCGGGACGTTGACCGGCGTGATCCAGCGGCTGAAATAGTGGAGCGCGTCGGTCGCAAGCTCGAGGCGTTCGGCGGCGACGATTTCCGCGAACGTCGTCGAGCCGGCGAGCAGCGCGGCGCGATGCGCGCAGAATCGCGTGTGCACGTCCTGGTCGTCGAAGCGGAGCAGTGTGCCGTCGCGCCGGGCGAGGAGAAGCCCCGCTTCCTCGAAGAGCTCGCGAATCGCCGCGATCCAAAAGGCCAGTGCGGCCGCGGGAGTGCCCGTCTCTCGCAGTCGATCGGCAGCCGCGGCGGCATTCAGCGCCGAGGCGTCGTGAAGGACGGCTGCCCCGTCACCCGGATCGACGACGCCGCCGGGAAAGACGTGCGCTCCCGCGAATGCGCGGCTTGCGGCGTGGCGCTCGACGAGGAGCACCTCGCTGTGCGGACCGGCGTCGCGCAAGACGATCACGGCCGCGGAATCGACGGGGCTAGAAGCAGGCACGACGAGCCACAGTCGGAAAACCCCGTGGACCTGTCAAGAAGCACGGCATCTGCGCGATTCGGTTGGGACGGCCGTACGATTTTCCTTGACAGTCCGCACCCCGACTGAATACCGTCCCTCCGAAACCGGGTGGCTCGAAATCCCGGGAGTGCCGTTCCCATCGCCCCGAAAGGGGTGAGGAGTCCCATCCGGAACCATCGACCGTCTCGCGACTGTAGGAGGAGCTCCATGAGATCACTCGTTCGCCTCGGCCTGTGGGCCGCCGTCGTCGGCTTCAGCACGCCCGCCGGCCTGCATGCGCAATGCTCTTCCGGCGGCACCGTCTCGAACGTGAACGACTGCGTCCCGGTCGGGATCGACTCGCGAGACTGTATCGCGGAATGGTCGGTCACACCGCAGCCGGCGGTGAATGGACTGGGCCTTCCGAACTACAAAATCGCGTGCACGGACAACGATCCGAGCTGCGATGCCGACACCACGCCCGGCCAATGCACGTTCTTGATCGGTGCCTGCCTGAACGTCGTCGACACCCGTACCTCGTGCACGACGACCGATGCCGCGAGCTACGTCATCGGCAAGCCGAGCGTGAAGGACACGACCAGGGCGCAGAAGGATCCGAACGCCCGCAACAACCGCTACTTCCTCGACCGCGACCTCGCCGCGCTCATTCCTACGGCAAGCACGAACGTCTGTACGCCGCAGGAAAAGTTCGTGGTCGCGTTGAAGAAGAACGGAACCAGGAAGCGCATCAGCAAACTCAACCTCACCGTGACGACTTCCGGGGGAGTGGCGGACACCGACAACACGCTGAAGCTCACCTGCCTGCCCAACCCCGCGATCGCGTCGAGCGTATGCGCGTCGGCGCGCCAGATCGCCGCGACCTCGGAGCTGATCGGCGGCCCGCTCGCCATGGGCAAGGTCGGCGACTACCTGCTCGAGAACGACAAGGCGCGGTTCATCGTCCGCGACACCGGCCGCGAGTTCGGCTTCATGCTGACGTACGGCGGCCACCTGATCGACGCCGACCTGCAGCAGAAGCTCGGCCCGAGCACGCTCAGCCCGCCGTATCCTCCGGGTCGCGACTCCTT
Source organism: Binatia bacterium (assembly GCA_041488235.1). Lineage (GTDB taxonomy): Bacteria > Desulfobacterota > Binatia > UTPRO1 > UTPRO1 > DP-19. The sequence continues at coordinate 7,718 of JBGPOW010000021.1, forward strand.
CCAGGCGATCACACCGCTCATCAACATCTCCTCGAGCGACAATCCGACGTCGATCCTGGTCGTGAACGACGGCACGGCCGGCGGGTCGGCGAAGGTGCGCACCGTCGGTCCCGACGACCTCTTCGATCCGATCGACCCGCGGGTCGCGATCATCGGGTTCTCGTCGTCGCTGTCCGTTCCGAACTCCGCCGTCGACGTCAATCTCCCCGTCACGGTTTCGAACGACTACACGCTGAACTGCGGCGACGACTTTCTGACGCTCGAGACGACGGTGCACAACAACGGCGGCACCGATCTCGACATCTACGCTGGCGACTTCGCGAACGGCAGCGGACAGCTGGAGCAGGTCGGTCCCGGTCTGGGATTCGGCGACATACCGATCCGACTCGGCGACGGCGAATCGCCTCCACCCAACTACCACTTCGATTGGTTCGGCTGGTACGGGTTCGGTGACGCGGACCTGCGCTCGTACGCCCTGATTCCGGAGATCAGCCAAGCGACGAGCTCGTTCTCGCAATCCGGTGTCGTCGTGCCCGTATACGGCAACGACCTGCTGCACGTGCTGCTGGGAGCGAACCCGAACGACCCGGGCAAGGAGAAGGGCGCGCTGCACGTCCCGGCCGGCGGCGACGCGACATTCAAGCGCTGGCTCGCGGTGAGCGAAAACGGCATGGGCCACGTCCTCGATGATCGCGTTCGGCTCGCCGCGCGCGGCGAGCTGCCGCCGGTCAAGTCCGGCTACGTTCAAGGTATCGTCACCGTCGCGGGCACGCCCGTCGACGGAGCACGCGTCGTCATCGGGGTGAAGCCTGCGGCGCAGCCGCTGTTGCGCTCCAATTCCTTCCAAGTGACAGACGTGTTCGAGACCCGCGACGGCGGGTTTTTCCAAGGCACGGTTCCTTCGGGCTCGTACTTCGCCACCGTGAAGGTGCCAGGGCACCTCTACGAGGGCGGCGGCTCGGTCCCGATCGAGAAGCCGGTCACGATCGGGAAGGGAACCACGGTCGTCAACTTCGACGTCCCGGCGACGGGTTGGGTGCGTGTCACGGCCGTCGACGGCGTGTCGGCGCTACCGGTCGCCTCGAAGGTGTCGGTGGTCGGGCTCGAGACGACACCGGATCCCGGTACGCACGAGCGCGTCACGCCGACGAGCATCGAGCCGGCCAACATCTTCGGGTACGACGCCCACGAGAAACTCACGATCTACGGCCTACCACAGGTGCACTTCACCGATCTCGGCGGTGACACGGGCGCCTTCGCGCTGCAGCCGGGCACGTATCAGATCGTCGTCTCGCACGGACCGCGCTACTCGGCCTTCAAGCAGATGATCACGGTCGTCCCGGGAAGCGAGGCCTCACCGCAGGTGGTGAACGCGAGCGTCGTCCCGGTCGTCACCACGACCGGCTTCATCTCCGCCGACTTCCACGTGCACATGCTGCAGAGCCCGGACTCGGTGGTGAGCAACCAAGAGCGTATCGTCACGATGCTCGCCGAGGGTGTCGACTACTTCGTCGCTAGCGACCACGATTTCGTGACCGATCTGACGGCGGACGTCGCGGCGCTCGGCGCGACCGGCGCGGTGAAGACGGCGATGAGCCAGGAGATCACCTACTTCGACAGCGGCCACTTCGGCGCCTATCCGTTCGACCCCGCCAATCTCCCGGATCCGAACAGCCACACGGGCGGTGCTCTCGACTGGGGGAATCCCTTCGCCGCCGTCGGGGCAGGCTATCCGTCCGACGGCAGTTACGACCTCAGCCCGGATGACATGGCAAAGATGGCCAAGCTGCCGCCGTTCAATGCGGTCGTCGTCCAGGCGAACCACGTCAACAGCGGGACGCTCGGCTACCTCCGCCTCCACGGCATCGACACGACGGCCGCGCCGCCGCAGTCGAGCGTGTCGCCGGGCCTCATCCGCCTCGATCCGACCATCACCAACACCTACACCGACGAGCTCACGGCCCTCGAGCTCTGGATCGAGAACAGCCGTCCGCAGTCGGCGCTCGCCCTCGGTGAGAACCTCGGCGACTGGTTCAACATGCTGAACAACTGGAGCTCGACGCCCGGCCACGAGCTGCTCCGCAAGACCGCGACCTTCGACTCCGACACGCACTCGACGACGATCGTGCAGGCAGGCGGCCCGCGCAACATGATCGCCGACACTTCCGGCTCCATCGGAGCGATCGATCCGGTGACGGTCGCCAATCGCATCAACGAGGGCCGCGACATCGGGACGAACGGCCCCTTCGTGCAGGTATCGATCGTCGGCGACGGCGGCGCCACCGCGGCGCATGCGATCGGATCGCCGCTCCTCGTGCCGGCGATGCTCGGCACCGCGGCGATCCACGTCGACGTCGCCAGCCCCGACTGGGCGGAGTTCGACCAGATCCAGATCTTCGTCAACAACGTGCCGACCTGCACCACCACGGATCCGAACTTCGTCGGCAGCACCAAGAAACTGTGCCCGCCGGTCGCGAACTACGTCCTCAACAAGGGTACGGATTTCGTCGTCACGCCGGTGCCGGTGAACGGATCGACGCGGCTCGAGGCGCACGTGATCAAGACGCTGACGGGCGGCAGCCTTCCCGCCGGCGACGCGTGGGTAGTCGTCGTCGTGAAGGGCACCGACGGTATCTCGAAGCCGCTCTTCCCGATGGCGCCGGTGTCGATGTTCGCGAAGGCGTGCAGCGGCGATCCCTGTCACAGCTGCACGACGGTCGGCGATTGCGCGCCGTTCCTGGGCACCTGCCTAAATCAAAACCTGACGACGGCGGACCTCGCCGACGGCAACCTCGGGCAGTGCGGCGTCACGTCGCTCGCCATTGCGAACCCGCTCTTCATCGATCGGAACGGCGACGGCCTGTATAAGGGTCTGACCGTTCCCTGATCCGCTTCCCGCACGATCGTGACCGGGGACGTTCCCAAGCGGGGACGTCCCCGGTACAACTCTCCCGATGAACGTTCGACGGTGGTGGTCCACGGGCCAGGGGCTGCGGCACGCGACCTGTGCGCTCGCGACGTTTGCCGGCATTGCAGGCGGCTCGTCGGCTTCGGCGGCACCGGTATTCAAGCTCGCGCACGATTCGACGCTGGTGGTTCGCGGCGTCGTCGACGAGGTGCAGAGCTACAAGGACGACGCGTTTCTCGTGTTCACGATCACGCCGCGCACGGTGCTGAAAGGACCGGCGGCCGTCGGCGTGCCGCTACGGCTCGTCGAGGAGCGGGTCTTCGGCTCGGAGCGTCCGTATTTCGAGAAAGGTGCCGAGACGCTCGTCTTCGCCGTACCGCTACCGCCGTATTCGTATTACCGCCAGGCGCTGCCGTCCGCCGAGTACTGGAAGTGGACCGATCGCAACGACAACGCGCAGCAAATCGCCGCGCTCGCTGATCCGGAGGTCGCGGCCGCGGTGCAGGCGTATATCGCCGCCGAGCGCGCGCCGGTGACGGCAGCGGCGGAGCTCGGTGCGTTGCTCGCGAGCCCGGTCTCCCGTGTCCGTGCCGACGCGCTCGATGCCGTCGAGCATCACCCCGAGTTCGCCAAGGCGCTCGATCGCAAGGCGCTGCAGCCGCTCGTCGCGTTCCTCGCGGACGAGCGGGTGCCGATCGTCGAACGCGGCGCGACGCTCGTACGTTTGGCGCACGCGCACGCGCCCGGAACCGTGGCCCTCGCGGAGCCGCTCGTTGCCAAGCCCGGCGCGTTGCAAGCGCCCGCGCTCGAGGCGTTGGTGGCGCTCGGTCACGCGCCCGCGGAGGAGCGCCTACTCGGATGGTCGCGGAGCGATGATCCGGCGTTGCGTCTCGCCGCGTTACGCGGGCTGGCGCGATCCCGGTCGCGCCCGGCGCTCGACCGCCTCGCCGAAGTCGTTACGACGGAGCAGGTCGTCGACGTACGCAGCACGGCGATCGCCGCCCTCGCCGACAACGGCGACACGAACGCGATCCCGGTTTTGGCGAGCGTCCTTCACGGAACGGACGGGCGCGACATTCTCGCGGCGACACGCGGGCTCGCGCGCATCGGTGGCGCCGATGCGGTGGCGGCGCTGTCGCAGGCGCTGCGGGAGGGCAGTGTCGAGACGGCGATGGCGGCGGCGTTCGCGCTGAAGGAGATGCGCCGCGCCGACGCGGACGCCATTCTGCACGAGCAGCGCGACGCGCATCCCGATCCGGAGGTGCGACGCGTGATCAAGCTGGCGCTCGGCGAGAAGTACGAAGCGCACGGCGAGTGATTCTCGGCCGCATGAGCGGGCGATCCGTCGCGGCCGCGATGCTGCTGCTGGCGTTCATGCCGGCGCCCGCGGGCGCGCACCAACAAGGCGTCAGCTACTCCGACGTCGCGGTCGAGAACGGACGCGTCCGCTACGATCTGACGCTCTCGACGCACGATCTCTCCGACGTCGACGCCGATCACGACGGCGCGATCTCCGACGCCGAGGTGATCGCCCAGTATGCGACGCTCCGCCGGCGGTTCGAGCGGGCACTCGTCGTCCAGGCGGGCGCGACACCGTGTCCGCTCACGTTGCAGGATTTCGTCCAGGATCCGACGGGCGGCGTCACCTTCCGGTTGCGCGGCCCGTGCAGCGACGAGGCGCCGCTGCGGGTCGCGTTCCAGCTCCTCGCGACGACGGCTGCCCCGGGGTACGACCTGGCGAAAATCCGCTTTCGCGGCACGCTCACCGAGCACGTGTTCACACGCCAGGACACGACCGTCGAGATCTTCGCCGGCGAGGGGCTCGGCGCGACGGCGCGGCGCTTCTTCCTGCTCGGCGTCGAGCACATCGCGACCGGATACGATCACATCCTGTTCCTCCTCGCCCTGTTGTTGATTGGTGGCGGGCTGCGCGCGCTCGTCGGCATCGTGACCGCGTTCACGGTGGCGCACAGCATGACGCTGGCGCTCGCGACGCTCGATCTGGTCGTGCTGCCGACCCGGCTCGTCGAGAGCGCGATCGCACTCTCGATCGCCTGGGTCGCCCTCGAGAACGTGCTCCGCGATCGCAGCCACGGCCGCTGGCGCATCACGTTCCTCTTCGGCCTCGTCCACGGGTTCGGCTTCGCTTCGATTCTGCGCGGGATGCATCTGCCCGCGGAGGGCATGGCCGTGTCGCTCGTCACGTTCAACCTCGGCGTGGAGGCGGGCCAGATCGTCGTGGTGCTGCTCGCGTATCCGCTCATCACCGCGATCCAGCGCGCGCCGCGCCGTCGCGCCATCGTCGCGACGGCGTCGAGCGCGATCTTGACCGTCGCTCTGTACTGGTTCGTCGAGCGCGCCTTCTTCGCCTGACGCGGCGCTTGACAGCGCGGCGAGACGCGTGCGAGCTGTCGCCGCGGGAGGGGCGACGGCATGCGGGGCAGGGCAACGCGGAAGGCCGTGACCAAGACCTACGTCGAGCGTCTGCTGTGGGATGTCGGCTGCGCGCGCGTCGCCGGCGTCGACGAGGTCGGCATGGGCCCGCTCGCGGGTCCGGTGGTTGCGGCGGCGATCGTGTTCGCACCCGGCCGGGCGCTGAAGGGGATCGCCGACTCGAAGCAGCTCACCCGTCGCGCGCGCGAGCGTCTCGACGCCGAGATCCGCGCGCGAGCGATCGGCGTCGGTCTCGGGACCGTCGAGCCCGAAGAGATCGACCGGCTGAACATCTATCAAGCGGGGTTGAAGGCGATGCGCCTCGCGCTCGAGGCACTGCCGTTCGTCCCGGATCACGTCGTCGTCGACGCGCGTCACATTCCGGGCATCACGATGCCGCAGACGCGCTACGGGCACGGCGACGCGTTCGTGTACTCGATCGCCGCGGCGTCGATCGTCGCCAAGGTCCATCGCGACGACGTCATGCGGAAGCTCGACGACGCGTATCCGCAATACGGCTTCCGGCGTCACGTCGGCTACGCCACGCGCGAGCACCTCGAGGCGCTGCGCGCGTTCGGGCCGACCCCGCTGCACCGCCGCTCGTTCGCGCCGTGCGCCGCCGCTCTCGGCACCCCTGCGCCGGCGCTCGCCGCCGACGCGCACTGACGTCTGCGCGCGAAAGCCTCTCTACGTAGCCGCGGCGCGAGTGCGGCGATGAAGAGGGATTCGCTTCGCGTCGTCACACGCTGGTCGGCGCCGCACGGCGTGCCGGGGTGGGCAGCCGGCGGAGCGCGCATAAGGAGCGAGCCACTACGGCAGAAGCGTGCCGGAATACGGAAGGTCCACAGCGTGTCCGGCATCCCGTGCCAGCGATCCTCGCGCGGAGCCGACTGCCCGCCCCGGCACGCCACGCGACACGCCGGCCGGTTTCGCACATCGCCGCTCAGCCCTATAATCGTCGCCATGAGCGTCGAGATCGTCATGCCCAAACTCAGCGACACGATGGAGGAGGGTACGATCCTCAAATGGCTGAAGCGGGTCGGCGATGCCGTGTCGCAAGGCGAGATCCTCGCGGAGGTGGAGACCGACAAGGCCGACATGGAGCTCGAGGCGTCGGCGGCGGGCGTCTTGCGCGAGATCAAGGTGCACGAGGGTGAGAGCGCCGCCGTCGGTGCGGTGATTGCGCTCGTGGAGGAGAAGGGAGCGACGACCGGTGCGACGGCCCCTCGCGAGCGCGGCCAACACGACGACGCGCGCGACGAGCAGCCGAACGGTCGTGAGCGCGGCGCCGCGCCCGTCGCCGCCAAGGTCGGAGCGGCGGGCGCGCGCGGCCGCGACGGCGGCGCCAAGCCGGCCGGCGGAGGCGCGCGCGCCGGCGATGGCGGTGGTCCGGCGCCGAATCCCGCTGCGGCCGCTGCCAGCAAGGCGACGCCCGGTGCGCGCAAGCTCGCCGGGGAGCGCGGCGTCGATCTCCGGGCGCTGCAGGGCAGTGGACCGGGAGGTCGCATCGTCACGGACGACGTGGAGACGGCGGCGAAGGTGCCGCCGGCGCGGCCCACCCGCGCCGCTGCGGTGCCACCGGAGACGTCCCGTCGGGCGACGGGCGACGACGCCGCGTCCCGCGACGAGACCTCCGCGCACGAGGACGGCGGACGCGTCGCGACCGTCGAGCGTCGAGAGCTCTCGCGCATGCGGCAATCGATCGCGCGTCGCATGAGCGAGGCGTTCCGCGACATTCCGCATTTCTACGTCACGGCCGAGATCGACATGACGGAGGCGGCGCGGCTGAAGGAAGCCCTCGCGCGTGGCGAGCTCTTCACGACGCCGATCAGCTACACCCACATGGTGCTGAAAGCGACGGCGCTCGCGCTCAAGCGCCATCCGCGGCTGAACGCGTCGTACGTCGACGGCGCGCTCGAGCTGAAGGGGGAAGTGAACCTCGGGATCGCCGTTGCCGTCGAGGATGGCCTCATCGTGCCCGTCCTCCGCCACGTCGACGAGATGCCGCTCGCGGAGGTCGCGAGCGCGGCGCGAGATCTCGTCGAGCACGCGCGCCGTGGGCGCTTCGGCCGCGACGATCTCTCCGGCGGCACGTTCACCGTGAGCAACATGGGGATGCTCGACCTCGAGGAGTTCGCGGCCGTGATCAACCCGCCGCAGGCGGCGATTCTCGCCGTCGGCGCTATTAAAGACCGTGCGGTCGTACGCGACGGCGCGGTGGTCGTGCGGCGCACGATGCGGGTCACCGTGTCGTGCGACCATCGGATCATCGACGGCGTCGTCGCCGGACACTTTCTCGAGGAGCTGAAGCGCCTTCTCGAGAATCCGATCGTCCTGGTGGTGCGCGAGTAGCTCGGTGCCGATGTCGGTTCCGCGGCTCACGCCGGCGCACGATCGCCGGACACTGCGCATCGAGCGCCTCGGGCGACGGCACTATGCCGACGCGCTCGCCGTCCAGACGGCGCGTCGCGACGCTGTCTTGGTGGGTGCCGAGGATCACCTGCTCCTCGTCGAGCACTGGCCCGTCATCACGCTCGGACGCCGCGGCGACGAGCGCCACGTGCTTGCGGCGAGCGCGCCGGTCGTGCGGGTGAACCGCGGCGGCGACGTGACGTATCATGGTCCGGGTCAGCTCGTCGGCTACCCGATCCTCGACCTCGCGCGTCGCGGCGCCGACGTGCACGCGTACCTGCGCGATCTCGAAGCGGTGTTGATCGATGTCGCGGCGGCGTTCGGCGTCGTCGCGAAGCGCCGTCCGGGCTTCACCGGCGTGTGGGTCGGCAACGACAAGCTCGCCGCGATCGGCGTCGGCATTCGGCGCTGGGTGACGATGCACGGCTTTGCGCTGAACGTCGCCGATCTGCGCGAGCCGTTCGGCGCGATCGTGCCGTGCGGCCTCGCGGGCACCGGCGTGACGTCGCTCGCGGCCGCCGATGGCGCGGCGCCGGAGCTCGCGGCCGTCGAGACCGCCGTCGCGGCGGCGTTCGCCGCGCGCTTCGGGTACGACGCCGTGCGTGAGACGTCGTGATCGCGCGCAAGCATCCCGAATGGATCCGCGTCCGTGCGCCGACGGGCGACGCGGTGGCGCGCACGCGCGCGATCGTCCGCGACTTCCGCCTGCACACGGTCTGCGAGGAGGCGCAGTGCCCGAACGTGGGCGAGTGCTGGGCGCACGACACCGCGACCTTCATGTTGCTCGGCGATACCTGTACGCGGAACTGCGGCTTCTGCGCCGTCCGTCACGGTCGCCCGCTGGCGGTCGATCCCGGCGAGCCGGCACGCGTCGCCGAGGCCGTGGCACGCCTCGGCCTCCGCCACGTCGTCGTCACCTCCGTCGACCGCGACGATCTTGGGGACGGGGGGGCTGAACATTTCGCGGAGACGGCGCGGCAGATCCGTGCGCGCGTCGCAGCGTGCGCCGTCGAGGTGTTGATTCCGGATTTTCGCGGTGACGTCCTCGCACTCGCCACCGTCGTACGGGCGCCCATCGACGTGCTGAACCACAATACGGAGACGGTGCCACGTCTCTACAAACGCGCGCGGCCCGGCTCCAGCTACGAGCGCAGCGTCGGCCTGCTGGCGAGCGCCAAGCGCCTGCGCCCGAGGTTGCGCACGAAGAGCGGCCTCATGCTCGGGCTCGGCGAGCAGCGCGACGAGCTACGCGCCGTCTTCCGTGACCTCCGCGCCGCCGAGTGCGACGTGCTCACGCTCGGGCAATATCTACGGCCGAGCGCAGACGAGTTGCCGGTGGAGCGCTATCTTCCGCCGCAGGAGTTCGCGGAGATCGGTGACGAGGCGCGCGCGATGGGGTTTGCGTACGTCGAGGCCGGACCGCTCGTGCGCAGCTCGTACCACGCCTGGCGGCACTCGCCTCCCGCCCGCCATTGAGGGGTCGAAACGGCTCGACGCCCGGTTGTGCGCATCGTCGACAGCGGCAAAAAAATTATGAAAAAAGTTGCGCACCGTATTTGCGTGCGCTGGGGGTTTACACTAATCTGAGCGTTTCTGGGTGGCTGCTATCGTTACGGGTTGCGGCGTGGCGCCCATAGACGATCGGTGTGGACGAGGTGAGCGATGCTGAAGCTGTACGATTCTCCGGAATGTCCGTTTTGCCAGAAGACCCGCATCGTGCTCGCGGAGAAAGACCTATCGTACGAGCTCGTACCGGTCGATCTGCAAGCCGGTGAGCAGAAGCGGCCGGAGTTCATCAAGCTGAATCCGTTCGGGAAGGTCCCGGTCCTGATCGACGACGAGGTGATCGTCTACGACTCGACCATCATCAACGAATATCTCGAGGATGAGTATCCGCATCCGCAGCTGATGCCGAGCGACTCCGCGGCGCGGGCGCGCGTCCGGACGTTCGAAGACTACGCTGACAATGCGTTCATTCCCCTCACCGGCACCATCATGCGCGAGTTGCGAAAGCCCGAGGCGGAGCGCGATCAAGAGAAGCTGACGACGTCGCGGCAGCAGGTCGCGCGTATGCTCGCGGTGATCGACGGGTCGCTTGCGGGGCGCAACTGGCTCGTCGGCAACTTCTCGCTCGCCGACGTCGCGTTCGCGCCGCGTATCGTGATCTTGCCGGCGCTCGGCGTCGCGGTGGATCCGGAGTGGCGGAACCTGGCGAGCTGGATTCAACGCTTGAATCAGCGCGCCAGCGTACACGACCTGACGGGTCTCTCTGCCTGGCGCGCAGCGTAGGCAGCTGAGGGCCGATACCGGCCCATCTGCTGCGTTGCTCGGTCGCTCGCTTGTGCGGCGTAGCTCCCGCTACGCCTCCGCGCTCGCTTCCTCGCGCCTTGCATCTGGACCGGTCTCGACCCTCCGCCGCCCGTAGAACGCACCGACCGCAGTGGGGCGCTCGGCTTCGCCTTCGCGTTCAAGCCTGACTTCACGAGCGTTGCGACGTCGCTGGTAGTTGCGGGGCGCGCGGCGCCGTCAGCTACCAGCGATTGTCATGCGGCGGATTTTTAGGGTGGGGGAGGCTACGCTGGAGCGGAACTCTAGGTCGGTGCCGACTTGGTCGATGTCGCGAAACATTTGCAAGAGGTTGCCGGCGATGGTGATTTCTTCGACGGGGTGGGTGAGCTCGCCGTGCTCGATCCAGAGGCCGGCGGCGCCGCGGGAGTAGTCGCCGGTGACGGGGTTGACGCCGAAGCCGATGAGCTCGGTGACGAGGAGGCCGCGGTCGATCGAGGCGATGATCGTCTCGGGCGGCGTGGTGCCGGCGGCGAGGTAGAGATTCGTCGGTGAGGCGCTCGGGGCGTCGCCGACGGCGCGTGCGGCGTTGCCGGTCGAGGCGAGGCCGAGGCGGCGCGCGGAATAGGTGTCGAGGAGATAGCTCGTGAGGCGGCCCTTCTCGACGACGGTCGTGCGGCGCGTCGGCAGGCCCTCGGCGTCGAACGGGCGCGAGCCGTGGCCGCCGGACAGACGGCCGTCATCGACGACCGTCACCAGCTCCGAGGCGACCTGCTCGCCGAGGCGTCCGAGGAGGAATGACGTGCCGCGATAGAGGCTCTGGCCGACGACGGCGCCGGCGAGGTGACGGAGCAGCGACGCGGCGACCTCCGGCTCGAAGACGACCGGCGCTTCCTGCGTGGCTACGCGACGGGCACCGAGACGCCGGACGGCGCGGGCGCCGGCACGCCGGCCGACCTCGGCGGCGTCCTCGAGCCGCGCCAGATGGCGGGCACGCGCGTACCAGTAGTCACGCTGCATGCGGCCGTCGCTGACGGCGACCGGCTGCACGGTGAGATCGAAGAGCGAGCTGCGGTAGCCGCCGTCGAACCCGAGCGACGACGCGTAGGCGACGGTCGCCGCCGTTTGCTCGAACTCGGCACCCTCGGAGTTGGTGAGGCGCGGATCGGAGGCGAGCGCGGCGCCTTCCGCCTCGCGCGCGCGCGCGATCGCGTCCTCCGGGGACGGCGTCGCCGCCGCGTCGTCGTAGAGATCGAGATCGGGAGCCTCGGTTGCGAGGGCGGCGCGGTCGGGCAGGCCCTGCGCGGGATCGGGTTGCGTGACCCGCGCCAGCGCGACGGTGTCCTCGGCGCAACGGGCGAGACCGCCGCGGGTGAGATCGGCCGTGGCGCTCAGCGCCGAGCGCTCGCCGACGAAAACCCGCACGCCGAGGCGCTTTTCGCGCGCGTCCGTGAGCTTCTCGACCTCGCCGAGGCGCACCCCGGCCGCGAACGTCGCTTGCTGCACGAGGACGGCGTCGGCGGCGGTCGCTCCGGCGCGCATCGCGAAATCGATCGTCGAGAGCAGCGCCGCGCGCAGCTCCTCGGGGCGCAGGCCGGGTGCAGCGGCGGCGGTGCTCACGCTTGCGTGCCGCCGACGGTGAGACCGTCCACGCGCAGCGTCGGCAGGCCGACGCCGACGGGCACCGACTGGCCGTTCTTGCCGCAGGTGCCGATCCCTTCGTCGAGCGCGAGGTCGTGGCCGACCATGCTGATCCGCGTCAGCACGTCGGGGCCGTTGCCGATCAGCGTCGCGCCCTTCACCGGTCGCGTCACCGCACCGTGCTCGATGAGATACGCCTCGCTCGCGGAGAACACGAACTTCCCGCTCGTGATGTCGACCTGTCCGCCGCCGAACGACACCGCGTACAGGCCGCGATCGACCGAACGCAGGATGTCCTCGGGCGCGGACTCACCCGCGAGCATGAACGTGTTCGTCATGCGCGGCATCGGACTGTGCGCGTAGCTCTCGCGGCGGCCGTTGCCGGTGAGGGGCATGCCCATCAAGCGCGCGTTCAAGCGGTCCTGCAGGTAGCCGCGCAGGATGCCGCGCTCGATCAGTACCGTGCGCGACGTCGGGGTGCCCTCGTCGTCGACGTTGAGCGAGCCGCGGCGGTTCGGGATCGTGCCGTCGTCGATCACGGTGCAGAGCTCGGAGGCAACCTTCGTGCCGAGGAGCGTCGCGAATGCGGACGTGCCCTTGCGATTGAAATCGCCCTCGAGCCCGTGACCGATCGCCTCGTGCAGCAAGATGCCCGGCCACCCGGGCCCGAGCACGACGGTCATCTCGCCCGCGGGGGCGTCGACGGCGTCGAGGTTCAACAGCGCCTGACGCGCCGCCTCGCGCGTGAAGCGCAGATGGCGATCGCCGTCGAGAAAGAACGCGAACGGCTGGCGGCCACCGCCGCCGTACGTGCCCTGCTGCCGCCTTCCGCCGTCCTCGGCGATGCACGTCACCTGCAGGCGCGCGAGCGGCTGGACATCGCTCACCATCGTCCCGTCGGAGGTGACGATCATCACCAGTTTGTGCTCGAGGACGAGCGACGCCATCACGTTCTTGATGCGGGGATCGTCGCCGCGGGCCTCGCGATCGACGGCTTCGAGCAGCGCGATCGCGTCCGGGAGGGCGGTCTCGCCGGGCGGTTTTGCGAGCGTGTACAGATCGCGTGCCGGCTGCCCCGAGCGCAGGGCCACGGCCTGCGCGCCGCCGGCGTCGCTGGCGATGTGTCCCGCCGTCCGCGCCGCCTGCTCGATCGTCGTGATCGTCACGTCGTCACTGTACGCGTAGCCGGTTTTCTCCCCGGCGAGCACGCGCACGCCGACGCCTTGCGACACGTCCTTGCTCGCCTTCTTGACGAGGCCGTCTTCGAGCGCGACCGCGGTCGTCGTGCGGAACTCGAAATACAGATCGCCGTAATCGGCGCGGCGCGCCAGCGCGGTGCCGAGCGCGCGCTCGAGCGCGCCGGACGACACGCCGTAGCGGTCGCAGAAGAAGCGTTCGGGTCGTGTGGAGTCCGCCATTGCGGGTGGCAAGAGCCGGAAAGTACGCTACCAGATACCCGAAAGGCGGCAAGGGCGCGGCAACCCAGAGTTGCCTCCGGAGGAGCGTGATGGAGAATGCAATCGAGCACGTGCTCGCGGAGCTGATCGCGCAGCAGGAAGCAAAGGTGCGGCGCTGCGCCGCGAGCATCAATCCGCGGCTCACTGGCGATGACTTGCTGCAGCCACACGACTTTCCGGATCTCGCGCGCGACCCGGTGTTCAACTACGAGGACGGCGTGCTGGCGGGACTCCGGGCTGCCGACGCGGCGCTGCGGGCGGCGTTGCGTCGCTGACGTCGCCTCGCGACGGCGGCCAGGTGTACTGCCGTGACGCGCGCGCCCCGGAAAGAGCGCGGCAGAATCGTGGCGGCGCTGCGGGAGGCGGCGACGCGTCTGGAAGACGGTGGTGACGACGCGACGCTCGATGTGGGCATCCTGACCGCGCTCGTGCGGGCGGTCGAGGACGCAATCGTCGGTTCCGTGGCGGACGCATCCGCCGGAGGTGCCGCAGACTCGGGCGCCGGAGCCGCGACGGCGCCACGAGCGACGCGCGGCCGCATCGTCCACGACCTGCGCTCGACGAGCGGGACCTTGTTGACGTGGTGCTATCTCCTGCGCCGCGGCGGGATCAGCCAGACGCAGCTGGCACACGGCGCGACGGTGATGGAGGACGCCGTGCGCCGGCAGTTGCAGCTCATCGAGCGATTGGTGGCCGGTGGTACGCGGACGCGCCCGGTCGCAGGAACGCCGTCGTCACTCTCGTCCACGTCGGAGCCGGCGACGGGCACGGCTGAGGGTGCATCGACGACGGCGTCCGCGACGACGGATCTCCGCGGCGTCCGCATCCTGATCGTCGACGACGACGCCGATGCGCGCGAGGCGATGCGGATGATACTCGGCGCGCAGGGTGCCGAGGTGTCGACGGCGGTGTCGGCGGTCGACGCCTTCGACGTCCTCCAGCAAGGCCGTCCCGACGTGCTCATCAGCGACATCGTCATGCCGGACGCGGACGGCTACGCGCTGCTGCGCCGGGTCCGTGCCCCCGATACCGGCGATCGCGGTCTCATTCCGGCGATCGCCGTGACGGGCCGCGGCCTCGAGGCGGATCGCCAACGTGCGCTCGCCGCCGGATATCAATGCCAGCTCACGAAGCCGATCGCTCCGGAGGAGCTGATCGCGGCGGTGCGCGGGCTTCTCGGCCGTTGACGCCGAGTCAGTCGCTCGTCGGCGCGAGAATCTGCGCCAGGTGAAGCGTGCGCACCGCGGCACCGTGACGGCGCAGGCCGCCGGCGAGCTGCAGGAGGCACCCGGTATCGTTCGCCACGACGGCGTCCGCGCCCGTGGCGACGATGCGCTGCACCTTCGCGTCGAGGATCGCGCTCGAGACCTCGGGAAACTTCACGGCGAATGCGCCGCCGAAGCCGCAGCAGTGCTCGGCGTAACCCATCTCGACCAGCTCGAGCCCGCCGACGGCGCCGAGCAGCCGGCGCGGCTCGTCGCGCACGCCGAGCTCGCGCAGCAGGTGGCACGAGTCGTGGTACGTGACGCGCGCCGAAAAGCGCGCACCGACGTCCGTACGCCGGAGGACGCGTACGACGAACTCCGACAGCTCGAACGTGCGCGCCGCGAGCGCGCGCGCCGCTTCGGCGTACGCGCTGTGGGCGAGCAGGCCGGGGTAGAAGTGCCGCACCATCGTCGCGCACGAGCCCGACGGAACGACGACCGGATCCGGTGACGCGAAGACGTCGACCGTCCGCGCGGCGAGCACGGCGGCGTCGTCGGGAAATCCGTCGTTGAAGGCCGGCTGCCCGCAGCACGTTTGCGCTTCCGGAAAACGCACGCGGTGACCGAGGCGCTCGAGAAGACGTACTGTCGCCTCGCCGACCTCCGGCGCGAGCTGGTCGGCGAGGCAGGTGATGAGGAGCTGCACGTCCACGTCAGGCCTCGGCGCGGTCGAGCAGCACGACATGCAGGGCGCACGGACCGTGGACGCCGACGACGAGCTTCTTCTCGATGTCGGCCGTCCGGCTCGGGCCGGTGACCAACGTGACGCAGGAGTCGTGCGCGCCGCTCGCGCGGAGATCCGCGAGCGCCGTGCCGAGATCGACCCGCAGGCGGTCGCGGGTGACGATCGCGACGTGGACCGGCGGCAGGAGCGACACGCCGCGCGCACGGCCCGCAGCGCGCAGCACGAGCGTCCCGCTGTCGGCGACGAGATAGTCGGCTTCCGTGACGCCGACGTCGGCCGCGGCGCTGTCGATCGAGCCGACGGCCCCCTTTGCGTCGGCGCCGTCGTCGACGACGCGAAGCGCCGCACCCGCGACCACGGCGACCGCGGCGGTGGCGAGCGCGCAAGCGAGCGGCGTGGCCCACGTGACGACCCGCGGCGACGCCGGCAGTGCGCCGAGAATGCCGGCGACGATCTCGATGGCCGCGGTCGGCGCGGCGACCTCGTGCACAACCGTCCCGACGGCGCGTGCCTCGCGCGCGAAACGCGCCGCGAGGAGCTCGCGATCGCTCGCGACGGTCGATGCCGGCACATGCGGCAGCGGCGGTACGACGACCCCGGCAAGCGCGCTGCGTACCGCGTCCAGTACCGCGTCACGCGTCATCGAAGGCCGATGCGCGACGCTGCTCGCGCCAGCGCCGGTGAAACGAGCGCGCCGGAAAGGTCGGGAGCTCGCGCCCGCGTCGCCATGCTGCGAGCGGCGGCAGGAGCGCCGCCAGCGCCGGCACGCGCGCGACGACGGAGGCCGCTGCGCGCATGGCGGCGGCGGCAGCGTGGTACAGCGGCGGCGACGCGCAGATCCGCCGCCACGTGTGCACGAGCAGGCGCTCGCCCCAGGCGCGCGGCACGGCGGCGGCGATGCGTGCCCGCCATTCGAGCAGGAGGTGCGGGATGTCGATGCGCACCGGACAGACGTCGCGACACGCGCCGCACAACGTCGAGGCGTACGGCAGGTCGGCGACGCGCTCGATACCGAGGAGCGCCGGCGCGATGACGGCGCCGATCGGTCCCGAGTACGCGTAGCCGTACGCGTGCCCGCCGATCCGTCGATACACGGGACACGCGTTCAAGCACGCGCCGCACCGCAGGCAATACAGCGCTTCGCGCATCACGGGGTCGGCAAGCAGCCGCGTCCGGCCGTTGTCGAGGACGACGAGGTGCACCTCGTCGGGGCCGTCGAGCTCGCCCGTGCGTCGCGGGCCGGTCACGAACGACACGTAGCTCGTCAGGGTCTGTCCCGTCGCGCTGCGCGGCAGAAGCTCGAGCATCGGCGCCAAGTCCTCGTCGCGTGCGACGAGCTTCTCGATGCCCATCAGGGCGACGTGGATCCGCGGCAGCGTGAGCGCCATGCGGCCGTTGCCCTCGTTCTCGACGACGACGAGCGTGCCGCTCTCGGCGCTGGCGAAGTTCACGCCGGTGACGCCCATGCCGGCGGCGCGAAACTTCGCGCGCAAGATCCGCCGCGCCGCGGCGGTCAGCGCCTCGGCGGTCGCGTGCCGCGGCTCGCCGAGACGCCTCGCAAACAAGTCTGCAACGTCGTCTTGAGAGAGATGGATTGCCGGCGTGATGATGTGCGACGGCGGCTCGCCGGCGAGCTGGACGATGTACTCGCCGAGATCGGTCTCGACGGCCTCGATGCCAACCGCGGCGAGCGCCGCGTTGAGCGCGATCTCTTCCGACACCATCGACTTGCCCTTCACTACGAGTTGCACGCCGGCACGCATCGCAATGTCGCGGACGATCGCGCACGCTTCCGCGCCGTCGCGTGCCCAGTGCACTACGCCGCCGTTGGCGGTGAAGCGCTGCTCGAGCTCGGGAAGCAGCGTGTCGAGGCTCGCGATCGCGTGCGCTTTGACCGCACGGGCGCGATCGCGCCGCGCCTCTGCGTCGGGAAGCGCGGCGAACACCTGCGCACGCTTGTCGAGGAAACGCAGCGAGGCGGTGTCGAGCTTGCGGTGCAGCGCGACGTTCCCCGCGGCGGCGGCGGCACGTGCGCGGAAGTCGTCGGGCGCAGGCGCCGCCACGGTCAGTGCAGGGTGACGGCGACGCCGGCAAGGCGCGCGAGACGCTCGCGTGCGTCGTGCGCGTGGGCGCCGTCGGGTGCGAGATCGAGATACCGGCGCAAATCCGCCGCCGCCGCGTCGAAGCGCTGGAGCTGCTCGTAGAGCATTCCGCGCACGCGGAGGTGCTCGGGCGCGTCGGGCGCCAAGACCAACATGAGCTCGACCGCGGCGAGCGCCCGCGCACGGTCTTCGCGATCGAGATAGATGCGGAGCAGGTTGGCGAGCATGCGACCGAGAATCCCCGTCGCGCCCGTCGTCTGCAGCGCCTGCGGCAGCATGCGCTGGAGGTCCTCGCCGTGTCCCGCCGTGGCGCCGTAGAACGCGCGCAGCCGCTCGCGCAGCTCGTCGCGTCCGACGGCGCGGCCGCCGAAGAACGGATCGAGCAGGACGGGCGCCTCATCACCTGCCACGCGCACCAGGAAGTGGCCAGGGAAACCGACGCCCTCGACGGTGAGACCGAGGCGGGCGCTGGTCTCCATCATCAAGACGGACAGCGTGATCGGGATGCCGCGTCGGCGCGCGAGGACGTCGTTCAAGAAGCTGTTCCGCGGATCGTAATAGCTCTCGGTGTCGCCGCGGAAGCCGCACTCGTCGAAGAGATACGCGGTGACGACGGCGACGTCGTCGACCACGCGCCGCCGCGCCAATCGCGGCCGTATCGCATCCGCCAGAGCGTCGAGCTCGCGCAGCGAATCCTCCGCGACGAGGTCGGGATATTCGATTCGTGCGATCTCGAGAGCCGCGCGTCCGAGGTCGCAGCGATCGCCGTCGCACACGACGGCGGCGAAGCTGTCACGCAACTGCTGCATCGATGCGTCGGCTACCACAGCGAAGCGCATCCCGCCATGCCGAAGCCCGGCGTGCGATTTGGCGGATTCCGGCATGCCGCATATACTCCTTGACTCGCACTGACGTGCGAATTGCATGGCGAGTCCCGCTCCGAAAAGTATGCTCGCCGGACTGCTCCAAGCGTTGAGCGGTCCGGAGCCGCTGGTCATCCTGCCGCACGACAACCCCGACCCCGACGCGCTGGCGAGTGCGGCCGCGCTCAAGTATCTCGCCCACGAGCTCCTCGAGAAGGATGCCGTGATCGCGCAAGGCGGCATCGTCGGCCGCGCCGAGAACCGCGCGATGCTCACGTATCTGAACATCGACCTGAAGCCGGTGCGCGATCTGCACTTGCGCCCGGACTCGCTGGTGGCGCTGGTCGACACCCAGCCGGGGCGCATCAACAACTCGTTGCCGCGTGAGGTCGTTCCGGCGGTCGTGATCGATCACCATCCGGCATACGCCGACTATCACCAGGTGCCGTTCCTCGATCTCCGCGACGAGTACGGCGCGACGTCGACGATCCTCACCGAGTACGTCCGCGAGGCGCGCGTCGATCTCGAGAGCAAGCTCGCGACGGCGCTCTTCTACGGGATTTCGGCCGAGACGCAGGACCTCGGCCGTGAGGCGACGCCGGCCGACATCGCCGCCGCGCAGTTCCTCTATCCGTATACGAACAAGCGGCGCCTGGCGAAAATCGAGAATGCGCGCGTGCCGCGCGTCTATTTCCGTGCGTTCCACGAGGCGATCGAGCGCGCGGTGATCTACGACCGCGTCGTCGTGTCGATCCTGCCGGAGGTGCAGTACCCCGACATGGTCGCCGAGGTGGCGGACTTCCTGCTGCGCCTCGACGAGGTCGAGTGGGCGTGCGCGATCGGCGGCTTCGGCGACAACCTGCACGTTTCGCTACGGACGACGGAGCGCGACGTCAGTGCCGGCGACGTGCTACAGCGCGTCCTCGGCAACGAGTCGGCCGGCGGCCACGACATGACGGCGGGCGGGCGCGTCCCGCTGGATTCACGCGGGCCCGACGCGGCGGTGCAGGCCGCCGGCGGGGTCCGCGACCGATTGCTCGCGCTCCTCGACGCCGCGTCCGCCCCGCGGCGCCCCCTCGTCTGACCCGCCGCAGCCGTCGCGTCGGCGTAGCATTTCGCAGTCGCGCCGGCTGCAGACGTCGCGTGAGCGTGGCGCGGACGTGACGCGGGGTCCGCATGGTGCCGCCGTCGCGCGGGGGCGGCGGCGCGGAGGGTCGCTGCGCGCTCAGCGTGCCTGGCCCCGCGCGACAGCGTGTGGATCCGTCCGAACGTCGTCATGCACTCGTAGCACCTACGGCCCATTCGCGTTCCGCGACCCTCCACGCCGCCGCCCCCGATGCGCCGACGCCGCCACGCTGGTCGCCGCGGGCGTTGCGAGACGTTCCACCGGCGCGCGTTGCGGCGCGCGTAGACGTGCGAACGACCGCGGCGCGCGACCGACGTCCGAGCACCCCGATATGCGCAGCGTCACGGCGCCGTCGTGCGGCGGTGCCGTATGAGCGACGCGCGCAGCGCGAGCAACGCGTGACCGACGCGCGTGCGTGGTAGCCGCGCGGTGCGCCGGCGCTGCGGGGGTCGCCCGGCGCGAATGGGCCGTAGGTGCTACGAGTGCGTGCCGACGTACGGACGGATCTACACACTGTGGCGCGACGCCAGGCACGCTGAGCGCGGGGCGACCCCCGCGCCGCCGGCGCACCGAACGTCCCATCCCGCGCGTGCGCTCTTCGCGGCGTCACACGACACTGCGACGCGCCGCTCGCGGGCGCGTCGTCACGTTACGCGGAGGACGAGACGATCTGCGGCGTCCCGAACCGCTCCAGCGCGGCCGCGATCTCGGCGTTCACCGTCGCGTCGGGATCGCGCCCGCGGACACGATCTAGCGCGCCACGCGCGCCTGCGCCGCCGAGCGCGCCGAGCGCCCACGCGGCGTGCCCGCGGACGAGCGGCTCCGGATCGTGAAGAGCGGCGGCGAGCGCCGGGAGCGCCGCCGGGTTGCCGCTGTTGCCGAGCGCCACCGCGGCGTTGCGCAGAAACCCGCGGCGCTTGGCACGCGCGACCGGGGTGCGTCCGAAGCGCGCGCGAAATTGCGTTGCGTCGAGCGCGAGGATCTCCGTGAGCCGCGGGTACTGCCATTCCCACCGCGTCGCGTCGCCGGTGACGGCGGTCGCCGGCGGATTCCACGGGCAGACCTCCTGGCAGACGTCGCAGCCGAAAATCCACGGGCCGAGCGCGGTGCGCAGCGCGTGCGGAATCGGACCGCGATGCTCGATGGTCAGATACGAGATGCAGCGACGCGCGTCGAGTACGAGACCGTCGGTCAGCGCCTGCGTCGGACAGCCCGTGAGACACGCCGTGCAGCGGCCGCAATGGCTTCCCGTCGGCTCGTCGGCCGCGAGCGCGAGATCCGCGAGCAGCTCGGCGAGGAAGAACCACGAGCCTTGGCGCGTGCTGAGCAGCATCGTGTTCTTGCCGAACCAGCCGAGGCCGCCGCGCACCGCCCACTCACGCTCGAGCACGGCACCGGTGTCGACGTAGCGCCGTGTCCGGCAGCCGGGAAACGCGCGCGCCATCCAGCGCTCGAGCGCGGCGAGCTTGTCCTCGAGCACCGTGTGGTAATCGTCGCCGAGCGCGTACGCGGCGATGCGTCCGCGCAGCTCGGCGCGCCAATCGAGCGGCGGCGGCAGCGGCGGATGATACGGGTAGGCGAGGGTGATGACGCTGCGCGCTTCGGGGAGTATGCCGCGCACGTCGAGGCGACGCGTCGCACCGCGCTCGAGCCAGCGCATCTCGCCGTTGCAGCCCGCGTCGAGCCAGCCGGCGAAGAACGCGTCGCGGCCGAGCGGCGCCACCGTCGCGAAGCCGCAGGCGCTGAAACCGAGTGCCACCGCGTGAGCGCGGATCGCCGACTCGCGACCCATCGTGCGCTCAGGGACGGATGCAGCGCAGGCGCAGCTTGTCGCGGTCGACCAGGTTGCCTTCCGGCGTGCTCGCGGTGCTGCCGCGGATCTTCTCCGTATGCGAGTCGCCGGAGCCGAGCGGGACGAGGAAATCGGCGACGCCGGTGCACAGCGGGACGTCGGATACCACGAGTGGCGGGTCGAACGTGAACACGTTGCCCGCGTCGCCGCCCGGCGGAATCGGGGTCAGCGCCTGGAACGCTGCGACCAGCGCCGCCGCGTTCGTGGCCCGGGTCACGTTGCGGACCGTGTCTTCCGGTCGCGGGCTGTGCAGCGTGTACTTGGTGACCGTATCCGCCCCGGCGCAGCGCGCGAGCCGCGGGTCGGTCGCGCGGAAGCAGAGCGCGACGCGGAAATGGCACTCCTCGTTGACGATACCGTCGGCGTCGCAGCTGGGATCGCCGTCGACGCAGCTCTGCAGCGACGTCGGCACCCCGTCGCTGCCGAACGTGGCCTTCGGGTCGATGAGGCCGAGCTCGGAGACGCAGTTGACGCTGACGGGTCCGCTGCCGGGGACGAGCAGCTCGAACAGGCAGTCCGGCGAGCAGCCGTCGCCCGCGGCCGTGTCGCCGAAGTCGCACTCTTCGCCCGGCTCGACGATGCCGTTGCCGCACGTGCCCGTCGGCGTGGCGGTGGCGGTCGGATTCGGCACCGCGGTATCGATCGGCGTCGGCGTCTCCGCCGTCTCCGGCGTCGCGGTCTCGGACGGCGTGCCGGTGTCGAACGGCGTCGGTGTTTCCGTCGCCGTGTCGGTCGCGACGGGCATCGGCGTCGGGGTCGGCGAAAGGGTAGCGACAAGTGTCGGCGTCTCGGTCGGCGTCGGTGTCACGGTCGCAGTGGGCGTCGGCGTCGCCTCGGCGCAGAAGGGATCGTCGTCGAGCGTGATTCCGAAGCGGGCGAGCTCGTCGTCGACGAGCGGCAGGACGCGGCGTACGAGGGCCGTCGCGGCGCAGCCGTAGGCCCGGGCGACGCAGCTCGAGATTGCGCCGACGTCACCAAGCGGGTTCACGCCGAGCGCGGCACAGCGGTCGGCGACCCCGTCGAAGCCGGTGCCGGCGGCCCCGAACAGCGCCGACGCGGGCAGCGATCCACACGCGTGACCGATGCTGCCGGCGAGCTTCGCGACGGCGCTCTTCGGCCCCTGATCGAGGATCGCGAGGTGCTTCGCGCAGCGCGCGGCGATCTTCGTGCACGCGCTCAGCGGCCGTCCGGCGAGCCGGCACGCCAGCAGGCCGTCGACGCACCCACGCGCGGTCGCGATGCGTTGCATCAAGAGTTGACGTCCGGCCGCGGTCGCGCCTTGCTGACAGCGCACTGCGAGCTTGCCTTGCTTGGGATCGGCGAGCCCGTTCAGGTCGCCGCTCGGCGGCGGCACGCAGACGCCGATCTCTTCGACGTCGAGCACCGTCGGCAGCAGGTCGCCGATTCGCGGCAGCGCCACGGCGAGCGCCTGTTCGGCGCGACAGGCGCCGGCGAACTGCACGCAGGCGGCGATCGCGCCCAGCGAGGTGAGCGAAAGGTGCGCCTCGTTGCGGCAGGTGGGATCGATCTTCTCGAAGCCGAGCACCGAGGACGCGAGCAGCAAGGGGAACGGCACCCGCGGCGGCTCGCCGCCGCACGCCGACGTGAGCGTCGTCGTGAACTTGTTGCGGGCCTTGTCCAACGCGGTGAGCTTCTTCGCGCAGCGAGCGTGCGCCGTCGCGATGCACGCGTCGCGGTCGGACCCTGCCGGCTTCGACTGCACACACGCAAATGCCGCGAGGCTGCAGCGCTCGATCGTGGCGATGTCGGCGGCGACGAGCGTCGTCGAGGCGCGTCCGAGCGCGCGTTCACATGCGATGACGGGCTTCGGCTGCACCAACGGCAGCGGCGTGGACGTCGGCGACGGCGAGCCGGCTTGCGTCGCCGTCGCGGTCGCGGGAGTGCTGCCGGCGGGTGTCGCCGTCGGAGGCTCCGGCGTTCCGCCGCCGCTCGTGGTGACGACCGGCGTCGCCGTTCGAATCGGCGTGGCGGTCACGGTGCGCGTCGGTGAGGGCGAGCGCGTCGCAGTCGCCGTCCGCGTCGGGGTGACCGCCGTCGAGGTCGGCGTGACGGTGGGCGTCGGCGTCGGCGTGAGGCAGGTCAGGGCCGAGCACGTGTCGTTGCAGCAGGCGCCGTCGGGGCCCGCCTTCTCGCACACCTCGCCGGGCTGCAGGATGCCGTCCCCACACACGGGGCACGCGGGATAGAGTTCCGAGCTCGTCGCGCTGACGTCGGTGCGCGTCGGCGCGAAGCCGACGCCGCCGCCGATCGTGGGAGTATGGGCGTGTGTGAGTACGACGTTGCCGTTCGGCAGCGCGGAGAGTTGCGTGTTGGCGCCGATGGACAGCGTCCCCGGCGCTGCGACGTCGATGCGCGCGCTCGCGAACGATGCGCTGCCGTTCGCGTTGAGCGCGAACGGCGCGCTGCCGTTCGCGTTGATCGACACGTTGCAGCCGGCGTAGATGTGATCGTCCGCGGCGCCGCTCGTGGAGCCGGCGTGACCGTCGACCCTTGCCGCGACGGTGAGCGTCCCGAAGGACGCGTCGCCGGCGCGCAGGTTGATCGTGCCGCCGTCGCCGGTGTCCACGTCGGCGTTGGCGAGGACCGCCGCGTTGATCGTCACGTTGCCGCCGCCGATGACGCTGATGCCGCCGCCGCTGGCCGCGGTGACGTCGATGCCCTGCGACACGGTCGCGTTGCGGCCGGCGGCGATGTCCACGTCGCCGCCGTCGCTGAAGCTGCCGCTGCACGTCAAGGTGACCGCCGCATTCACGGTGACGTCGCCGTCGAGCGGCCCCAACCTGTTCGGGGCGCCGTCGCTGGCGTCGATCGTGAGCGAGCCGCCGCTGCCGTCCGGTACGCCGCCGGTCGCATGCACCGGGCCGGAGAGCACGATCGGACCGAGCGCGGTGAGGAGGATGTCGCCGCCGTCGTAGCCCGATTCGACGTCGAGGTTGCCGTCCGCGCGCAGCGTCTCGGTGACCTTCAGCGCGCCGCCCGGTTTGATGCCGCCGATCGCGTCGGCGCCGGCGCGGACCGAGATCGAGCCGCCGTTGCCGCCGCTCAAGCTGCTGACGTCGATCGTGTGCCCTGTACTGAGCGGATTCCCGACGTTGATGTCGTCGCCGGCGGTAATCTCGACGTCACCGCCGTCGTTGGCACCGCCGGTGGCATCGATGTCGTCGAGGATGTCGATGTTCGTGTGCGCCTGGTAGATCACCGAGCCGCCGTCGGCCGAGCTTCCCGTCGCTGCCGAGACGAGACCAGCTTGACGGATCGAGGTGCCGGCGGTGACGAGGATCGAGCCCGCCGACGAGAAGGCCTGGCTGCCGTTGGCGACGAGCGGCGTCGTCGACTGGAGGTCGACCTTGCCGGCGGCGGTGAGCTGGATGAAACCGGCGGGGTTGCCGGTGACGTCGACGTGGCTGCTCTTGATGATGATGTCGCCCGGATGCGTCGGCGTCCCGTCGCCCGTCGCCGTCAGCACGACCTTGCCACCACGCGCCGTGGTGTCGGCGGGGCGCGCGTTCAACTGGCTCGCGACGGTGATGGTGCGCGCGGTGACGGACAAGGTGGCGCTGCCGACGTCGAAGTTGCCCGTGAAGATGACGTCGCGATTCCCGAAGTCGAGGTCGCACCCGGCTGGGGCACTATAGTCGGCGCTGACCGTGCAACTCGAGCCGCTCGGGGAACAACCCGGGAACAGACGGGTGTTGTCTGCCTGATTGCAAACGAGGATGACGCCAGCGTGCGCGACGCTAGGGGAAATTGAAACCAGCAGGCCGAGGAGAACGTACGCCAGCGGCGTCCGAAGGGAGCACGGCACCATGTGGCGTAAACATACGTGTCATACGACTTGCCGCGCAACAGGTCTTTTCACATCGCAACCGGAGAGCTGCTGTGACTTGCGAATGGCCGCGCGACATCGCATAGCGCTTGAGCACGCAGTCGCCGCCGTGCAGGGAACACTGGTCGCAACGCGCGCCCGCATCATCCGAAGTGGCTACAAACCGCCCCGCACCGCGCGCACCGGAGCACTGCTGTCGTTGAAGTCTGCACTGAGGACGGCATTGAAATCGAACGACACGAACCACGAAGCGTTTGGGGCCGTCGCATACGGCGTCGACGACCACGTAAACGAACTCGACGTTGGTCCGAATGCCGCGTCGATGCATGGACTGGTGCTGCACCCATACGCCGGCCCGGCGAGGATCGTCTGCAGCTCGACGATCGTCGGTAGGCGCCAATCGCATTGTCCTGCAAAGCAGGTCGTGTTCAGAGCAGAGAGAAGCGTCGTGAAGGCGGTGCCGTCATGAGCCGTGGCTCCGGCCGCACCGCTGCTCAGCGTGTAACGGTTGCCTTCATCGTGCACGCTCGCGTCAGTCGTCTTCTGTTCCCATTGAAGCCCCGTCAAGTTGTCCGCGATCGTTCCGCTATTCGCAACGAAGCGACTGGCGTCGCAGGTCGCCCCAGTGCCGATCGCACGGGCCTGGAGCTTCGCCCACGTCGTCACGTACTTCACTCGGCATTTGGAGATTCGGAGGTTGAACGTACCAAGATCCGTTTCGCCATTCAGAAACCATTTCCCAACCGCTTTCTGTGCACAGTTGTCGTATTTCGCGGACGCGGCGTAACGCCCTTGCTGACACTGTGCTTCAGGCGTCGATGCGGCGTGTAGGGGCGCAGTGATGAGGGGTGCGAGCACGAAGATCGCTGCGATCGTTGGAATCCGAATGACGTCGACGAGCATCGGACTAGTTCTCCTTTCGACAATTTGCAGATCGCATCCCATGACGATGAGACGCAATCAAGACATCCGGTCGAGAACACGTGCTGGTGCGCCAATGTGGTGCAATGTGCTTTGCCGCCGCTGACGTACCCCTGCTCCCGGGCACGTGCCCGTACACCAACGCAGTCGCCCCGCGACTTCGCATGGCACGTAGTCGGTCCCATAGCGCTTGTGCTGCGGCCGTCCGTGCGGCGATTCCGAGGTGGCCGGCCGACAGCAGGGTCAGCATCGCTCGGCGCTCGCCCGCGGATGCGGTGTTGCGACCAGCAGGCGCCCTGCGGCCGCCGAGTCGCGACCGGCGGTGCTGGATCCCCCGATACGTGTACCTTCCGCTCCGCGTGAGCCCTCAAGTTTCGTCTGGGGGTCGTCGATAAAAGCCAGCGAGCGGAACGACGCGGGTTTCAAGCGGGGTGGCCCCGCTCGCGTTCGTCCGAAACCAACGAGCCCCGTCCACGGACGAACGGGACCGAAACCACGGAGGATCTATGGCTCTCACGATCAACGCGAACGTCGCTTCGCTCAATGCGCAGCGACACCTCGCGGAGACCACGTCGGCGCTCAACAAGTCGATCGAGCGACTGTCGTCGGGTCTTCGCATCAACTCGGCGTCGGACGACGCCGCCGGCCTCGCGATCGCCGACAAGCTGCGCGCCGACAGCCGCATCGCCAGTCAGGCGATCCGCAACGCCAACGACGGCATCAGCGCGCTGAGCATCGGCGAGCAGGCGCTCGGCAAGACCGGTGACATCATCACGCGTCTCGCCGAGCTCGCCTCGGAAGCGGCCTCGGGGCTGATCAGCGACACCCAGCGCAGCGGCATCCAGGCCGAGTTCACGGCGCTCGTTTCCGAGATCGACCGCATCTCGAACACCACCTCGTTCAACGGCGTGAACCTGCTCTCCGCGGGCACCAGCGTCGCCCTGCAGGTCGGGCTCGACGGCTCCGCCAACAGCCGCATCTCCTTCACGACCATCGACGCGTCGGCGAGCGGCATCGGCCTCTCCAGCGTCTCGGTGTCGTCGTCGGCCGCGGCACAGTCGGCGCTCGGCGCCATCACGTCCGCCATTGCGCTCGTCGCGACGAAGCGCGGCACCCTCGGCTCGATCGAGAGCCGCCTCAACACCGCAATCGACAACTTGCGGGTGGCGAGCCAGAACTTCCTGTCCGCCGAGTCGCGCATCCGCGACGCCGACGTGGCCGAGGAGACGGCGAACCTCACGCGTAACAACATTCTGCAGCAGGCCGGCGTCGCCGTCTTGGCGCAGGCAAACCAGCAGCCCGCGTTGGCGCTGCAGCTGCTGCGGTAACGGGGATCAGGCAAGGCGGCGGGACGGGCATCGAGTCCGTCCCGCCACCGTAAGCGAGACAATTCATGGGCATCGGCAACGGGGGAACGCCGCCGCTCACCGTGGTGCACGGCGTCGTCGAGACGCACACGCGCGACGGCGCCGGCGGGTCGTCGCATCCGGCACGTCAGCACCCCGACCAGAAGGAGACTGGGGCCGCGGCCGCGAGCGAGCCGACGGCTCCAAAGTCGGTGCAACTGCCGGAGTTTCCCAATTACGAGTTGTCCTTTCGGCTCGACGAGGAAGGGGGGCGGGTGGTGGTACAGGTGATCGACGCGAAGACGGGAGAGGTCGTGCGCACGCTGCCGCCCCAAGACCTCGGCGCGAAGCTGAAGCGCCTCCCCGACGGACGCGGCGTCCTCCTCGACCGCAAGGGCTGAGCGGATGGCGACCATCACCGTCGGCGGCCTCGCGACCGGCCTCGACACGAACAAGATCATCGACCAGCTGGTCGCGCTCGAGCGCCGCCCGCTCGACGTCCTCGCGGCGCAGCGCGACACCGCGGCGACGCGGCAGACGGCCCTGCAGACGTTCAACTCGAAAGTCCTCACC
>JBGPOW010000022.1:0-34387 GCA_041488235.1 Binatia bacterium
AAGATCAGGTGGCGCGTGCCGTCATGCCACGGGCGCCCGAGCGTGCAGACGACGCGGCCGTCGGCGAGTCGCGTGAGACGCTCTTGCGCGAGCGGCGGACGCAACAGGTAGCGGACGAGGCGCTCGAGCCCGGCACGGTCGTCGGCGCGGACGGCGCGATCGGCGTGGAGATCGAAGCGTCCGAGGTGGGCGTGGCGGGGGCCGACCGTCCACACCCACGGGGCATCGGGCGCGCGGCCGACGCGCAGCGCCGGCGTGCCCGCGCGGTCGCCGAAGGCCGAACGACCGCGGACAGCGGCGGCGCTGAGCTGCCGCAAGTTCTACGCGCGGCGGCGCGAGCGCCCGGCGGGGAGAATGTAGGTCGCAAGCGCTCGCTCGACGTGGCGCTGATCGCCTGGGGAGAGCCGACCGATCTTGTCCGCGATCAGACGGTTGTCGACGGTGAAAAGCTTGAGCCGTACCAAGCACGCGACGCGGAGGCCGGCTTCGCCAAGGTCGTGAAGGCGCGTATCGCCCGGCCAGTCCGGCTCCGCCTTCGTCGTGATCATGGCGAGCACGGAATGACCGTGGCTGTTGAATGCCCGTCGGCTCATCACGAGCGCCGGGCGCCGCTTCGTGCCCGCTACATCGGTGAACGGGAACGGCACGACAAGAACGTCCCACTGCTCACAAATCACGGAACGCTTGCTCGTCTTCCTCACTCATCCACTCGTCGAGGGTCGACGACAGGGCAGCGTGGAAGGCTTTGTCGAAGGGCTCCGCACGCCGGATCCGAACGAGATTTTCCGCCACCTCGTAGAGAATGGTATCGCCCGGTCGGGCGCCGAGCACCTCACGTACTTTCTTCGGCAGCGTTACCTGGCCTTTGCTCGAGAGGCGGCTGGCAAGCACCTTTACTCTTTGCCACCAAGGGGTAAAGAGTTCAAGGGCCTTTCGCGCTGCCGCTCACGCGAGCCAATCGGGCGTGGGCAGCCCCTTCGAGCGCAAGAAGGCGGGGTTGAAGAGCTTCGACTGGTAGCGGGCGCCGTAGTCGGCCAGGACGGTCACGATCGTATGGCCCGGCCCCATGTCTCGGGCCAACCGGATCGCGCCGGCGACGTTGATCGCGCTCGAGCCACCGAGACAAAGCCCCTCCTCTTTGACCAGATCGAAGAGGACCGGAAGCGCTTCATGGTCGGAGATCTGGTACGCGTCGTCCACCACGATGCCCTCGAGGTTACGCGTGATTCGGCCCTGGCCGATGCCCTCGGTGATGGACGAGCCTTCGGATTTGAGCTCGCCGTGCTTGAAATAGTGGTACATGGCCGCGCCCATCGGATCGGCGGCGGCGATCACGACCTCTCGACGTTTCTCTTTGAGAGCGGCACTCACGCCGGCGAGCGTGCCGCCCGTGCCGATCGCGCAGATGAACGCGTCGACCTTGCCGTCGGTCTGGCGCCAGATCTCCGGGCCGGTCGTTCGATAGTGCGCCTCGCGATTCGCAAGGTTGTCCCATTGGTTGGCGTAGAGGACGCCGTTCGGCTCAGTGGGCGCGAGCTCGGCGGCGAGGCGCTCGGCGACGTGGACGTAGTTGTTCGGATCGCGATAGGGCACCGCCGGCACTTCGCGAAGCTTCGCACTGCACAGGCGCAGCATGTCCTTTTTCTCTTGGCTCTGAGTCTCGGGAATCACGATGACCGTGCGGTAACCGCGTGCGTTCCCGACGAGCGCGAGGCCGATGCCGGTATTGCCCGCCGTGCCTTCCACGATCACGCCGCCCGGCCTGAGGGTGCCCCGCTCCTCGGCGTCGCGGATGATGAAGAGCGCCGCCCGGTCCTTCACCGATCCTCCCGGGTTCAGGAACTCCGCCTTGCCGAGGATCGTACAGGAGGTGCGCTCGGACGCTCTGCGGAGCTTGATGAGCGGCGTATCACCGATCGTACCGGAAAAGCCGTCGCGGATGTCCATGAGGGGTCAGACTAAAGGACGTGGCACGCGAGAGGCAATCAGTTGCGAGGCCGCCTGCAGTCGTCGCCTGCCGGCGCCGGATTCCAAGAGCGGCCGGTGCGGGCTATTGTAAGGGCGATGTTCTCGAAGCTCGACCTGCCGTCGGCGCCGAAGCAGTCGCGCAGTCCGCACGTCGTCTCGATCGAGGAGGCGATCGCCGAGATCCGCGCCGGCCGCATGATCATCCTCATGGACGACGAGGACCGCGAGAACGAGGGTGACATCTGCATGGCCGCCGAGAAGGTCACGCCGGAGGCGATCGCGTTCATGGCGCGCTACGCGCGTGGCCTCATCTGCCTGCCGCTCACCGAGGAGAAGCTCGCCGACCTCGCGCTGCCGATGATGGTCCAAGAGAACAGCAGCCCCTTCGGCACGGCGTTCACGCTTTCGATCGACGCCCGCCGCGGCGTCACGAGCGGCCTCGCGGCGTCCGACCGCGCGACGACGATTCTGACGGCGATCCGCGACGGCGCCGGGCCCGGCGACCTCGTCACGCCCGGGCACGTCTTCCCGCTGCGCGCGCGTCGCGGCGGCGTCCTCGTGCGCACCGGCCAAACCGAGGGCTCCGTCGATCTCGCGCGCCTTGCCGGCCTCAAGCCCGCCGCCGTCATTTGCGAGGTGATGAAAGAAGACGGCTCGATGGCGCGTTTTGCGGATCTCGAGGGCTTCGCCGCCGAGCACGGGCTCAAGATCGCGACGATCGCCGACCTCGTGCAGTACCGTCTGCGTCACGACTCGCTCGTGCACCGCATCGCCGAGGCGCGCCTGCCGACGCGGTTCGGCGGCGACTTCCGCGCGGTCGTGTACGGCAGCGACGTCGACGGCGGCGAGCACCTCGCGCTCGTTCGCGGCACCATCACCCCGGACACGCCGACGCTCGTCCGCACCCACGCCGAGTATCTGCCCGGCGACGTGTTCGCCTACGCGCAGCGCAACACCGGTGCGGTGCTGCATCGTGCGATGGAGGTGATCGCCGCGGAAGGTCGAGGCGTGATCTTGTACTTGCGTCGGGAAGAGCACGGCGGCGACGTGTTCAACGGTGCCGACGGCCAGACACAGTCGCGCACCGAGCCGAGCACGAATCCCGGGACGCGGCTCCGCGACTTCCGTGACTACGGGATCGGCGCGCAGATCCTGCGCGACCTCGGCGTCGGCAAGATTCGGCTGCTCACCAACTACCCGCGCCGGCTCGTCAGCCTACCCGGATACGGTCTCGAGATCGTCGAATGCGTGCCGCTCACGGTCGAGCCGCCGGCGCCGACGCCGGAGGACAGTGCGACGAAGGTCGCGAAGCTGCGGTAGTAAGCTGGGAGGTTCGCTCTCCGAGCACGTCGCGGCTTCAGCGAAACGTCAGCCCGATGAGCGCCATCTGCGTGTTCAGGCCGGCATTGCTGTTCGTGATGCCTGCGGTCGAGATGTGGCGGTAGCGCAGCGCGAACGTGAACGCGAGTCCAGGACGGATGTCGTACTCGAGCCCGAGGCCGATCTGCGACGCAAAGAAGAATCCGCCGCTCCCGAGCGTGCTCTTGCGGCGGTTGGTGTAGAGGATTCCTTCGCCGCCCTCGAGAAACGGCCGCAGGCGCCCGTCACCGAGCGTGAGCCTGCCGAAAAGCGGGTTCACGCCGATCTCGACGCCGGAGCTCCTGTGCGGGTTGTGCTCGTCGTTGACGAACGCGACCGACGGCTCGATGACCCAACGACCGGTGACATTGCGCTCAGCCAGCCACCGATCGGCGCGGCTCCACAAACGGAAACCCACGTCGCCGTGAAGCGCGTAATACTGAACTCGACGACTGCCGCCGCCGGCGATGCGTACCGCAGCGTCCTCGACCCGCAATCCGTCCGCCCGTACGATCGTGGCGGCGCACGCAACCAACAGCGCGGCAGCGAGCGCCATCCCGAACGTTCTCATGCGGGAGCGGCTGTATCCGGAAGGTCTCGAAGGCGCAATATGGGAGGCGCGTACGCCATCGTCGTGGCGATCGCATCGTCGATCGCGCTCATGCTGTCGTCGCTCGTCACGACGGCCGCGAGCGCGAGTGAGCCGACCGTGCATGCGGAGTGGCGCGTCGAGTCGCCGACGACAGGAGCGGCGCCGAGCGCGGCGGTGGGAGCGGGTGCGCCGAGCGATCTCGTCTTCGCCGTCGAGCTGAGCGACGGCTGGCACGTCAACGCTCACGACCCCGACCGCTCGTATCTGATTCCGACAGAGCTTGCCGTCGAGGCTCCGCCGGGGGCGACCGTCGAATCGATCCAGTACCCGCAACCGGTGATCCGGCAGTTGCGCTTCGCGACGGGCGGCCCGCTCCGGCTGTACGAGGGCCGGTTCGCGATCGGCGTCCGTCTCCGCGGCCCGACGGCGGGCCCGATCACGGGTCGGTTGCGCTATCAAGCGTGCAACGACGAGACGTGCCTGCCGCCGCGCACGTTGCCGGTGACGTTCGCGCTCGGCGCGGCGGCGCCGGGCATCAGAGTGGCGCCCGCCCCCGTCCTCACCGGCGATCAGCGCAGCCGTATCGAGCGCTGGATGCGCGATCGCGGGCTCGTCGTGACGCTCGCGCTGGCGGCGCTTTTCGGCCTCGGCCTGAACCTCACTCCCTGCGTGTATCCGCTGATCTCGGTCACGATCGCGTACTTCGGCGGCCAGAGCCGCCGCGCGACGGGCCGCGTGCTCACGCTCGCCGGCGCGTACGTGCTCGGCATCGCGACGACGTTCTCGGGCCTCGGGGTCGCGGCGGCGCTCTCGGGAGGCGTCTTCGGCGCCGCGCTGCAGCGTCCCGCCGTGCTCGCCGGCATCGCGGCCATGCTCGTCGTGCTCGCCGCGAGCAACTTCGGATTCTACCAGCTGCGTGCGCCCGCGTTCGTCGCGACGCGCGTCGGCAGGTCGTCGCGCGGCGTCGTCGGCGCGCTCGCGATGGGCCTCACGATGGGCATCGTCGCGGCCCCGTGCGTCGGTCCGATCGTCATCGGGCTTCTGCTCTTCGTCGCCGCGCGCCAGGACGCGCTCCTCGGGTTCGCGCTCTTCTTCGCGCTGGCGATCGGAATGGGCGCACCCTATCTCGTGCTCGCGACCGCGGCCGGCTCGATCCGCCGTTTGCCGCGCTCGGGCGAATGGCTGCTCTGGGTCGAGCATCTCTTCGGCTTCGTCCTCCTCGGCATGGCGCTCTATTTCGCGACGCCCGTCCTCGGCGATCGCGTCGCCGGCGCGATCATGCCGCTCTTGATCGCCGTCGCCGGCGTCTACCTCGGATTCGTCGGTCCGGTGGGACGCCGGGGCGCGTTCACGATCGTGCGGCGCGCGATCGGCGTCATTGCCGTTGCCGCGGCGGTATGGGTTGCCGTTCCGCACCGGGCGGAGAGCGCCATCGCGTGGGAAGCATTCTCACCGGACGCCTTGGCGCAAGCGGCGCGCGCGGGTCGGCCGGCGCTCGTCGACTTCACCGCGCGCTGGTGTCTTCCCTGCCGCGAGAACGATACGATGACGTTCGTCGACCCGCTGGTGACGAAGGAAGCCGAGGGGTTCGCGATGTTGCGCGCCGACGTGACGGAAATGACCCCCGATCGCGAGGAGTGGATGTCGCGGTTCCAAGTGCTCGGAGTCCCGACGATCGTGCTCTTCGGACCGAACGGCGTCGAGGAGTCGCGCACCGTCGGTTTCGTCGACGCGCACCGGCTCGCCGCGCTCATGCGCGAGCGACGATGAGCGATCTCCTGAAAGTCGGCGCCGCCGGCGGTACGGTGCGCGCGCTCGCCGCAGTGACGACGGCGGTCGTCGAGGAAGCACGTTGCCGCCATGGCACGTATCCGACGGCGACGGCCGCGCTCGGCCGCACGCTGACCGCGGCGCTTCTCCTCGGCGGCACGATGAAGGACGAGGAGCGCCTCTCGATCGAGCTCGTCGGCGACGGGCCGCTCCGCCGCGTGATGGCGGCGACGACCGGCGCCGGCACCGTGCGCGGCTACGTCGCGCGCCCGGCGACGCACCTGCCGTCGAAGCGCGGCAAGCTCGACGTCGCGGGCGCGATCGGCAGCGGCGTCCTCTGCGTGATCCGCACGCAACCGTGGAACAAGGAGCCGTACCGCAGCGTCATGCGTCTCGTCTCCGGCGAGATCGCCGAGGACGTGGCGCACTACCTCGTCAGCTCCGAGCAGATACCGTCGGCCGTCACCCTCGGCGTGTTCGTCAACCGCGAGGGCGACGTCGGCGCGGCCGGCGGGTTCCTCGTGCAGATGATGAGCGGCGCCGACGAGCACGTCATGCGTCACGTCGAGCGCAACGTCGCCGCGCTGCCGCAGATCACGACGTTGATCCGCGACGGCGCGGGGCCGCGCGAGATCCTCGACGCGGTGCTTGCCGGTCTCGACGTCGAGACGCTCGATGCGCAGTCGACGCGGTTCGCGTGCCCGTGCACCCGCGAGCGCGTCTTCGGGGCGATTCTCCTCCTGGGACCGGCGGAGATCGCCGACATGATCGCACGCGACGACGGTGCCGAGGTGACGTGCGAGTTCTGCGCCGAGCGTTACGTGATCACCGCCGACGAGCTGCGGATGCTGCTCGCCGAGCCCCAGGGTACCGCCTGACGTTCGCCGACGCGTGGCGGTCGCGCATGCCACCGTGTTCCTGACCGGCGCGGCGGAATCTCGCGGTCGATCCACGCTTCGAGAAGCGCGGCACCGGCGAACCCGGGCAGCTGCCGAATGCGGTCGTCGACCTTGCGAGCAGCGTCGCGCCCGTCGCCGCCGCCGAAGAGATACGCCGCCAGAAAGCGCGTCTCCGACTTCGGCTGCACGCCGGAACCGACGGGTGCCCAGAAGCGGTCGACGAGAAAGCGCGCGACCCGCGCCGCCGCCGGTGTGCGCAGCCGTTGCGCCGCCTGCCGATAGTAGAAGAAGAAGTGCCGCGACTCGTCGCGGACGATGCGCGCCAGCAGCTCGGAGAGGACCGGGTGGTGCGCGATCGTGGCGAGGCGACGATACCCGGTGAGCGTGGTGAGCTCGTTGATCGCGCCCCACGTCATGTGGACGCCGACGAAATCGGGCCACGCGCGAGCCAGCGCCGCCGTGAGCACGGCTTCGATCCGCGCCGGCAGCGGCGCGCGCGATCGCCTGCGCTGCACCACGTCGCCACCTGCGGCCAGGAGGAAGCGCGCGAGAGCGCGTCCGTGAAAGGTTTCCTCGTACAGCCAGCACGCGAGAAACGTCGCCACCTCGGGATCGTCGATCGCGCGCGTCGAGAGCAGCGTCCGGAGATACACGATCGTGTGGCTCTCGATGTCCTGCATGTAGCGCAGCGTTCGGAGGGTCTCCGACGACAGCGGATGGCGCGGGACGTCGTCCCAGCGGATGTCGCTCAGGTCGAGCGCGCGGGAGCGGCTCACATAATGGTCAAGGTCGAATTCTTCCGTCATCGCCAAGTAGTACGGGCGCCGGAAGAGTTTGGATTGCATCGCTCGTTCCCGTTGCCGGACGAAGCAGGGATCAGGCTCCGCACCCGACCTGCGCGATAAGGTTCATTGCGCAGAACGGGTGCAGAGCCCGACCCCCGCTTCGTCCGGCGCGTGGCGTCCGTCGCAATCCGACGTGCTCCAGCGGCCGTACTGGTGGTGTGGCGTACACAGGTCGCCGGTGACGGCGTATCTGCTCACGGCGGCGCTCGACGACATGGCCGGGTCGGCGCATCGTTCGCGCGATGTTTGCGTCGGGCGCGGTGTGGGGTCCATTGTGCGCGACGCCATGGCGACGACGACGCCGTTTGCGCTGCTGACGGTGAGCTTCGTGCTCGGGCTGCGGCACGCGCTCGATGCCGATCACGTGGCTGCGGTGGCGACGATCACGAGCGAGCGACGGAGTGCGTGGAGCGCCTCGGCGGTCGGCGCGTTGTGGGGATTGGGACATACGGCGGCGCTGCTCGTCTTGGCGTGCGCGGTGATCGCCTTCGGACTGCACGTCCCGGCGCAGGCCGCGAACGCGCTCGAGCTCGGCGTCGCGACGATGCTGATCGGACTCGGCGGCCGCAGCCTGTGGTCACTCGGGTCGGCCGGCGTTCTCCACTCGCACGTCCATGCCCACGGGTGGCGCGTGCACGCGCATCCACACCTGCATCGGCACGTCCACTCCGACGCGCACGCCGCGGTGGTCGCGACGAACATCGACCCACACCACGGCGCGCAGGTCTGGCGGCGCCCACTGCTCGTCGGTTTGATGCACGGTGCCGCCGGCAGCGCGGCGCCGATGATGATCGTGCTCACGACGATCCCGTCGCGCGCACTGGCGTTGCTCTACGTCGCCGTGTTCGGCGTCGGCTCGATCGCCGGCATGGCGCTGACCAGCGCGCTCGTCGGCATTCCTTTCGTACTTGCCGGCACGCGATCGACGCGGATCACGGCGGCGTTGCGGATCGGAGCCGCGCTCGCGAGCATCACCGTCGGACTCGGGCTGGCCTGGCGCGTCGGCGCGGCGAGCGGTCTCGGGCTGTGACGCCGGCGGGCGCGGCAGATCCGGAGGCGGATCTTCTCGCGCGCATCGCCGCCGGCGAGGAGCGCGCGCTCGCCGCGCTGTACGACCGCGTCGCGGCCGCCGCGTATGGCCTCGCGCTGCGCATCACCGGCGACACCGCCGCCGCCGAAGACGTCGTCCAAGAGTCGCTGTTGCGCGTGTGGCGCCGCGCCGATCGCTACCAGCCGGCACGCGGCGCCGCGCGGCCGTGGCTGCTGCGCCTCGTGCGCAACGCGGCGATCGATCAGGTGCGCGCGCGCGGCGCGCGCGGCCGTGCGGAAGACGAAGCCGGAGCGGACCCCGGGGAGCTCGCCGTGCCCGAGCGTCCGGACGAAGTGCTCCTCCGTCTCGAGCGTGGCCGCCGCGTGCGCGCCGCTCTCGAGGAGCTGCCGGTCGAGCAGCGGCGCGCGATCGAAATCGCATATTTCGAGGGCCTCTCCCACAGCGAGATCGCCGCTCGCGAAGGGACGCCGCTCGGGACCGTCAAGACGAGAATCCGCGACGGCGTGCTGCGACTGCGCGCCGGCTTCGCGCGCGAGGTACCACATGCGTGAGGACGCGACGATCGGCGTCGACGAGCGCGCTCTCGACGACGCGACGCTCGAGGTGCTCGCGGATGCGCACGCGACCCCGCCGCTGACGGGCTTGCGCGCACGCATTCTCGGGGAAGCGCGACAGGAGAGCGTGGCGCGCAGACGCGCGGGCGCGCTCCGTCGCTGGCGTGCGGTGGGCGCGATCGCGGCCGGCGTTGCGCTCGTGCTCGGAGGCATGGCGGTGCGCTTCTCTCGAATCGCCGACGTCCGCACCGCCGAGTTTGCGGCGAGGACGACCGAGCTGGGCGCGCGGACGACGGAGCTCGCGTCGGCGGCGCGCACCAACGCCGAGCTGTCCGCGCGTCTCGATGAGCAGGGCCGGACGCTCGCCGGTCTGCGCGAGGCGGTGGACGCGCAAGGGCAATTGTTGCGTGTCTTCGCCGGTCCGCACACGCTGACCGCTGCGCTCGCCCCGAAGGAAGGCGTCGCCGGCAGCGGCCGCGTCGTCGTCGACGCCGCGACCGGCGAGGGCGCGGTCGTGCTCTCTGGCCTCGCCGACCCGGGCGAGGGACGCGCGTACGAGCTCTGGGCGATCCGCGGCGATCGCCCGCCGGAGCCGTCCGGGGTGTTTGCGCTCGCGGCCGGAGGCCCGCTCGCCGCGCGCATTCCGACGCTCGCGCGCGCGGGCGAGGTGACGGCGTTCGCGGTTTCGATCGAGCCGTCGTCGGGCTCGACGAGCCCGACCGGCCCCATCGTCCTCGTCGGCGCCGTCGCGAGTTGACAGCGCAGTCATCGGCGCGCCGGAAGTGCGCCGCCCACAGCGACCTGCCCGCGGCGTGAGCACGTCCGAACGCCGTGTGTTTTCGCGGCGCGTCGCACTGGCCTGCGCGTTGCTTTGCAAATCCTGGTCGGCGCCGACGCCGAACACGATCACACCCAGGAGGACGCTGCATGCGACATCATTCGGCGGCCCAGCCGTTCGCCGTCGTCGGGAAGGTGTGAGATGGGGCTCGCCGCTCGCCTCCGGCGGTCGGGTCTCTGGCGCGAAACCGTGGCGGGTCGCAGTGGGCTCCGGCCCGCCACGGACGCGCGGCAGGCAATCGAGCAGGAGTTCCCGTATCGCGGCGCCTCGTTGA
This sequence comes from Binatia bacterium, assembly GCA_041488235.1. Classification (GTDB taxonomy): domain Bacteria; phylum Desulfobacterota; class Binatia; order UTPRO1; family UTPRO1; genus DP-19. The sequence goes on from JBGPOW010000022.1 coordinate 10,151, forward strand.
TCGCGATGCGGCGCGTGACGCTCGTCGACGCGATCTTGCACGTCGAGTACGACGCGCGTCCGCTCTACCGTGACGACCCCCGGCTCCGCTATGCGACGTGGGCGCACTTCTTCGCCGACCAGACGCTCCGCGACGCCGCGCACGTCGTGCGTACGCTCGCACGGCACGCGCCGGCGGTCGACGCGCTGACCCTGCACGTGCGGCGAGGAACGGTCGGCGCCGAGTGTGAGGCGCTCGTCCTCGCGGTGCGTGCCGCCGCCGACGGCCTGCGCGCGGCGGCGCTCGAACGCGGCGCGCGCGCGTCACTCACGGTGTTGAGGCATTGCGACGTTCGCTACCAGCTCGACCCGCAGCTCGGCCTCGCGACGCTGGTCGACGACGGGACGAGCGGCGACGTTCGGCTCACCGCCTGAGTCGCCGCACGGACGTCCGCGACGGCGGGTCGCGCGTTCGTCGACGCTAGCGTCCCGATTCAGAAGTTCGTCACCTAATTCCGCGGCTCTCGACGGCGCCGGCTTCGTTGCTCCTCCTCCGAATAGTACAGGACTATTCGTCGTCGTCGCGCCTCGCCGGCACCGCCGATCCCTCGCGGAATTAGGCAACGGACTTCTGAACCGGGACGCTAGAGCAGCTCGGCCACGGTCACCCCGGCGCCGCCGCGGTTCGCCTCGGCCTCCGTGAATCGCGTGCAGTAGCTCGATCGCGCCAGATACTCGGCGACGGCGCGCTTCAACGCGCCGCTGCCGATGCCGTGGACGATGCGCACGGTCGCGACACCCGCCGTTTGCGCGTGATCGAGGAAGCGCTCCAGCCGGTCGAGCGCCTCGGCGGTGCGCAGGCCGACGAGATGCAGCTCGGTTGGAGGCGCGTCGTCCGTTGCGTGCGCACGGCGCGATCGTGAGCCACCGCCGACGGAAGCGGCGCGCGGTGCGCTCGGCGGTGCGGTCGGTGCGGGAACGACACGCAGCTGCGCGAGCGGAACGCGAAAGCTGACGGAACCGCGCTGCACGCGGGCGACGTCGCCGCTGATCTCGGCGACGTCGCCGCGGATCGTCGAGCCGCGCACCTCGACGTGCGCGCCGAGCGCGGGTGGCACCTCGGGTGCGGCGGCCGGCTCCGCAGTCGTGGCCGCGCGAGCAGCGATGTCCTCCTCGCGACCCCGTACGAACTCGGAGAACGCGCGCGCTGCATCCGGAGGACGGCGGCGGACGAGATCGAGGATCTCGCGACCCTCGGCTTTGAGCGAGCGCAGGAACTCTCGTGCGTCGGCGAGCTCGGTGTCCCACCGCGCGCGCTGGCGCTCGCGCAGCTCCGCGACGAGGCGAGAGTGCTCGCGCTCGACCTCCGCGAGCGCGCGGCGCTCGTCGACGACCGCCTGGTACTCCTCGTCGTGGCGTCGCCGGCTCGTCTCGAGCCGTGCGATCGCGTCGGCGAGCTCACGTGCCGAGCTCGTGCGCCGCGTCTCGGCGGCGGCGAGGACGGACGTGGGGAGTCCGAGCTGGCGCGCCATTGCCAGGCCGAGGCTCTCGCCGAGCGAGCCGTACAGCAGGCGGAACCGGGGCGCGAAGCGCACCGGATCGATGTCGACGGCGGCGAGCTCGATACGAGGCTCGTTCAGTGCGTAGAGCTTGACGGCGGCGTAGTGCGTGGCTGCCGCGACGAGCGCCCCGCGCCCGATGCCGTGGTCGACGAGTGCGATCGCGAGCGCCGCGCCCTCGTCGGGATCGGTGCCGACGCCGGGCTCGTCGAGGAGCAGCAACGCCGGCGGCGCGAGCACCGCGAAAACATCGATCAGGTTCACCACGTGCGACGAGAACGTCGAGAGATTGCGCTCGATACTCTGGTCATCGCCGAGATCGGTGTAGATGCCGGTCACGAACGGGACGACGCTGCCTTCCGCCGCCGGGATCAACAACCCGGCGTGGGCGAGCGCCGTCAGCAGCCCGAGCGTTTTCAACGCGACGCTCTTGCCGCCGGTGTTCGGACCGGTGAGGACGAGGGCGCGTTTGCCGGCGCCGATGCGGACGTCGATCGGCACGACGGGACGTCCCGCGAGCAAGAGCTCCGGATGGCGCGCCTGCCGCAGATCCACCTCGTCGTCACCAAAGGACGGTGCGGTGCAGCCGAAGCGGCGAGCGAAGACGGCGCCGGCCGTCAACCGATCGAGCTCGGCGAGCGCGCCGAGCGCCGTCGTGAGCTCGTGGCGCGCCGCACCGATCTGGGCGGTGAGCAGCATCAGCAGCCGCAGCTCCTCCGCTTCCTCCTCTTTGCGCGCGAGGAGAAGGCGATTGTTGAGCTCGATCGCGAAGAGTGGCTCCACGAAGAGCGTCTCGCCGGAGGCGGAGCGGTCCTGCACGACGCCGGCGAGCTGCGTCGCCGCACCCGCTTTCACCGGCACGACGAAGCGGTTGTTGCGCACGGTGACATAGCGATCGGCGATCTTGTCGTCGGCGCCGCCGCTCGCCAGGCGCTCGAGCCGGGTCTCGATCTCGACGCGCAGATCGCGCAGCAGCACGCGCAGCTCGCCGAGGCGCGGGCTCGCATCGTCGCGCAGCACGCCCGCGTCGTCGAGCATGCGCGACAACGTCGCCTCGAGCTCGGGCAGCGTGTGCAGCCGCGCCGGCAGATCCGCGAGCGGGGCAAACTCGGCGACCTTCGGGGCGAGAAACTGCCGGGCGGTCCGCACCTGTCGCAGCACGGTCCGCACCTCGACCAGGCGCTCGCCGGCGAGAATGGCGCCCTCATGCTCGGCGAGCGCCAGCGACTCCCGGACGTCCCGGAATGGCGCGAGCGGGACGGCGCCGCTCGTCTCCGCGATCCGGAAGAGGCTCCACTGTCGCGCGAGCGCCGTTTCGGCGCGCGGCCGCTCTGTGGCGGGACGGAGCGCGCGGCACGCCTCGGCGCCGACCGCCGACACCGCGAGCCCCGCGAGCGCCTCGAGCACCGCAGGGAACGCCAGCGCATCGAGATCGCGAGGCCGCATCCCAGCGACGTACTCGATCGGCCGAGTCGGTGGCAAATCGCCGCCGCGCACGCGACAATGCCGAGCCATGGAAATCGACGGCGCAACCGCGCTCGTCACTGGTGCCTCGAGCGGCATCGGCGCGGCCGTCTGCCGCGCGTTCGCCGACGCCGGCGCCACGGTCGTGCTCGTCGCCCGCCGCGCCGACCGTCTCGCCGAGGTCGCCGCCGGGCTCCGCGCCGGGCGTCACGCGACGTTTTCCTGCGACGTACGCGATCCCGCCGCGATCGACGCCACCCTCGCTGCCGTGCGCGAGCGCCTCGGTGACGTCGACGTCCTCGTCAACAACGCGGGTATCGGGCGCTATCTGCCGTTCGTCGAGACCGACGCCGACGAGACCGCCGCGATCCTCGAGACGAACCTGCATGCCGCGTTGCGCTTCACCCGCGCGCTTCTCCCCGGCATGCTCGAGCGCGGGCGCGGCCACGTGGTGAACGTCGCCTCGATCGCGGCCCGCATCGGCTCACGCAATCACGCCGTCTACTGCGCCTCGAAGTTCGCGCTCGCCGGCCTGAGCGAGAGCCTCGTCTACGAGCTCGCCGGCACGGGCGTCGGGATCACCCTGGTGAATCCCGGGATCATCGCGACGCCGTTCTTCGAGCATCCGTCTTTCGCGCGCTTCCCCGCGTCCGCCCGGCGGCGCGCGATTGCGCCCGAGGTCGTCGCCGCCGCGATTGTGCGCGCGGTGCGCCGCGGCCGAGTCGAGGTGACCATTCCCGCGCGCTACGCGATCGGAACCGTACTGAAGACCGTCGCGCCGGCGCTGTTTCGCCGTCTGATGCAGCGCTACGCGTGACGCCGCCGCACGGCGAGCGCGGCCCTGGCGTGAATCGCAAGGCCGACGGCGCTCGATCGTGCGCTCGACCGAGCGCCGTCACGTTGTCTCTCTTGCGTTCCGTTGCTAGTCAGGGCTCGTGACACTCCCTGCGGAACACGTCTCGATGCTCCACGACGTGGGCCACGACGACCCGGCGGCGGAGCGCGCGCGCGCCGCCGCGGCGGGAGTCCGCGTCGCCGTGTCGCGACCCGGCGGAGCGCGCAAGCCGCCGCTCGCCGCGACCACGGTATCGGCACGACGCCGGCGCGGGCGCGCGGGCGCGCAAGACGAGTTCGGACTCGATCCGCAGTTCCGCGAGCGCCTGCTGCCGATCTTTCAGCTGCTCTACGACAAGTACTGGCGGGTCGATGCGCGCGGTATGCGCAACGTGCCGCGACGCGGCCCGACGATCCTCGTCGCCAATCACTCCGGCGCGCTGCCGTTCGACGCGACGATGATCGCGTGCGCGCTGCACGCCGCCGGTCAGCCGCGCGCGACTCGGTTCCTCTACGATCGTTTCGTCGAGAACCTGCCGTACGTTCCGCAGCTCTACCAGCGCGTCGGCGGCGTCGTCGCGAGCCGCGCCAACGCAGAGCGCCTGCTGCACAACGGCGAGCTCGTCGGCCTCTTTCCCGAAGGCGTCGCCGGGCTCTCGAAGCTCTTCTCCGAGCGCTACGTGCTGCAGCCGTTCAGCAGCGGGTTCGTGCGCCTGGCGTTGCGCCATCGGGCGACGATCGTGCCCGTGGCGGTCATCGGCGCCGAGGAGATCTACCCGCTCGTCGGCCGCGTGCGCGCGCTCAGCAAGCTCGTCGGCGTCCCCTATCTGCCGGTGACGCCGTTCTTTCCGCTGCTTGGTCCCCTCGGGATGATTCCGCTCCCGACCAAGTGGACGATTCGATTCGGTAAGCCGATCGTCCTCGACGCGCCGCCGCGCCGCAGCCACGACACCGCCGCCGTGCGCGCGATGGCCGAGCAGATCCGGGTGCGTGTGCAGCACATGGTACGCGCTCTGCTGCGTCGGCGCGACGGCATCTTCTGAGCCCCATCCCCCGCGCTTGACCGTGACCGGCCGCCGGGCCCGTGAGCGGCGCTGTGCCGTTCTTGCTCGGCGTGACACAGAGCGCGCGCCATAGGCGCGCACCGCTGCCACCGCAACAGTCGGAAATCGCGCGACTTCGTCGGGGCACGACGGTTGCTCTTGCGCCAGTTGAAATGTTCGCTCGTCGCAAGCAGGTCGTCGTGCAGCTCGTGATCGTCGCCGGCGCGGCGACGGTCGTGGCGCTCTTCCCGCACGCGATCACGCCGGCGACGACGATTCTCTTGCTGCTCGCGGTCGTCAGCGCGCTCGGCGTCTCCGCGCAACGTCGCTTCCACCAGGCGGCGCGTGCCGCGAACGACGCGCGCCGGCTCAAGACCGAGCTCCTCGCGAACGTCTCGCACGAGCTGCGGACGCCGCTGAACGCGATCCTCGGATACGCCGAGATCCTCGAATCCATTCCCGAGATCGTCGTCGCCGAACGGCAGCAGATGGTCTCGCGCATCCTCTCGAACGCAATGACGCTCACCTGCGCCGTGAACAATCTCCTCGAGTACTCGAGCGTCGTGACCGGCGCCGGCGAGCTCCGGTCCGGGACCGTGCGCCTCGCGGAGCTGTTCGACGAGCTCGAGCCGTGGGTGGGCCGGCTCCTCGACGAGAAGCCGGTCGCGTTCAGCTGGGTCGCCGATCCGGACCTGCCGCCGCTCGAAACCGACCGCTCGAAGCTCCGCCAAGTGGTGTTGAATATCCTCGCCAACGCCGCGAAGTTCACCGCCGCCGGCGAGATCAGGCTTTCCGCACGGCGCGCCGAAAGCGGTATCGAGATCGCCGTGAGCGACACCGGTGTCGGTATGACCGCCAGCGAGCAGGGCCGGATCTTCGAGGCCTTTCGTCAGCTCTCGGGCTCGACCACGCGGCCGTTCGGCGGCATCGGGCTCGGACTCACGTTGGCACACAGGCTGTGCGACTTGTTGGGCGCTTCGATTGCGGTCGAGAGCGCGCCGGCGCGCGGTACGCGCGTCGCGGTGCGCCTGCCGGCGATCGCTCCCGCGCGTCACATGCTCGACTTGGAGGCGATGCGGGCGTCGGCGTGACGCTCGCTATGCTTTTGCCATGGTGAACGAGCCCTTCACCGTCGTAACGCTTCAATTTCCGGAGCAGCGTATGTCCCTGCGCACGTGGCTCCGCACCGGCACACCCCTTGCTGCCAGCACTCGTCGTGGCAACCAGCTACGCTGTTCGATCGGAGGAGGATATGGACGCACAATCGCAACTGACGCTGCTCGACCTGATCGAGGCCGTCGCCGAAGTGACCGATTCCGAGGCGGAGCTCGTGAGCGTGGTGCAACACCTCGTGAATAGCGGCCGCGTACGTCTCATCGGCAACTTCCGCGGCGCCCACATCGATTGAGCCGCTGGGATTCACTCCCGGCCGCGAGCTCCTCGCGAGCGCTGACCGGTGCGGCGCTCAGCGCGCGTGCCGGCGCTTCAGCTCCTCACTCATGAGGTCGCGCATCGCGAATCTCTGTACCTCGCCAGTCGCTGTCCTCGGATAGTCCTCGACGAATCGTACGTAGCGCGGCACCTTGAACGCCGCGATCCGCGTCCGACAATAGTCGCGAATCTCGTCGACACTCGCGCTTGCCCCTTCACGCAAGCGTACCCACGCCGCGAGGTCCTCCCCCGTCGCGGCATAGGGCATGCCGAAGACCTGAACGTCGCCGACGCCGAAGACCTGCGCGTCGTAGATCTTGGGATGCGACGCGAGGAGGTCTTCGATCTCGCGCGGGTATACCGCTTCGCCGGCGCGGTGGACGACCTCGGCGACGCGCCCCGTGAGGCGGCAGTAGCCGTGCTCGTCCATGCGCGCGAGGTCGCCGGTGTGTAGCCAGCCGTCGCGGTCGATTGCGGCGGCGGTCGCCTCCGGCAGCTTGTAGTAGCCGCGCATCACCGGGTAGCCGCGGCACCAGAGCTCGCCCTGCTCGCCGCGTGCGACGTCGCGGCCGCTCTCCGGCTCGATGATCCGCAACTCGACGTGGGGGAGCGCCCGTCCGACCGTCGTCGCGCGCAGCTCGACCGGGTCCTCGGTGCGCGTCTGCGTGATGACGGCCGTCGCTTCGGCGGTTCCGTACGCGACCGTCATCTCGCGCGCGTGCATGCGCTCGACGATCGCCCGCATGACCTGCGGCGGGCACGGCGCACCGGCGACGACGCCCGTCCGCAGCGACGAGAGGTCGAAGTCGTGAAAGCGCCGCTGCGCGAGTGCGGCCTGGAACATCCACGGTACGCCGTGCATGGCGGTGCAGCGCTCGGCCGCGATCGCGGCGAGCGTCGCCTCGGCGTCGAAGCGCTCGGCCGGCACGACGATCGTGGCGCCGCGGCAGAGCGCGGTCAGCGTGCCGAGCACCGAGCCGAGCGTGAGGTGGAGCGGCAGCGGTACGCACAGTCGGTCGCGCGCGCCGAGCCGCATGCACTCGCCGGCGTAGTAAGCGTCGCTGAGGAGATTCCGGTGCGTCAGCTCCACACCTTTCGGCTGGCCGGTCGTGCCCGACGTGTACTGGAGGAGCGCCGTGTCGTCGACGTCGACGCTCTCTTGACGGAGTCGCAGCATGTGGTCGCTGATACCGGCACTCGCGGCGAGCACGTCGGACCACGCGAACGCTCCGGGCGCGCGATGGTCGTCGATGAGCGCGACGCGCTTCAGGTGCGCGACGCGCCGGCTCGCGAGGCGGCCCGGGCGCGCGCCCGGCAGCTCCGGGCAGTACGCGCCGAGGAGCGCCAGCTGATCGACGTCGCCGGCACGCTCGGTCAGGAAGAGGGTGGTCGCGTCCGAGTGCTCGAGCACGAAGGTGAGATCGTCGACGGCGCAGAATGGATCGATCGCGACGAGCGCCGCGCCGACCTTCGCCGTCGCGAGCTGGATCAGCACCCATTCCGGCCGGTTCGGCGCCCAGAGCGCGACGTGGTCGCCGCGCTCGACCCCGAGACCGATCAGCGCTTTGGCGAGGCGCTGGATGCGATCGAGAACCTCACGATACGTCCAACGCACACCGGCCTGCACGAAGACGAGCGCCTCGCGATCGGGAGCACCGCGCGCGATGTGATCGAAGAGGTCGCCGATCGGGGTGCTCTCCATGCGACCATTGTAGCATCCGTGGTAGGACGTCCTCCATGGCGGACGCGCTCTATCTCGCGATCAAGACCTGCCTCGCGCCGCTCGCCGACGTGTACTTCGACTTGCGCGGCAGCGGCCACGACGCGCTCCCGCCAGGGCCCTTCATCCTCGCCGCGAACCACGAGTCGATGCTCGATTGGGTGTTCGTCGCCCGCTTCGTCGCGCGCCCGGTGCGCTTCGTCCTGACGCGCGAGTTCTTCGATCAGCGCGTGCTCACCTGGGCATATCGCAGCCTCGGCGTGATCCCGATCCGCGACGGCGCGATCGAGCTCTCGGCGGTACGCAAGCTCCTCACGACGCTTCGTCGCGGCGAGATCGTCGGCGCCTTCCCCGAGGGACGCATCACCCGCGACGGCACGATGGCACCCGGCGAGCCCGGCGTAATCGCGATCGCCGCCCGGGCGCGTGTGCCGATCGTCCCAGTCGGCATCCAGGGCGCGTTCGAGGCGTTCCCGCGCGACGCGTGGATCCCCATGCCGCGTCCCGTGCGCGTCCGGTTCGGTGTGCCGATCGCGATTCCACCGAGCGCGGCGGGCGACCGCGACGAGCAGCGTCGCGTGTTGGCGAGCGTGATGCGTGCGATCGGAGGGCTCCGCGTCTCCGAAGCGCGATCCGCCACCGCAGCGCACGCGCACGAGACATAGCGAGTCCCGCCGCACGCGGAATCATTTCTGTACGTTGATCTCCCGTCCAAGATCATGCATCGTTGCATGATGATGGACGCTTCTTCCGACGCCACTTTCGTCATTGGTCCCAGGGGTGGGATCGAGCATGTCAACGAGGACGCGTGCAGCCTCCTCGGCTATTCGCGGTCGGAGCTCCTCGAGTTACATGGATCTGAGCTCATCCTCCCCGAGGAGCGTCCGAAGGTCGCGGTTTCTCTCGATCGCATGCGACGAGGCGTCCTCGAGCATCGTCAGGGACGGCTGCTGCGAAAGAACCGCAGCGTCATCGACGTCGCCGTCAGCGCGCGCACGCTTGCGGATGGTGCGCTCGTGCTGACCGTGCGCCCGCTCGCGGCCGAGCGCCACTGAGCGCCAACGGTTCTCGCCCCGGACGGCAATTGCAGGATTGTCTCTCCGGAGGGACGCGATCATCTGTTCGCGCGACCCGTATCGCAAGCGCTTCGGGCACGGGTGAGTAGGCGCTCTAGCTCGGCGCCGCGGCCTCGTACCAGTAGTACGCGCCGTCGCGGTCGCCGCGAGTTTCGGGCGCGGTGAACGGCAAGATCTCGCAGCTCGCGCGCGCGATATCGGCGGTCGCCGGCACGGACACCAAGATCAGCACCGCGATCGCCATCCGCCCGAGCGCGCCGACGCGCCATGTCGCCGTCGATTTCGCCATCCGCTGATCGAAGTCGGTTGCGTCCATCACGCGAGCTCCAGACCGTGGCGGCGGGCGGCACGCGACAAGTGGACGTCGAAACAACAGAACGTCACCTCGACGTCCTCGGCGTGCAGTTGGACGGCTGCGGCGAGTTGCAGAGCGTCGTACGCTCTCAATGCGTGTCGTTCCGCCAGACTGCCGGCGCTCCGCACCAACGACTCGTTCACCTCGACGACGACAAACGACCCCCAATCCTCGTCGAGCTCTCTCACGATCGTGCGTAACTCGCGCGCGGTGACGCCTCCTTCCCGACGTTGTCGGGCGAATGCCGCCCGCGCCTCCGTGTACGTCACGCGCACCGTGGCGAAGCGCTCCGCGTCTCGCGCCGCAGCCTCGACCCTCTCTCGTCCCCGCTCGTCGACGTACAGTTTCACCAGCGCGCTGGTGTCGAGGTAGAGGATCACCGCCGGTCTTCGATCACGATGTCCGAAGTCCGGCGGGCCCGCGCTCGCGGCTTCACGGGCCGTCTGAGCCGGGGTTTGCCGACGCCGAGATCCACGACGCCGCGCGCCGCTAATCGCTCGAGAACGTCCACGTCCGACGACACCTGGAACGGAACGAGCCGCGCGATCGGCTGGCGATGCCGATCGCCGATCGTGACCGTCTCGCCGCGGCGCACGCCGCGCAGGTACGCGCTCAGCCGCGCGCGCAGCTCGCGGACACCGACGACGCGTTCACGGCTCCCCATGTGGTCACAGTAACAGCGACATCGTGACCACGTCAACCCGCCACGCTACCGGGCGCTCGGCATCCCGGCGGCGCGCTCCTCGAGCTGCGTCTCGACGGCGCCGGCGATCTCGATGAACGCGCGGCTCTGCGGGTGCTGCGGGTCGGCGACGACGATCGGCACGCCGCGGTCGCCGGCGGCGCGGATCTCGCGGACGAGGGGAATCGCGCCGAGGAACGGGACACCGAACTGCCGTGCCATCTGCTCGCCGCCGCCGTGGCCGAAGATCTCGGCGCGGGTGCCGCAGCCGGAGCAGACGTGGAAGCTCATGTTCTCGACGACGCCGAGGACGGGCGCGTTCACCTGCTGGAACATCGTGATGCCGCGCTTCACGTCGAGGAGCGCGACGTCCTGCGGGGTGGTGACGATGACGCCGCCGGCGAGCGGCACCTGCTGCGCGACGGTGAGCTGCGCGTCGCCGGTGCCGGGCGGGAGATCGAGGACGAGGTAGTCGAGCTCGCCCCACTCGACGTTACGGAAGAACTCCGTGATGAGCTTCGTCACCATCGGCCCGCGCCAGATGACGGGCGTCCGCTCGCCGACGAACATGCCCATCGAGATGGCGCGGAGACCGAACTTCTCGACGGGCACGATGCGGCGGTCGGCGCGTACTTGCGGGCGCTCCTCGTCGAGACCGAGCATCATCGGCACGCTCGGGCCGTAGACGTCGGCGTCGAGGAGGCCGACGGCGGCGCGCTGCGCGAGAGCGCATGCGACGTTCACCGCGACCGTCGACTTGCCGACGCCGCCCTTGCCGGACGCGATCGCCACCACTGCGCGTACGCCCGGAATGCCAGTGCGGGCGGCGCGCGGCCCAGGCGCGGGCCGTGGCGGGGCGCGCTCGATCAGCACTTCGACGGGCAAATCGGTCACGCCGGCGATCGCGGCCTCGACGTCGCGCCGAATCTCTGCAACCGCCTCGTCGGTTGCGGTCGGCATGGCCAAGTCGATGCTGACGCCCTGCGAGCCGATCTGGATGTCGCGGACGATCCCGAAGGAGACGATGTCGCGCGAGAAGCCGGGATACTTCACCTGCTTCAGCACTTCCAACAGCTCGTGCGGCGTCGTCATCCCGCCTGCATACCACGCGGGTCGCACGGGGGAAATTTGCGCGCGCGGGCGCCGGCGGCACGCGATCTGTGCCATGAGCGCGCTCTTTCCGCGCGGGCGAGGCCGCTGGCGAGTGCTTTCCTGATGTTAGTGGCGAGCGCCCGATGGTCCGCCCTTTGCTCAACGCCCCTATAGCTGCGGCGCTACGCGCCACTATAGGAGGATCGAAGCCATGAGCGACGAAAACGTGAATCGAAGCATCCGGGAGCTGCGACTTCGTCTCGGGATGACGCAAGAGGAGTTCGCGCACGCGGTCGCGGTGACGTTCTCGACCGTCAACCGTTGGGAGAACGGCCACGCCAAGCCGAGCAAGCTCGCGCGGCGCGCGATCGAAGCACTGGCGCGGCGCGGGGCGCCGCGTCGCGAGGGAACGGGAAGCGGCGAGCGCATGGGCGAGAGCGATCGTCTCGCGGAATCGTCCATGACCGTCGAGCCGCACCAGCCGCACCAGCCGCATCAGTCGCACCAGTAACGCCCCCAGAAGCACCCGACCCGGCGCGTGCCGTCGCCGGGTCGGGATCTCGTTCTCTCGCGCCTCGGTTGCACGCCCCGTCGCGACTCCCGTATTCTCGAGGTCGTCTGCAACGAGCGACGCCGATGGCGCGACGCCGCAACGACGAACCACAGGGCCGCGAACGTGAAGCAGCGCCGTTCCACGCCCCGTTTCGCGGCCTCGGCGCCAAGCTCGCGTCGCGGCCGTCGCCGGTGGCGAGCGTGCCGCCATCGCGCTCGCCACGTGCGCTGCCGGCGAAAAGCGTGGTGCGACGGCGCGACGCACCGCCGCCCGCCGCGATTGATCGCGAGGACGAGTACGCGTCCTTTGCGCGCGCCATGGCGGACGTCCGGCGGCTCGACGTCGGCGGCCGCGTCGATGCCCCGCCGCCCGCACTGGGCGGGCGCCGCGCGCCCAGCAGCGACGAGGCGGAAGCGCTCGCCGCCCTCTCCGATCTGGTCGCGGGCACGGGCGAGTTCGATGTCAGCGACTCCGTCGAGTATGTGGAGGGCGCCGTCGTCGGCCTCGATCCGCGCATTCTGCGGCGGCTGCGACGCGGCGAGTTCGCCTACCAGGCGTACGTCGACCTACACGGCATGAGCGCGGCGGCGGCGCGCGGCGAGATCGAGCGCTTCATCATCGACGCGTTCGCAACCGGTCACCGTGCCGTGCTCGTCGTCCATGGACGCGGATTGAACTCCAAGGACAACGTCCCGGTGCTGAAGGAGCGCTTGAAGAGCTGGCTCGCGCGTGGCCGCGTCGGGCGCGTCGTGCTCGCGTTCAGCTCGGCACGCCCCGCCGACGGCGGCGCGGGCGCGCTCTACGTGCTCTTGCGCCGCCGCCGCGGCGTCCGCGAGCCCATCACCGTTCTCGAGGGCGCGAAGCGCGAATGATCGTCGCCGCTAACGCGTGCACGCTGCTGCGCCTGATGCTGGCGCCGCTTTTCGCGTGGAGCGTCGCGCGAGCGGATACAGGCGGCGCCCTGGCGTTTCTCGTCTGCGTCACGGCGGTGGCGACGGATTTCGTCGACGGGCGGCTCGCGCGTGCGAGCGGTTGGGCTTCCGAGGCGCGACGCATTCTCGATCACGGCGCGGACATCGTGTTCCTGCTGCCGGGGCTCGCGATGCTGGCGCATGCGCGACGCGTGCCCGTGGCGCTGCCGTGGTGCGCCGCCGTCGCGTTCGTGCTCTACAGCGCCGACGGCTGGCGACGCGGCAGCGGCCGCGAGATCGTCCTCGTGCCGAGCCGTGCCGGCGCGGCGGCGGGTGTCGCGAATTACGCGGTCGCCTTGCTCGCGACGGGTGGACTGTGGCTCGGCGGCGGCGCGCTCGCGAGCCTGGCATACGCCGCCGGCGTCGCCGCCGCGGCGCTGAACTTGGCGGCCGCGCTCGATCGTATCCAGACGCTCGCGCTGCCGCGCCGCAGCGCTACTCGCGTCTGACCCGCGCTCAGGCCGTCGCGCGATCGCTGCCGCGCATCAGCTCGCGCGTCGCCCGCGGCAGGAACGGCACGCCGAGCGCCGCGTTCATGATCATGAAGATGAAGTGCGTCGCCAGGCTGAACGCGAGGAGGGCGGGCTCGGGCGCGTAGCGGCCGAAGAAGTAGATCCACAAGAGCTGCGGCGCCCCGAGGTGCGCGACGCCGATCGGCAGCGCGGCGGAGAAGAAGATGATCGGCAGGAACACGAGCAGCTCGCGGTACGGCAGCCCCAGCCCGAAACAGCGGAGCGCGAAGTAGTAGACGACCGTCGCCATGATGAAGTTCGGGCTCTTGTAGAGGAGGAGGAGCGCGTAGTGCCGTGGCCGTGCGAGACGGAAGCTGCGCAGGATGCGCGCCGCCGGGTAGCGGGCCAGCCGATCGCCGGCGACGCGGAAGAACAGCACGTGGACGATCAGATATCCGTAGAGCGCGACGTACAGCGCGCCGAGAGGCAGGTCGACCGCGCGCGGCGCCAGAAGGTAGCCGACGCTCGAGAAGAACGTCAGCTGGTAGAGCTCGACGAACATGAGAAAGAGGACGGAGCTTGCGACCTCGACGAGCGGCACGCCGTCGCGTCGGTGCAGGTAGAGGGCGATCCCCCCTTGTCCGAGGTTGGAGTTCACGAGCGTCAAGACGTACGTCGTCGCGCGGATCGGCAGCACGTCGCGATAGCCGATCTCGCAATTGAACCAGTTGATGACCCGCGTCAGGCAAAACGTATCGACGGCGAGATAGGCGACCGAGTAGGGCGCCATGATCGCGAGGTACGGAACGAGGCGCGCGCCCTCGAGCGCGTGCCAGACGCTCGCGAACGGCACGCGTTTGAAGATCGCGGCAAAGATGAGGATCGTGACGATCCACGGCAGCGCGCGCATCCCCGGCAGGTGTGCGTGACGTCGGGCGCGCGTGTCCGCGCCCGACGTCGCTGCGCGCGAGTGCCGGTTCACCGCGCGCGACCATAACCCCGAGCGTACGGCCAGACAACAGAATTTGCCGCCGCGACGGCGCGTCGTACAGCGCATCGCGGCCCGAGCGCCAAGCGCTGACACGAAACCAGCGACGACAGTGCGCTGCGACTCACCGCAGCCAATACCCGTGCACCGCGTCACCTTGACTTGCCGCGCGAGCGGCCCTTACAACGGCCGACGATGCTCGCGCGGCTCGCTCCTCTCGCCCTCGCGGCGATCGCGGCGGCATGCACGTCGGCGCAACAGCAGTACGTGGTGCGGCGGCCCAATCTCTCGTGCGACGACGCGAACCGCTATGCGTTCGCGAGCGTGCGCAGCCTCGGCTATTCGGTCGGCCGCTTTCAGCTCGCGCACCTCGGCACGCCGGGGGTGATCAAGGCGACGAAGCCCGCCGAGCGCGGCGGCGAGGATCACGCCACCGTCGACGTCCGCTGCGACGCGAGCGGCGTCGAGGCGTTCGGCGCCAAGGACGAGTCGTTACTGAAGCAGGACGTGACGTTCAGCCGCGGCTTCTTTCTCGCGTTCACCGGCCTCGCCGATCACGGTCCCGAAATGGTGGCGTGGAACGAGCAGCAGAGCGGCGGGACGACGGGCGGCGGCGTCAAGTTCAAGATCCAGCCGCAGGTCGGCCTCGAGACCAAGCTCGACTTCGGCGAGAACCTCGCCGCCGCGAACATCCTCGCGGTGAAGGTGACGGTACAGAACGGCAGCGACATCACCTACAAGCTCGATCCCGCCGCGATCGAGCTGCGCAACGCCGCCGACGAAAGCGTGAAACAGATCGCGCTCGGCGAGGCGGCCGCTACGCTCGCGCGTGTCTCCGTCGCCGAGGCCGGCGAAGGCGCGCCGCCGCCCGATCCGGCACGCATGGAGGCGCTGCTCCGCTCCCGGGCGCTCGTCGGGCGGACGCTCCGTCCGGGTGATAAGGCGGAAGGCTTCATCTACTTTCCGACGGGGACCTACACGCGCGCGCGTGCGACGCTCGTCGACACCGCGACCGACGAGAGCGAGGGATTTCTCGTCGAGTTCTGAGACGAGGGACCGCCATGACCGGTAGAGAGATGATCCTCCAGGCGTTCGACCGCCTCTTCGAGAAGGCGGCGCGCAAGCTCTCGATCGAGTGCAGCAGCGAGGAAAAGGACGAGGCGAAACGCCGATTCGAGGAGCGCTTTTCGACCCTCCTCGACGCGCTGAAGCAGCTCGACATGCCGGAGATTCCCGAGGAGGTGGTGCAGAGCATGGAGGAGTCGATCGAGAAGCTCTCCGGCGCCGACCTGGCAGCGCTCCTCGCGTCGGTGCCGCTCGTGACGCAAGCGCAGGAGATGCTGCGGCTGCTTGCGTATCGCGCCGCCGAGCAGCGACTCCTCGAGCACTACATCCGCTCCGCCGACGACCGCTACGGCGGCAGCTGAGCGCGCGGCGCCGGTGCACGGCCACCGAGACGCCGCACCGCGCAGTCGGCGCGACGTCAGCGCGCGCGGCGGCGAAACTTCGGCAGCGTCACCTCGCTGGAGAGCTCCTCGAACACCACCTCGACGGGCATCCCGATCGCGATCTCGCCGAGCGGGCAGTCGACCAAGTTCGAGGTGATCTTCGGCCCCTCCTCGAGCTTCACGACGACGACGGCGTACGGCACCTCGGCGGCGAAGCCGGGATGGTAGACCTGGTGCATCACGTTGTAGCTGAAGATCTCGCCGCGCCCGGAGACCTCCTGCCATGTCGCGTCCGTTGCGAGGCATGCGCTGCAGAGCTCGCGCGGCGGAAAGCGTAGCGCGCCGCAGCCGGCGCATCGCTGCACGACGAGACGTCCGGCGCGCGCGGCGCCGAAGTACGGCGCCAACACCGGCGACGCTTCCGGAATCGGCTTCAGGCTCGGCGGCGCGGTCATGACGGCAGCGGGCTCAGGATGAGCGTCGAGTGCGTCGAGAGGAGGCCGCCGTTGCCGCTCACGAGGACGACGTCGCGACGCGGTGCCTGCCGCTCGCCCGCCTCGCCGCGCGCTTGGATGACGGCCTCGACGACCGGGGTCATGCCCCACATGTAAAACGACGACAGCTGGCCGCCGCCCGTGTTGAGGGGCAGGCGGCCGCCGGGCGCCGTATCTCCGGCCGCGACCAACGCGCCCGCCTCGCCTTTCGCGCAGAACCCGTAGTCCTCGAGCGTGACGAGCACGGTGAACGTGTAGCAGTCGTAGAGCTCGCAGAGCTGCACGTCGGCGGTGTCGATCCCCGCCATCGCGAACGCGGTGCGCTTCGCGAGCGGTGCGCCCGACGCCAAGTTCTCGGCGGGATCGCCGCCGGGGTGTCCCTGCCCCATGCCCCACACGTAGACCGGCGGCTTTCGCAGGGCGCGCGCGCGCTCGGCCGACGTGACGATCACCGCGGCGCCGCCGTTCGAGACGAGGCAACAGTCGAGGACGTGGAACGGCTCCACGACCCAGCGCGACGCGTGGTACTCGGCGAGCGTCAACGGTACGTCGCGAAGCTGCGCTGCGGGGTTCATGTTCGCCCAGCGTCGCTGCGCCACGGCGACGGCGCCGAGGTCGTCCTGGGTCGTGCCGTAGAGGTGCATGTAGCGGCGCGCGACCATGGCGTAGAGCGCGTTCACGCCGAATTGGCCGTAGGCGGCGTCGAGGTTCCCCGTGGCGGGGCTGCGTGCCGCGGCGTACGCCGCCGCCGACCCGGTCGGCTCACCGGCGTGGCTGCGGCGATCCTCGGGCGGCTTCAGCGGCCGATCCGAGAAGACGCACGCGACCGTCGTGCACATGCCGGCGTCGATCGCGAGCGCCGCCTGCTGGATCATCGCGGCGGCGGTCGCGCCGCCGAGGTTCATCGTCGCCGCGAGCCGCAGATCACGGAGGCCGAGGGCCTGCTGCAACATGAACGAACCCATCGTCGCGGCGCCCCAGGCCACCCCGGGGTTGAGCAGGACGCCGTCGACGTCGGTGCGGGCGAGGCCGGCGTCGTCGAGCGCGAGCCGTACCGCCTCGACCGCGAAGCCGATGTGCGTACGATCGTACACTTTTCCTTGCGGCGTCAGCCCGAGACCGGCGATCGCGACCGCGCCTTTGCGCATCGTGTCCTCGTAGGAGAGCGCGGCGTCTCCGTCAAACGCGGCGGCGCACGATACATGCGGCTCGGCAATGCCATAGGTGTGACTTTTTCGTTGACGTTTGGCAGGGAGCCCAGCTACGCTTCGCCTCCCTGCGGCGTGCCGTGTCGCCGAGCCGAAGGAGACGCTCATGACCACTGGAACGGACCCCCTGGGCCATCGGCGGCCGTTCGCGTTCCCCTGTTCCGGAACGACGCAACGCGTGTCGGTGCTGGCGCTGATCGCGGTCGTCGCGCTCGTCGCGGGCGACGTCGATCCGGCCGCGGCGCAGACGCCGACCGTCACGCCGACGCCCATCATCGTCGGCGGCGGCGGGCGGCCGGCGAGCGACTGTCTCGCGGTCTTCTCTGGAATCATCAACGACTCGATCACGAAGCCGAAGAACATCCGCTGCACCGACGGCGACTCCAGGTGTGATGCCGACGGCGTCGTGAACGGCGTCTGTGTGTTCCCCCTCGCGGTCTGCGCAAACAGTACGTTCAACAGCGCGAAATGCACGCTGGACGGCGTGCAGACGATGACCATCGATCATGCCGCCGACAACGGCGATCCGAAGTTCGACACCGATTTTCAGGCGCTGCAGAGCCGGCTCGTGAACGACATCAGCCCGCCCACCGCGGCGCCGGACGCGTGCACGAACGCGCCGACCAACTTCCACGTCCGCATCGTCGGTCCGTTCTCGGGCCGCTGCAAGAAGGGAAAGAAGAAGCTCAAGATGCGGACGGTCTCCCAAGTCATCGCCGGCCACGTGTACACCGACACGGATCGGATGCGGATGATTTGCGACCCGGCGCCGAACGGTTGCGACCCGCAGGTGCTCTACTCGGGCACGTTCGATCGCGTGCAGGCGCAGATCTTCGATCAGACCTGCGCTGTCAGCGGCTGCCACGACTCGCAGAGCCGAACCGGCGACCTGCTGCTCGAGGTCGGCGCCTCGCTCACGAACCTCGTCAACGTCACGCCGAACAACCCCAACGCGGCCGCGGCGGGGTGGAAGCGGGTGACGGTGATCGATTCCAGCACCGGCGATCCGAGCACGAGCTTGCTCGTCGCCAAGCTGAAGGGCCCGCCGTCGGGCTTCGGCGCGCGCATGCCGTTCAATCGGCCGAAGCTCGATCAGAGCTTGATCGACGTCGTCGAGCTCTGGGTCGCCGCGGGTGCTCCCGATACCGGCTGGGTGCCGGGCTCGGATCAGTAGGAGGACGACAGATGGGTGACGCGAACACCGTACTCGACGCCGCGTCGGCGCGGCATCTGCTCCGCCGCACGGGCTTCGGCGCCAAGCCCGAAGACGTGCAGAAGATCCTCGACGGCGGCATGACGCGTGGTGAGGCCGCCGACATGCTCCTCGCGTTCAAAGGCAAGAAGTTCAAGCCGGGGGGGAAGTACATCGAGGACGCCCACAACAAGTGGGTGAAGTACATGATCAAGACGAAGTTCGCGATCCAGGAGAAGCTCGTTCTCTTCTGGCACGATCACTTCGCGACCAGCAACGCCAAGGTCGAGAACGTGAAGCTCATGGGGCTGCAGATCCGTCTCCTGCATGCCATGTGCAACGGGTCGTTCAAGGACTTCGTGAAGGCGATGAACCGCAACGCGGCAATGATCGAGTTCCTCGACACCGTTCGCAACCACAAGGACATCCCCAACGAGAACTACGCGCGCGAGCTGCAAGAGCTCTTCACCCTCGGCGTGCACGACTTCGCCGGCAACCCGAACTACAAGCAGGAAGACATCGTCCAGATCGCGCGCGCGTTTACGGGCTGGGACTACATCTACAACAGCGGCGAGGCGGTCTTTCACGACTACGACCACGACTACATGGCCGACTTCCCCACCCGCGGCGCCAAGACGATCTACAAGTCGACGGGGGGATTCGGCGGCGGCGGCAAGTCGTACGCGGCCAATGCCGGCGAGGAAGGTCCGCAAGAGATCGATGCCGTCATCGACATCATCTTCCAGCACACCGACACCAACGGGAAGAACACGGTCGCGCGGCGGACGGCGCGCCGCCTGCTCGAGTACTTCGCGCATCCGATCCCCGATCCCATCCCGGCGGCCGACATCACGGTCGTCGATCAGGTGGTGGCGGAGTCCAGCTTCGACGCCAACTGGAACATCGGCGGCCTCGTGCGCGCGATCTTGGTGAACGACGCGTTCTACGAGACGGCGGCTGTGCCGCCGTTCTCCACGTCGACGCAGAAGTCGGTGAAGTGGCCGATCGACTACGTCGTCAGCACGCTTCGTCTCCTGCACATGAAGCTGAAGAGCAAGTACCAGTACGTCTCGGGCGGCGACTACGCCAACGTCCGCGACCAGCTCACGAACATGGGGCAGACGCTCCTCGAGCCGCCGAGCGTCTTCGGATGGGACTGGGAGTCCGCGTGGCTCAGCAGCGCGACCTTGCTCGCCCGCTACGATTTCGCGCGCGACGTCACGTCGGCGCGTGACGGCGGCTCGAGCTCGTTTCGCCCGGAGAAGTTGAAGGTCAACGTCAACAACGCCGACGTGAGCCTCATCTCGCTGACGGATCCGGACGACATCGTGACGGCGGTGACCGACATCCTCGGGGTCACCGACCAGCTCACGGCCGTCGAGCGCAACGCGCTCGTCGACTATCTGACCGACAACGGCGCGACCCCGATGCTCGATCTCACCGACTACGACGTCCGCAACCGCAAGCTGCACGGACTCTTCGCGCTGGTGCTGCAGTCGCCGGCCTATCAGCTGCACTAGGAACGCAGGAGAATCCCATGGCGATCACACGACGACAGTTCATCAAGCGTACGGGTGCCGCGGCGGCGGGAACGCTCCTCGGCCCGAGCCTCTTCAACAATCCGCTCCTGCAGAAGGCGCTGGCGGACACGATCGGCGACCGCTACTTCGTCGTCGTCTACTTGAACGGCGGCAATGACGGTCTCAACACGGTGACCCCGTACGACAACGGCGGGGGGACCTTGCGGACGGCGTACGACACCGCGCGCACGAGCCTCAACCTCACGCCGACGGACCTGCAGAACACGCTCGTCGGCACCGACCCGAACACGGGCGCGCAGCTCGCGCTTCACCCCGGCCTCATCGGTCTCAAGAATCTCTACGACATCGGCAAGGTCGCCGTCGTCCAGGGCTGCGGCTATCCCGAGTACAGTCTCTCCCACGACCAGTCGCGAACCATCTGGCAAACCGCCGACCCGCTCAGTGTCGGCGCGAACGGCGGTTGGGTCGGGCGCTATCTCGCTGCCAACTACGGCGGCAGCGACATTCCCGGCGTCAACGTTTCGGACGCGATCGTCGGCGAGTTCAAAACGACCGCGACGAGCATCCTGACGATCGGTCAGCTGGCGGATTTCGGATTCCCATACGATTACTTCGACGGCGGCGACGACGCGGCGAAGCGCGCCGGATTCCTCGCCCTCTGCAACGCGGCGAGCGGCAACGCCCAGCCGGCCATCAAGTACATCGGCGAGAGCGGCACGGCGACGCTTCTCAGCAGCGAGAGCTACCCGGCGCTCGACGCGCTGTACGTCGGCGACCGCCCAACGTGGAACGCCGAGTACGACGCCGTGGGCCGCAGCACGGCCCGCGACCTGCGCGAGATCGCGAAGGTCATCTACGGTGTGTCGCAAGGCGTGTCGAACGTGAACGCGCGGTGCTTTCAAGTGACCAACGGCGGCTACGACACGCACTCCGATCAGGGCGCGGCGCAGACCGACGGCCAGCACTACTCGCTGCATCGCGAGATCGGCGACTCGATCGAGGTCTTCTACAACGACATCGCCAACATGGTCGGCGGCGGCAAGCTCTGCATCATCATCTGGAGCGAGTTCAGCCGTCGCATTCAGCAGAACGACAGCGGCACCGATCACGGCTCGCAGGCGCCGATGTTCGTCATCGGCGGCAGCGTCAACGGCGGCCCGGCGGGAGGGGCGAACGGCGGGGTCTACGGCAACCATCCGAACATCGACGACGCGGCGCTCAATCCCGACGACGGCAACACCGTCTACAAGCAGGGCGCGAACGCGTTTCGCTCGACGGACTTCCGCGACGTCTACGGGACCCTCCTGAAGCACTGGCTCGGCATGGTCGACCCGAGCGTGGTCCTCCCCGTCGATACGGTGCCGGGCGGCGGCGACCCCGACGACTACTGGACGGCTCCGAACTTCGACCTCGGATTTCTGTGATCGCGGCGTGCGGCGCGCGCGCGGGCCGGCGGCCGCGGCATGAGGCTCGCCGACTTCTACCTCGGTGATCCGCGGCTCGTCCTCGTCCCGATCGAGCACCTGACGCCGGCGGGGACGAGCCGCGCGTTCGCCGATCTCGTGCGGGCGCATCGTCGATGGAGCGCGGAGCGCGTGGCGCTCCTCGACGCGGGATTCGCACGCTACTGGGAGCGCGGCGACACGCTCGCGCGACGGACCCGCACCTGGCCAGCGCCGCGCCTGCGGCACATTGCGGTCGTCGCCGATCCGGGCATGGTGCGGCCGTACGTGCAACTGCTCAACACGAGCGCGTGGATGCTCTACGACTGCGATCTCGACCCCGATCGCTCGGACCCGGAGCTCGTCGCGTATCTGCTCACGCTCGGCGACCGCTTGGCGCTGTCGGGCGAGGTGGCGACCGCGCCCCTCCATGCCGCCGCGTACTGGTTCGAGCGCACGCCGGCGGAGACCGCGGCGTTCTCGGCGGCGGCGGCGCGGTCGTCGCGGCCTGATGCGGCCGCGCTCCGCGCGGTGGCGGTGGCGCTCGAGTGGCTGCGCGAGCTGCGCCACGAGACGTTGCAGCCGCCGACCTCGAGCGTGGCGCAGCAGGCGATCCCCGGTACCGGGCTCGTCGTGCCGCGAGCGATCGCGGCGGCGCCGGCGGCGCTCGTCGAGGCGTGTGCCGCGACGGCGCGAACGGCGCTCGCGACCTTTCATCAGGCCTGGAGCCGTCCCGACCGCGCCGCCGTGGCGGCGCTGACGGAGTGGCTCGAGGTCGCCGCGCCGCGCCTGCTCGTCACGGCGGCGGGCGGCCGCATCGTCTGGGACCCGGAGACGCCGACCCGCACGGGCGCGCTGCGCGGCGCGCTGCGCGACGCCGGCGAGGTCGCCGTTGCGGCGATTCACGACGACCTGCGCGTGATCGACGACCGCTCGCGTGCGGTTCGCGCCGCCCTGGTCGCGCCCCACGCGCTCCCCGTCACCGACCCCGACACCACGCAGAGCGGCTACAGCTATCTACACCGGACGCGCTCGCTCATCGCGTACAACCTGCACGAGGCCGGGATGGAGCGCCTGCGCGGCCCAGCGCTGCCGTACGCACGCGCCATGCTCGCCGCGCGCACGGTACACGAATGGGCGCACCTCGTCGTCGCGGCGGGCTGGGTGCCGCTCGTCGTCGCCGCGGACGAGCTCCGTACCCGCGTCGAGGCGTTCGTCGCCGAGGTGGACGGCGCGGTCGCCGCGGCGTCGCCGTCCGTCCGCGCGCTCACGGCGACCGACACCGCGGAGCTGGCGGCGTCCGACGGCTCGGTTGGACGCGCCCTTGCGCGCATCGTCCTCGACCGCATGCCCGATTATCGCGCCAACCTCGTCGCACAGCGGCTTCTCACACCCGTCGAGCTCGAGACCTACGTTCGGCACAACGTGCGCGCGCTTCGTCACGAGTACCCGCCGGCGCGGCTCTGGCGCATGCTCGCGCGCCATCTCTACGAGTACCAGTACCTCCGCTTCAGCGCCGTCGACGATGCGCGGACGTATTTTCTCCGCAGCACGTGGTTCGATCGCGACTATCTGGAGAGCGGCGCCCTCGACGAGACACGCTTCGACGGGCTTGCGGCGTGCGTCGCGGCGCTCTGCGACTGTTGGGCGATCGACGCGTCGCGATTCGTCAGCGCGCGACGATGAGAAATCGCTTTTGCAACGCGCGCAGCTGATCTTGGACGGACGAGAGCCGGCGCGATTCCATCAGCACCTGGAAGACCTCGCCTTCAGGCGCCTCTTTTCGCACCTCCGTGAGCTCGTGCACCGCGTTCAGGATCTCATGGATGACGCGCGGGATCTCGCGCTGCGGGATGACGAGGTCGCCGCGTCCGAGCGTGCCGCTCCAGTTGGAGGCGTACGGCCGCAAGACGTGCAGGATCTTTTCGGTGACGCTCTTGTCGGCGCCCATGACGAAGCGACGATACCACAGGCGCGCAGGAGCGGGAAACACGTCCAGCGCGCGGCTCGAATTCTCGCGGTCAGACGTGACCATTCGCCGCGTTCCGTTGCCGCCATCCGATGCGTGCGGTATCCATCGATGCCATGTCGACGATCGACAGCGTTCCGGCATCCATGGATCGGCTGCGGGAGGTTTTCAACTCCGCCGAGGCGGCCGGCGTCACGGCGCGAATTCTCTTCGTCGTCTCCGGCGAAGAGACACAGGACTGGACCGTCGAGATCGCCGACGGGCGGTGCGAGGTGCGCGCGGGAGCACATCCGGAGCCGACGGTGACGCTGCGTATCCCTGAGGACGTGTGGCTTGCCATGGTACGTGGCGAGAAGAGCGGTCGTGATGCCTTCATGAACGGCGAGTACCAGGTCGAGGGCGACGTCATGTTCATGATGCGCTTCGGCAAGATGTTTCCGCTTAAGTAGATAAGCCCCCGTGCGGCGCGCGCTGCGCGCGCGTCCTCCGATGGGCGTCGCGGCGCGAAGTGAATTCGCGCCGCTCCCGCTCGCGCCGCTGCGCCGCGCTCGCCTGTAGCGGGACGCCGTCGCCACGCACGGGCACGCGCAATTGTTGCCCGGTCGCTAGTGTCCCGAGTCTGAAGTTCGTCACCAAATTCGGGGGCGTCTCGACGTCGCTGCCTACGTTGCTCCTCCTCGGAATAGCGACAACTATTCCTCGTCGTCGCGCCTTGTCAGCGCCGCCGAACCACCCCCGACTTTGG
>JBGPOW010000023.1:0-33070 GCA_041488235.1 Binatia bacterium
CGTGGTCGCGACGGGCGTCGCGGTTGCTCCCGCCGTCGCGGTCGCGACGGGCGTCGCGGTTGCTTCCGAGGTCGTGGTTGCGACGGGCGTCGCGGTTGCTTCCGAGGTCGTGGTTGCGACGGGCGTCGCGGTTGCTTCCGAGGTCGTGGTTGCGATGGGCGTCGCGGTTGCTCCGGAGGTCGCGGTCGCGACGGGCGTTGCGGTGCGCGTCACGGTCGGCGCGACGGGGGTCGGCGTCGGTGCCTGTGGCGTCACCGTCGCGCCGCCGCCCGCGCCGTAGACCTCGAGCTCGCCGACCGAGATGAAGTAGTCGGAGCCGCCGGGCGCGCCGTCGAGGCGGATGCCGTCGCCGGTCGCGGCAGTGAAGGTGAGGGTGTACGTCTCGTAGTTGACGCCGTCGTTCGCCGGGTAGGTCGGCGTGCTCGTGAAACCCGCGACGGTCGTCCAGACGCCGTTCTGCCGCACCTGCACCCGCAGCGTGTTGAACCACCCGCCGTCGGAGAAGTTCATGCCTTCTTGGAACACGACGCGGGTGAACGTCTGCGGCGACGCGAAGGTGTAGCCGATCCAGTCGTCGTTGGCCTTGTTGCGGCCGTCGTAGGTGTCGTACTGGCGCGTGGAATCGGTGGTGCCGACCGGCGGCTTGTCGCCGTCGCGGATCACCTCGAGGCTCTTGCTGCCGCTGCCGGTCGGCGCGGTGACGCGCGCGATGATCGCGCTCGCGATCGGCGCGAGGTTGCCCGCGACTTGCGTTGCCGTCGGCACGGGTGCGGGCGTCGGTGTCGGCGCGGGTGCGCCGCCGCCGACGATGCCGCCGTAGACCTCGAGCTCGCCGACCGAGATGAAGTCGGCGCTGCCGCCGGGAGCGCCGTCGAGGCGGACGCCGTCGCCGCTCATCGCCGCGAAGTCGAGCGTGTACGTCTCGTAGTTGACGCCGTCGTTCGGCGGATACGGCGGCGTGCTGGTGAGTCCGCTGACGTTCGTCCACACGCCGCCCCGCCGTACCTGCACCGTCAGCGTGTCGAACCAGCCGCCGTCCGAGAAGTTCTTGCCCTCCTGGAAGACGACCCGGGTGAACGTCTGCACGCCTGAATACGTGTAGCCGATCCAGTCCTCGGGCGCGGTGTTGGCGCCGTCCCAGGTGTCGTACTGGCGCGACGAGTCGGTCGAGCCGACCGGCGGCTTGTCGCCGTCGCGGATTACCTCGAGGTTCTTGTTGCCGGTGCCGGTCGGTGCGGTGACGCGGGCGACGATCGTTCCGAGCTGCGTCAAATTGCAGGGCGTCGCCTCGATCTGGCAGATCGACGAGCAGCAGTCGCCGCCGACGGTGTTGCCGTCGTCGCACTGCTCGCCGGCGTCGAGGACGCCGTTGCCGCACGTGCCGCGGGCAGGTGTAGGCGGCGGAGGTGTCGCGGTCAGGGTCGAGCCCGGCGCGGGCGTCGTCGTGGAGGTCGGCACCGACGACGCGAACGTCGCGACATAGCTCGTCGCGGCCCCAGGTGCGGTGATGTTGTGGCTGCGGGCGCCGCCGTCCGACCACGACACGAAGTTGTAGCTCACGAAATTCAGCGACTGCGGCGACGGTGCGCTGACCGAGTTCGACGAGCCGACGATCACCGTCGTCTGGAACGGCGTCGCCGTCATGTTCGGCCCGACGACGAGCGAGAGACCGCTCGGCGAGGTGTCGAACGACAGCATCACCGTGTTCGGGTAGAGGAACACGCTCTTCGTGTCGGTGAGGCCGCCGGCGTCGGTCGCGGTGAGCTGGAGCTCGAGGAAGCTCGGGTACGTGTGGTCGGGCGCGCTGAACGTGCCGCTCGCGACGCCGGCGAAGGTCTGGATGGTGTGGGTGTGACAGTTCGACGGGCAGTGATGGACGATCAGCGTCCACGACAGGCCCGACGCGGGGATGTTCCCCTGCTCGGGATCGGTCGCCGAGCCGGAGAAGCTGATCGCGGTGCCGACGTTCCACTTCGTCGAGGCGAGCGGTGACGCGATCGTCGCCGTCGGTGCCGAGTTGCCGACCGTGATCTTGATCGAGTCGGTACCGGTCGCACCGTGCGGGTCGGTGACGCGCAGTCCGACGGTGTAGGTGCCCGACGTCGTGTACACCTTCGTCGGCTTGGCCGCCGTGGAGTCGCCGAAGACGCCGTCGCCGTTCAGGTCCCACGAGTACGTGATCGTGTCGCCGGGATCCGGATCGAGCGAGCCGGTGCCGTCGAAGTTGACGGTGAGCGGATTCGGTCCGTTCGTACGGTCGGCCTGGACGAACGCGATCGGCGACTGGTTGTTCGCGGTGTATTGAATGCGGCGGATCGTGCCGCCGTTCAGGTCGGCGTAATACAGGTCGCCGCCGGGTCCGATCTGCAGATCGACCGGGCTCGCGGCGCCGCCGTCGAACGTGAGCGCCGAGGTCGGGTCGGGATCGCCGTTCGCGTCGGGAAGCAACGCCCAAATGCAGCTCCGGCTGTAATCGGCGAAGAAGAGGGCGCCATCGTACACCGTCGGATACGGACCGGTGCCGTAGAACGCGAGGCCGGTGATCGACGAGCTGCCGGAGCCGCAAACCTCGCCGGGTACGACCTGCTTGCTGTGCTGATAGCTGAGATACGGATCGGTGACCGAGCCCGGCGCGTTGTAGAGGCCCTGACAGATGCTCAGTCCGGTGCTCTGATACGCAGGCTGCTTCGCGAAGCCCTCGTAACACGGCCACCCGAAGTTCTCGACGATCGAGTCGCTCACGTCGCCGATGCGGTCGATCTCCTCCCACGTGTCCCAGCCGACGTCGCCGATCCAGAGCTCGTGCGTCCCCGGTCGCGGCGCGATGCGGAAGGGGTTGCGGAGCCCGTAGGCGATGATGCGGCCCGCGTTCGGATACGTGGAGACGAGCGGATTGTCGGGCATCGCCGCGCCGGTCATCGGATCGACCCGAAGGATCGCGCCGCCGAAGCTCACTGGATCGCTCGTCGTGCGGACGTCCTGCGAGCGCAGCGCGCCGCCCTCGGCCGTCGGCGGCGAGAGATTTGTGCCACCGGGCGGATCACCGCAGGGGTTCGTCGTTGGATAGCCGTATTGTCCGTAATCGACGGCGTTGAAGCTCGCGCCCTCGCCGCCGCTCACGTAGAGCGCGCCGTCCGGGCCGAAGACGAGGCTGCCGATCGAATGGCTCGGGAACTGCTGGCACCAATTCTCGAGCAGCACCTGCTCCGCGCCCGTCATCACGTTGCCCGACGCCTGGAGCTTCGAGAGCCGCCCACCGACGACGCAGCCGTTGGTGTTGCCGCCGGGCGGGTCGGGGCAGTTGTCGGAGGTCGCGCCCGCCGTGCCCCAGCGCGGCGGCGTCCCGCCCGGCGCGGCGTCGAGCGTGTAGAGGACGTACACGTACGGCGTCGTCGGGAAGTTCGGGTGGAGCGCGAATCCGAGGAGACCGCGGTCCCAGTAGTTGTACACGTTGGTGCGGAGGTCGGCGAAGATCGTCGGCGTCGGGTCCGTCAGGTTGTCGAAGACCTTGATCAGGCCGCTCTTCTCGGCGACGAACACCCGCCCGTCGGCGGCGAACTTGAACGCCGTCGGTTGCGTCAGGCCGCTGAAGACCGTCGTCTCTTGGAACCCGTACGGCAGGGTCGCGGCGCGCGCCGGGACGGCGACGAGCGTCGTCACGACGCAAAGTAAGGCGACGAGGGGTGCGCGTCGACGCGAGAGAGTGGGACGGGGAGCCGCGAGCATTGATCGATCGTCGAAACGCCGCAAAAGCACCGCACGCCGGAAGCAAACCGGCGAGCACTCAGATTACTGCGCCGCCGCTAGGTAGGCAATGAATTTTCGTGCGGGAACGCCGCGTCGTATTGGCGCAGGCGATAGGGACTCCGCCGCACGCGGCGCGATGGATCGCCGTGCGCGCCGCGTGATAAGACGCCCGCTCGCGCACTCGCGATATGCTGCGTGAGCTCACCGCCCCGCTGCTCCTCACCGCTACCGCCCTCGGCCTCGTCGTCGCCGTCCGCGCTCGCGCGCGTACGGACGAGATCGCGCCGTGGCGCGCCGCCCTCGTCAAGTCGGCCGTGCTCCTCGGCGTCTTCGTGGTGCTGTCCGTCGAGGGCCTGAGCGCGCTCGGGATGCTACGCGCCGCGCCCCTCGCGGTCGCGTGGAGCATGTTGCTGCTGATCGCGTGGACGGCGGCGAGCGCTTCGTTCACCCGGGGCGCCGGGGCCGCAGCGCCACAGGCCTCAGCGCAGCGGCGGCAAGACGCGCGCCTGGCCGGCCGCTGCGGCGAGCGCCTGGAGCCCGACGTGGTCGCGCTCGTCGCGGCATGCGTCGCCTTCGCGGCGCTGACGCTGGTCGTTGCGGTCCTCGCGCCGCCGAACAACTGGGACTCGATGACCTATCACATGCCGCGGGTCGCGCACTGGCTCGCGAACGGATCCGTGCGTCACTATCCGATCGGCTACCCCGTGCAGCTCTTCATGCCGCCTTTCAGCGGCTACGCGATCGCGACGATCCAGTCCCTCGCCGCGAGCGATCGCTGGGCGAACACGGTCCAGTGGGCGGCTTACGTCGAGGCGGCGGTGGCGGTATCGCTCGTCGCGGCGCGGATCGGCGCGGGGCGGCGGGTGCAGGCGCTTGCGGCACTCGCCCTCCTGACGATTCCAATGGCGGTTTCGGAAGCGTCGACGACGCAGGTCGATATGGTAGCCGCGGCGTGGCTCGTCACGCTCTTCGTGTTCGCTCTCGACCGTCCGTCGCGGTCGAACGTGCTTTGGGCGGCCGCGACGCTCGGTCTCGGCGTATCGACGAAGGCACACATGCCGTTCTACAGCGCGCCGGTCTTCGTGCTGCTGTTGCGGCGCTGGGGGCGTGACGGCGTGCCTCTCGAGCTGCGGCATGCCGTCGGTGCGGTGGCGGTCGTCGCGGCGGTCGCGCTCCTGCTCGTCGCGCCGCATGCGATGCGCAATGCGCACACCTTCGGGAAACCGTGGGGCGCCGGGTTCGAGGTCGACCGCCAGCGCGTCACGACGCCGACGCTCGCGACGCTCGTGTCCAACGTCCTGCGCGACAGCGTGCTGCACCTGCCGCTCCCGGGATACGGCCGCGCCGTCGAGCGCCTCCACGACGTGGTCGGCATCGATCCGAACGACGAACGGACGACGCATATCTACGACCTCAACTTCAGCGACGTCGCTGCAAAATGGTTCCGACCGCTCACGCCGAACGAGGACTTCGTCGGCAACCCGATGCACCTCGCCCTCGCGCTGGCGTTCGCGGTGGTCGCCCTGGTTCGGCGGCGACACTGGGACGACACCGTCCGTGCGGCGATGGTGATCGGCGCGACGGCGACGGCGGGTTGGCTCCTCCTCCAGGTGCCGACGAAATGGCAGCCATGGAGCTCGCGGTACGATCTGCCGTTCTTTGCCGTCCTCGCCGTACCGCTCGGCATCGGCTTGGACCATCTATCGCCACGAACGCGTGCCGTCGTCACGGTGGCGCTCGTGGGAGGTGCGCTTCCCGCCCTGCTCCTCGACGTGCACCGGCCGCTCGTCGACATTCAGGCGGTCGCCAGCTGGCCGTGGTGGGTCTGGGGCGCGATCGCCGTCGTGCTGGTCGTCGGCGGCGCGTGGCCGGCGGCCGCCGTCGCCGGTCGTGCTGCGCGGAACGCGCAGGCGTTGCGCGTAGCGGGCCGCTTCCGCGTCCGGGCCATCGTTGCGTCGCTGGCGGTCGCCGCGCTCGGCCCCGTCGCGGCCCGGTTCGGCGCCCAGGCGTTCGCGCGCCAGTCGGCGTTTCCCCCGCTGTCGATCGTCACCGCCGACCGCACGCACGTGATGTTCCGTGGCAACCCGTTACTCGAGTCCGCGTACGTCCGTGCCGTCCATCGCGTGCACGCGTCCCGCTGCGACGTCGTCGGCCTGGAGTTCCGGCGCGACGCGTGGGAGTACCCGCTGTGGTCGCTGCTCGGCGCCGCGTCGGGCGGCGGCCCGCGCCTGCGCGCCGTCGCGGTCGCGAACGAATCGGCGACGCTCGCGCCCGAGGCGCCCGAGCCGTGCGTCGTCGTCAGCTCGGCGACGACGTCGGCGTTCGACGGCCGCGCCGGATGGTCGCGGGAAGTGCTCTCGAGCGCGCCGTATCTCGCCGTGCATCGCCGCGCGGACCCGGGGTCCTGACGAGCGAACGGCTCAGCCGGCGGTTCGCGACCTGCTCGCGCGTGGCGCGAGGAGGAGGATGGAGACGACGAGCAGCGCCGCGAGCAGCGCGGCGGCGTTCGCCGACGTGATCGCGAGCCGCGTCGCCGCGTCCGGCTGCCAGCGATCGAGGAACGCGAACGTCGCGGCGTAGTTCACCCACGGCACGAGCAGCAGCGCCAGGAGCACCCAGCGTAGACGCCCGCCGACCGTGGGAGCGCAGCGGCCGGACGCGAGCGCCGCGATCGGCAGCGCGAGCAGGAGCGCGTCGTATGCTTGATGATGGACGCAGAGGAGGATCGTGAGGCAGACCACCATCGCGGCGACGAGATGCGCATCGCGCGGCGCGCGCGGCATGACGCGGCGGACCGCGGCGATGCCCAGCGCCAACACGGCGAGGCTCACGGCTGCCTCGCGGCCTGCGAACGCCGCGCCCGGCGTCCGCCCGAGGAGGCGCTCGACGAACGCACCGGCATCGAGCGCGAGCACGCTGGCGCCCGAATAGGTCTCCCCGGTCGCGCCGAGCGTGGAGTAGTTCTCGCGAACCGCGGTGAGAAACGCCCCGACGCCCCCCGCCGTGTGCACGAGGACGGCGAGCACCGCCGCCGACAATGCAGCGGCAATCACGATGCCGTACGCAAGGGCGCGCCGCTCGCCGCGTCGTGCCAGCATCACGAGTCCGAGCGGCATGCCGAAGGTCGGCTTCATCACGGCGAGCGCCAGCCCGATGCCCGCGAGCCACGGCGACGACTCGGCCCAGCCCAGCACGAGATACGTGCCGAGCGCGACGTACGCGGTGCACTCGCCGGTGAAGAGGTTGGTGTGTCCCGGACGACTCAGGAGGATCGCAGTCGCGAGCGCGAGCGTGGCGGCGGCACCCGCGACGCCGCAGAGGCGCAGGCTCACGAACGCCAGCAAGACCACGCAGGCGACGTTGAATGCGTAGTGCGCGATGCCGCCGGCGCGCTCGGATAGCAGCCCGAAAGGCAGGTCGAACGCGAGGACGAGCGGCGCGTAGAGCGGAAATTTCGAGCCGACGGGATACTGCGAGCGGTACGTCGACGGCCGGTACGGATTGTTGCCGTCGACGAGCGCGCGCACCGGATAGTAGACGGCGTCGCGGAAATCGCGCAGCCCGTACCGCGGCAGCTCGGGGTGGCCGGGGATCGTCGCGTCGCGAAACGTCCGCGCGGTCACGAACGCCAAGGCGGCCGTGAACCCTACGAGGGCAAGTGCGAGGAGCGCGACCGCCGCCAATCGGCGTGGTCGCGCCGAATGGCCGATCACGCCCGCGCCAATCGCCGCGTCGGCACGGCCGCCCGGAAGGTCGCGACGACGGCGAGCGCGAGTGCCGCCGTGAGCGCGATGCTGTTCGCGGAGGTGAGCAGACGCCACAGCATGTGCTCGCGTTGGAGGCCGACGAGTGCGAGCACGGTGTCAGTCGCACCGTAGTTCAGCGCCGGGACGAGCATCAGCGCGAGGAGAGCGCAGCGTATCCAGAACGGCACCGCGCGCCCCATGCCCATGCGATCGTCGGCCGTCGCGAGCGCGACCGCCGGAAGCGCGAGCAGCAGGCCGTCGTACGCCTGGTGATACGTGAAGGTGAGGATGGTGAGGCACGCGATCATCGTCGACAGCAGGCGCCCCTCGTCGACGGGAGTGCCGTCGATCACCCAGACCGCGCAGAGGCCGACCCCGAGCACGACGCCGCTGATCGCCGCCTCGACGGCGCGGGGGAGCTCGTGCCCGAGGAGGCGGGAGAGGAAGGCGACGACGTCGAGGCGGATCACGCTCGATGTCGGATTGGCGGACACGTCCTGCAGGAGTCGCGTGTAGCTGTCGCGGAACGAGACGAGAAGCGGTGTGAGGCCGCCGCCTTCGACGACGAGGATGCCGCCGATCGCCGCCAGCAATGCCGCGGTCACGGCAAGACCCCACGCGACGGCGCGGAAGTCGCGGCGCACCAGCATCACCATCGCGAGCGGCGCGCCGTACGTCGGCTTCACACAGGCGAGCGCGAGGCCGAGCCCCGCGAGCCACGGTCGGCGGCGCCCGTATTGCAACGCCACGTACGCGCCGATCACCATGTAGAGGGCGCACTGGCCGATGTAGAGCGTCATGTGCGCCGGTCGCGTCGCGAGGAGGAGCGCGCCGAGGCCGAACGTGAGCGCGGCGGTCACCCGAACGCCGCATTCGCGCAGGCACATCCACGCCAGCACGAGGATCAGCAGCACGTTGATGCCGTAGTGCACCCACCGCGCGGTCGGGTACGGCATCAGCGCGAACGGCGTGTGCAGGAGGAGGGTCGTCGGCGCGTATGGCGCGAGCGGGCGAGCGACGGGGTACGCCGGGACGTACGTCTCCGCGGCGAACGGATTGCGGCCGTCGAGCATTGCCCGCGCTGGGTAGTAGAGGACGTCGCGGAAGTCGTGCAGTCCGTAAAGCGGCAGGTCGGGGCGCCCGGGGACGTTGACGTTGTGCCACGTGCGGAACGTCACGATGGCCGTCATCGCGACGAACGCCAGGACCGAGAGAAGCGTCGCACGCCGGCTCCGCGTCATCGCGGCCGCGTCCAATGACGCAACACGATGCCGCGAAACGCCGTCGTGCCGCCGGCGTACTGCATTCGCATCGTGCGCATCCGCGTCGCGAGTTGCCGTCGCGTTCGCTGGTTCTGCTCCTCCCAGCTGCGATTGTCGATCAACCACACGTCGTCGGTGTCCGCCGGGAACCCGAGAAATCCTTTCAGTCGGCCCTGCGTTCGCGTGGCGTACAACGACGCGACATCCCCCAGCACGTATGCGACGGCTCCGGAGCGCTCTTCGGCGAACCGCACTGCCCCGCGCTCGTCGTCTTTGGCGTAGTAGCCGTTGAACAGCAGGTTCACAAGCGCGACCGCTTGCACGGCGAGTACCGCGAGCACGAGCGGGCGCATGCGCCGCGAGCGGACGAGCGTGAGCGCGAGCACGATCGGCACGAGCGGCCATGCGAACAGCAGGTGGCGCGGATGCAGCGGGAAATTTCGCAGCGCGGCGTACACGAACGGCGCCGGGAGCGAGAGGAGCGGCCATGCGACGAGCGGCACGAGCTCCCAGCGACGATCGGCTGTGCGCGCGGCGCCGCCGATCAGCAACACGTATGCGAGGACCGTCACGGCGATCGCCGCGGCGGCGACGGTGAGGGCGGGCCACTGCGCCGCAAAGACGGCCGTGAACGGCACGACGTGGAGGACGCGGAGATTCGGCCCGAGCGAGGCGCCGAAGTGCGCCGCGTAGAGATAGTAGACGAGACTCCCGGCGCTGAACGGACGCGTCCACGAAACGCCCGCGGCGCCGGTCCGCGCCGCGCTCCAGAGGATGAGGAGCCAGGGCGCGAAGAGGAGCGCCGTCACGAGCTGTGCCACGACGAGCGACGCGGCGGTCGCGGTGCGCGACGACGCGGTGTCCATGCGTCGCGTCGTCGATGCGGCGCTCGTGCGGCGTAACCGCGGCACGATCGCGACGGCGAGGATCACCGCCTCGGCGAGCGCCACGAACGCGTGGAAGAGGTGCGTCCAGAGGCCGAGCGCGTTCACGATGGCGAGGACGAGCGCCCAGCGCCAGCGGCGCGCGCCGTCGCCGGCGCGTGCCGCCTCGTACCAGCGCAGCGCGACGTAGACGGACGTGGTGACGCACAGGAACCAGAGGCCGTAATTCCGCGCCTCCGCGGCGTAGAAGCAGAGATACGGCGAGAGCTGGGCAGAGGCCCCGACGCCGAGAGCGACGGCCGGGCCCCACAATCGGCGGCACGTGACGTACAGCATCACGATGCCGAGCTCGACCGCGACGAATGACGGCAGGCGATAGAAGAACTCGGTGTGCGGCAGCGAGCCGAGCGCCCACAGCACGACATGCGACGCCGGTGGCTGGGTGTCGAGCGCGCGCACCTTCGTCACGAGGTCGGCGACGCTCGTCGCCGTCACCGCCGGCCATACCGTCAGACCCTCGTCCAGCCACAAGCTCTGCGCCCCGAGACGCGGCAGCACGAGCGCGCTGCCGATCGCGATCACGATCGCGATCGGCACGGCGCCGGTCAGTCGAGCTGGTATCGGCTTCTCCAATCGACATCGTCGCGCAGCGCCGGCTGTCGCGTCTTGTCGAGCATGCACGATCCGAGGACGAGATGGTCCATCTCCGTCCGCATGAAGCAGAGGTAGGCGTCGCGCGGCGTGCAGACGATCGGCTCGCCGCGGACGTTGAAGCTGGTGTTGACGAGGACCGGACAGCCGGTGAGCGCGTAGAAGCGCTCGAGGAGCGCGTGGTAGAGCGGGTTCGTCTCCCGATGCACCGTCTGGATGCGCGCCGAGTAGTCGACGTGCGTGACCGCCGGGATGTCGGAGCGCGGCACGTTCAGCTTGGCGATGCCGAAGAGCCTTTGCTCGTCCTCGCTCATCGCGATCCGCCGCTCCTCCTTCACCGGCGCGACCAGCAGCATGTACGGCGAGTCGACGTCAAGGTCGAACCATTCGGAGAGGTGCTCGCGCAAAATGCTCGGGGCGAACGGCCGGAAGCTCTCGCGGAACTTGATCTTCAAGTTCATGACGGACTGCATCTTCCGCGAGCGCGGGTCGCCGAGGATGCTGCGGTTACCGAGCGCGCGCGGGCCGAACTCCATGCGCCCTTGCAGCCAGCCGACGACCTTCTCGTCGGCGAGGAGGCGCGCGCTGCGCTCGACGACCTCCGCCGTCGCGAGGCGGTCGTACACGGCGCCGGCCGAGCGCAGGAAGGTCTCGATCTCGTCGTCGGAGAATGCCGGCCCGAGATACGAGCCGTGCATGCTGTCGCCCTCCGAGCGATGGTGGCGCGGCTCCCCGAGCACTTTGTGATGGATCGTCAACGCGACGCCGAGCGCGCCGCCGGCGTCGCCTGCGGCCGGCTGGATCCAGAGGCGCTTGAACGGCCCTTCGCGCAGGAGCCGTCCGTTGCCGACGCAGTTCAGCGCGACGCCGCCGGCGAGGCAGAGATTTTCCATCCCGGTCTCGCGGTGCACGTGGCGCGCCATCCGCAGCATGATCTCCTCGGTGACGACCTGGATCGACGCGGCGAGGTCCATCTCGCGCTGCGAGAGGTCCGACTCCGCCCGACGCGCCCGCCCGCCGAAGAGGCGCGCGAAGGCGTCGTTCGTCATCGTCAAGCCGTGGAGGTAGTCGAAGTACTCCATATTCAGCTTGAAGGAGCCGTCGTCGCGCAGCTGCACGAGCTTGTCGAAGATGAGGTCGACGTAGCGCGGCTCGCCGTACGGGGCGAGGCCCATCACCTTGTACTCGCCGGAGTTCACCTTGAAGCCGGTGTAGTAGGTGAACGCCGAGTAGAGCATGCCGAGCGAGTGCGGGTAGTGGAGCTCGGCGAGGAGATCGAGCGCATTGCCGCGCCCGACGCCGTACGACGACGTCGCCCACTCGCCGACGCCGTCCATCGTCAAGACCGCGGCCTCGGCGAAGGGCGAGGGGTAGAACGCGCTCGCCGCGTGCGACTCGTGGTGCTCGGTGAAGAGGATCGGGCCGGCGTAGCCGTCGAGGTCGCGGCGGATCTGGTCGCGGGTGAAGAGCTTCTCTTTCAGCCAGACCGGCATCGCCGTCAGGAACGAGCGCAGGCCGCGCGGCGCGACGCCGAGGTAGTTCTCGAGGATGCGCTCGAACTTGAGGAGCGGCTTATCGTAGAAGCCGACGTAGTCGACGTCGCCGATGCCGATCCCGGCCTCACGCAGGCAGTACTCGACCGCGTGCTTCGGGAACTCCGAGTCGTGCTTCTTGCGCGTGAAGCGCTCCTCCTGTGCCGCCGCGACGATCTCGCCGTCGCGCAGAAGGCATGCCGCCGAGTCGTGGTAGAACGCGGAGAGGCCGAGGATCGTCGTCATCGCCGCGTCAGAACTGCTGCTCGTACCGCGCGCGATCGACCGGCTCGACTTTGCGCCGCACCCAATGGCTGCGCTGCGCGTCGCGTAGCGACCGCGTCATCGGATCGTGGAAGAGGCGCATGACGAAGCCGACCGGCGTGAAGACGACGTAGAAGAGGACCCCGAGGATCACGCGCGTGTTGAAGGCTCCAAGCACCTCGGCGAACGCCATCCAGGCGCGCTGCACCGGCGCGAGGAGCGCGGGCGCGACGAGACCGGGGACGAGGAGCAGAACGCCCATCGTCCACAGGACGCGCGGCGGCAGCTCGTGGCCGCGCCAGCGGCTCACCGCGCCGAGGGCGAGGAACGCGATGCCGACGGTCACCCCGAACTTGCGGAGCGCGCGCTTCGAGGCTTGCTTCACGCCGCCTCTAGAAGATCGTGTACACGAACGGCGCCAGCGCCGATCCGTGCGTGAAGACGATCAACGATCCGAAGAGCGCCATGATGATGAGGATCGGCGCGAGCCACCATTTCTTGCGGACGCGGAGGAAGCTCCAGAGCTCGCCTGCGAGTGCCGCAAATCCAGAGCGCGCCATGTCGTTCTCCAACCGGAACGGTAACGGATTCCGATCGGGAAATCGAGGATGAATGACGCTCAGCCCTGTCGGAGGCGGGCCTGCAGCGCCGGCCACGAGCCGAGGCGTCGCGCCCCGCGCATGAGCGCGAGGAAACC
Source organism: Binatia bacterium (assembly GCA_041488235.1). Classification (GTDB taxonomy): domain Bacteria; phylum Desulfobacterota; class Binatia; order UTPRO1; family UTPRO1; genus DP-19. The sequence goes on from JBGPOW010000023.1 coordinate 12,784, forward strand.
TGCGTGACCCGTGCGCCGCAGCGAGTTGGCGATGCCCTTGCGCAACAGCAAGACCGACGCGTCCTCCAGGTGAACGTCGGTGAACGCGCGCTTGTATGCTGCGTCGCCGATTCCGAAATTCACCAGATGCGGACGCTGGTGCGCGATGAGATCGCCGATCATCAAGTACAGCAGCACCGTGCCCGGCGAGAAGGAGCTGAAGTGCGGATGGTATGCGACCTCCGCGTAGTGAAAGATGTGCCTCCAGATGTACCCGAGCACCACCGCGCATGGCGTGGCGCCGGCGAAGAGAACGTAGCTGCGCAGCAGGCCGCGGCGAGCCACGTCCGCGAGCTTGTCCGCCTCGCTCGCGTCGGCGGCGACGGCCGGAAGCCGGCCCAGGCGGGCCTCCGCTATGCGTAGCACGCTGCGCGCCGCCGCAGCGAAAGCAGGCACCTGCGCCACCGCATCGATTCGCTGCAGCCGGAGATCGCCGCCGACGTGGTCGCGGAGGACGCGGACCTGGCGTGCGAGGTTGTAGCGCTTCTTCGGCTTGAATCTGGATACGAAGTCCTCGAACGAGGGCGGCACATGCAGGAGATGAAACGGCCGTGGACCCGCTGCCACGTGCAACAAAAAATGCTCGCGGATCCACGCCGAGCTCTGGAGGTACGACCAGCAGAAACTGCTGGTCGGCAGACTATGGAGATAGATGGCGCCGGCATGGGGATCGCTCGCTGCGATCGCCGCGAACAGTCGATCGTGCGTCGCCGCGTCGGGGGGGACGAGCGGATCGCTGCCGAGAAGCGAGATCGCCGGAACGCGCCAGCGCCACAGCACGCGGCCGCGCGCGATGCACGGGAGAGCGTAATCGCAGCGCGCCAGCGGCACGATCCCCGCCAACTTGCGCCCGTGATCCTGTGCGACGATCGGCGCGAGCAGCTCCTCCGGGTACGTAGCCTGGACGTGCTCGACCCACTCCGGAGAGGCGTACTGAGCGTATGCGCTCGAACTGGTCGCGTTCAGCGCGCTCCACTCGCGACGTAAGGCGCCTGATAACGCGGTGGCGACGGGGACGGGGCGTACCGTGAGCTCGCCTGCCTCCCGGTTCGCCTGGCCAGGGCGGAGGGAGCCGAGCGTAGGCGCACTGGCCGTCCGATCATGTGCGTCGCGAGTGATGCGGGCCATATTCTGTACGCCGCCGAGAATTTCCGCCTGAGCGTCGAGAGAATCCTGACCCATCCCATTACCGTACAGAATGCACGTACGAAGGCGAGGGCATGCGGTCGTGGGTTCCCGCTACTTGTACTCGATGATCTCCCGTAACGTCTGCTGGCGACGGCTCCGGAGGTACGCGAGCTGGCCGAGCCAAATGGGGACCTGACAGACGTGCGTGTGCAGCGCATAGAGGAGCGTCGTACCGATCGATGCCTTCCGCCAGCGAGCGCGCCAGGCGGTGCGGAGGATCATGAACATGGCGGCCGCAAGCGCGATGCCCAGCCCCATACGACCAAAACCCACGACGAGCGCGAGCGGTGCGAGCACGTAGACGGCCATCTGCACGTGGTTCTTGATGCTCTCCCGTCTGAAGAGCGTGCCTCCCGTCCGATCGGCGACCTCTGCGTACGCGTGACCGCCGCGGTAGCAACGCCGCCAATAGGCGGCGAAATCCGTGATCGAGATGTCGTGCTCGGTCATGAGCTCGTCGGCGTGCCATACGCGATACCCGGCAGCGCGAATCCTGGCGCAGAGCTCGGGCTCCTCGCCGGCGATCAGGTCGTCGCGGAACGAGCCGACGTCCTCGAGCACACGCTTGCGAACGACGGCGTCGCCGCCGCAGAAGGTCGTCTCGCCGCAGGGGATGATCCAATCGAGATCGAATACACGGTTGTACAGCGAACGCTCGGGATACAGCTCGCGGCGATGACCCCAGTAGATCGCCACGTCGGGATGCGCGTCCAGGAACGCAATTGCATGGGCAAGGAATTCGGGCGCGACGATGGTATCCCCGTCGAGGAGGAGCAAGAGGTCGCCCCGCGCCACGCGGATTCCGGCGTTGCGGCCACGTGCCGCTGTCGTCGGACCAGGCGGGAGAACCATCACCTGCGCACCCTCCGCGGCGGCACGCGCGGCGCTGTCGTCGCGCGAGTGACTGTCGACGTAGATCACCTCGAGCTGCTCGCGCGGGAAGTTCATTTCGTGAACCGCACGCAAGCAGCGCGTCAGCCGCTCTCCCTCGTTCCGGCCGATGATGACGACCGAGACCGATGGCGAGTTCATCGGCCGGGTCTCGCGACCGCTTCACGTTGCGGCATCGCCGACTCCGCTTGGCGCGCCGGCCTGTCGAACAGGTGCGCGACGGCATCGTTCGCAATTGGCAAGCCATGGAGGCAGTCGAGGTACTCCATGTCGGACCCGCGCCAGGGGCTCATTGCGCCCAGTAGGACGAACGCGAGGCCGACCGTCACGCCGAGCTTCCGCAACGCGAGTGTCAAGGACGACTCCACCGTCCGATTAGAAGATCGTGTACACAAAGGGCGCCAGCGCCGACCCATGCGTGAAAACGATCAGCGATCCGAAGAGCGCCATGACGATGAGGATCGGCGCGAGCCACCATTTCCTGCGCACGCGCAGAAACGCCCAGAGTTCTTTCAGGAGGGACAGCATCCCATAGTTTCCTATGATGGCACTCTAACGCCTTCGCGGCGTCGGCGAAATGCCAGAACGATCTCGACCCGTCTCATCCGCGTGTTTCGGTGTAGACACGGTCAAGCAAGAACGTCGCAACTATATCTGCGACCGCGCTCGATCCTGTTTCGGTAAAATGGCAGTCGTCGTACAACATTCCGTGTTTGCTCGGCAGCATCGTGGGGAGGTCGATGAACGCCACCTGATGTGAGTCTGCAACATGCTTCATTCGTGCATTGTAAGCGTCCATGAAGCTCTGCATTTGATCTTCGTCGACGTACCTCGATCCATCATCGAGCGAGCCCATCCACAAGCGCTGCCTTTCTTCTGGCGCGAGGTCTTTGTAGTGTACCGCCTGCGCCATGAAGATCGGTTCGGCCCCGGCATGCCTGACCAAATCGACGATCGACTCGAGATTTCTTTCGTATCCATCCAGGGCTGCCGGAAGCGTGTCTAGCTTGGCGCGTGGCACGAGGATCTTTTCCGCACGTCGCCGTTCCTCGCGTGCAGAGACCAGCCACGACATCCGCTCGTCCTCGACGATGCCATTGCGTCGATGCTGCTTCTGCTTCCGCGTAAGATATGCGGCTTTGATCATCGACGCCCGCTTCCATAGCTCCAAGTGCTTGTACCATGGCGCGTCGGCGCTCGTGTAGTTGCTGACGCGGAAACTTTCGCCGATGGTGCTCGCGATGTTGTCGGGATTCGCAAGGTAGTGGGGATCATACTGATCGTGGAACAGCCACGATCCGAGGTCGTTTAGGCCCGCGTAGATCAGCACATGATCCAGTCGAGGAATCTGCGGGACGAGATATCGTGCGTGCATGATGTGATGCCGGCTGTTGACGCCATCGATTCCGCTGTTTGTCACCCACAAGAATTTCGGATCGCGGACTCGAGCGTTCACGAGTTGCATCACGAGCGCCGGCCATGCCTTCGAATCGTCGAGCGCGGTGCATGCCGTCGTGCTGCCGCCGACTACCAACAAACGATGACGCTCGCCGTCGGGATCAGTCCCGCGGCACCCGAACACGTTCGTCGAAAAATAGGAGACGCCCGAAATACCCGGCGTCAGATCCTCTGAGGGGTAAAAGACGGAGACTGCGTTCGGGTCGTGCGGAAAGTACCGATGATCGCCGCGCGTAAGTCGAAGCACGACCTCTCCGGCCGCAATCGTGAGAAGGCTCGAGATTAACAACAACGCGACGGAGCCGAGCAGCCTCCGGAATGCGGCCGCTCGGTCGGATGCACGGCCCGGCGGAATCATGCGTAGCGCGATACCCGGCGTTGCACCCACGCCCCGCCCGTCAGCTCGAGAACGTACGCGCCAAACGCCGCGGCTCGCGCGCTACTGTTATCGGTCGAGTGGCCGTCGACGCAGATCATCTCCAACGGTTCACGCGAAAAGTGCATCTCCTGAATGGTATGCAAGCAGCGCGTAGACACTCTCACTCGTTGCGGCCGATGATGATGCGACACGTCTGGGCCTCAACGCCGCCCCGCCACGGTCTTCTTCAGTCGCAGTGTCGGAGCCTCGATCAGATGCCAGGAGAGCACCGCGAGGACGAGCGTCGGCAGATACGCGAGCACGAAGAACACCGCCACCGGCAGCTGCGTTCCGAGGCGATGAATCAGCAGCTGCTGGATCGGGCACGCGAAGATGTATAGGCCGTACGAGAAATCTCCATGGCGGGCGAAATTCTCGAGCCGGAGACCGTTCAGGCAGACGAAATAGATCAAGAGATATCCGCCGGCCCACGGCAGCGTGGACCTGAGTCCGCCGAAGACCAACGTCACGGTGACGGCGAACCCGGCAGCGAGTGCCCACCGCGGCGTCAACGCGATCTGCCTTCGGTACGCGAACAGGATCATCCCCACGGAGAAGCACGCGACGAGGCGCGGAGTCTGCGACAGGATCGAGAGCGGCGATACGGATCGCGGCACGCAGAGATACGCGAGCCACGAGACGACGAAGAGCGCGATGCTGGCCCGCCCCAGTTGCCGCCCGCACAGCGCACCGAGCACGCCGAGCAGCGCGTAGCAGAAGAGCTCGTAGCGCAACGACCACAACGGCGAGTTCAGGAGGTGGGGATACGGGTTGTCGGGGAATGCCGACGGAATGAACAGGTAACGATTCAGCGGGACGCCGACGAAGTGCAACCACGGTTCGGCGGAACGGAAGTAGTCGGCGACGGGCACGGTCGCGGCGAGGGGCGCGATCAGGAACGCACCGAACATCGTCGCGACGACGAGCGCCGGTACGATGCGCAGGAGTCGCTTGATGGCGAAAGCACGCAGCGCCGGCTGCTGCATCCAGCTTTGGGTGACGAGAAATCCGCTCAGGACGAAGAAGCCGTCGACGGCGACGCTGCCGCCGTCGATCTGTCCGGAAAGCGCCCACACCGGATCAGCTGGTCTGCCCGACAGCGCATAGCTGTGCGACCAGATCACCATCGTCGCGAGAAAGAACCGCAAAAAGCCGAAGTTGTTGCGACGCGAGTCATAGGCGAGATCGAGGCTGCGAAAGCCCGCGGCGTCGTCTGCCTGGTCGCGTCGCAACGTCGCCGCCGGTCGCGGCGCACGGCCCGTCGTAGGGCTCGGTGCGGTGACGGGTGCGGCCGCCGCGCGCACGCCCGCGGGCCGCACCTCACCCTGCCAGTACCTGGACTCGTTCATACCGCCGGACCCAACGTGGTGCGCACGTGCCGAGTATCAGAGCACGACGCTCGGCGGTTGCGAAACCCTGTCTTTTACGGCTGGACGGGATCCACCGAGAGAAGCGTCGGTGCTGAAATCGCCCCTGGGCCGCCGAGACCGAACTCGAAGGCGCCCATGTCCGGACCGTTGCCGTTCCAGGGCCAGTGTACGCCCGCGCCGTCCGCCCACGTGCACGTGTCGTTCACCGTGATCGAGTTGGACGTCATGCTGACGATCTGCGCCCGTCCAACGGCGCCGTATCGTGCCGCGCCGTTCGTGCAGCTGCCGACGATCTGGATGATGTCGCCTTTCGCCCACGGGTGCATCTGCGGACCGACGAAGTAGGTGCGCGGATCACCGATGTGCGGGCGGGCGCCCCAATTGAGACCGCCGCCGATCGTTGCATAGTTCGAACCGCTGATCGGCGGGTTTTGCACCTGCTCCGGCTCGGGCGTGCCCGCCTTCACGCTGATCGTCGAGGAGCCGTTACCGGACCCGACCGCGCGCAGCACGTACAGCGCGTTCGGCGGGTCGATCGCAGGGCTGTTCGACTGCAGCCGCAGATCGCACGCGGCGAACTTCGACGCCACCGGATCGCCGTAACAGCGGCCGCCCGGGCACTGAAGATCGGTGGAGCAGGTCGTCGCGTTGCTCGAGCCGCCGACACAGTGCTCGGTGTAGACGGTGTCGCAGCTGCCGCCCGTCGACACGAACTGCGTCGATTGCGTGCCGACGACGTTGCCGTGCCCGACCAAGAATCCGGGCGTATCACCGACCGTTTGTCCGGGGCACGATCCGCAGTTGATGTGTGCCGGATCGTAGTCCGTCCGGCAGGTTTCATTGCCGCTGCATCCGCCGTTGGCGCAGGGCGCGCCCCAGGTCACGCCGTTGTCCGGAGTGCACCGGGTCATGAAGTGCGAGATCTGACGTGACGCGCTGGATCCGCGCACCAGCGTGTTCATGAAGACGGGCGCCGTCTTGTTCGCATCCTCGGCGCGGCCACCGCCCGCAATGCCGAACGTGATCGGCATGCCGCTCGAGCCGTTGTCAACGATCGTGTTGTAGAGTCCCATCGAATCGGCGGGAAGCTCGATCATGATCGCCTGCGTGTAATTCTCGCCGCCGCCGGCGCGGAAGAAGGTGTCGTGCCACGAGTAACGCGACCCGCACCCGTGCGGCATCTGTAGACCGCCGAGACGATTGTTGTAGTAGCGCGTTCGGATCGAGACGATCGTCTGTTCGGGCAGCGCGTTGCGTGAGCCGTTCAGCAGCGGATCGCCGTCGTCGCCGGCGGACTCCATTCCGTATCCGACGAGCGCGCCGGCCCCTGGAAGGGCCAGCGCGGTGTTGCGGCCGTTTCCGAAGAACGCGCTGTCGCGCAACCGCGTCAGCCCATCAGTGTTTTGACCCGGGCCGCCGGCGCTGTTCGATCCGTACGCGTTGAGACCGTCAGCGAAGTTGTCACCGGACGTACAGTTCAGACACCAGAGACCGCCGCTTCCGCGCGCGTCGTCAAACTCCGCACCCGCGAAGTAGAAGCCGTCCGATACGGGGTAGCTCAATAGACTGCGATTGCCCGCGCTCGTGACGCTGACGTTCTCCAACGTGAGGCCATGGACCTTGTGCCACGTCGTTTGTAGAGAGGTCTCGACACCGCCGCCCGCCCAGTCGTGGATCTTCACGTCGTGGACCCACGAAAGCCCGAGCTCCGTGATGTCGATCCCGTAGCCGTTGTCGTATGCGCTCTTGTTGGAGATATCGAGCCATCCGAGCTGGATGTGCTTGCCGACGGTCGGGCCCTTACCCTGGACGATCAGGCCCGACGTCTTGGCGCCGGCGATGCCGCTCGCCTGCACGTTGGTGAGGACGATGCGTTGGGCGTCCGAGAGTCCCGTGAAAATGATTCCGTCGAGGTTCTCGATCGCGACGAGACCGCAATAGCCGCCGGACTTACAGGTGCCGTCGGCGTTCTGATAGTTGACCGACGTGACGAGCATGCCGGTGCCGTCGATCGTAAAAGCACCGCTCGAGCCCGACCATTGCCCGCTCGTCGCGACCTCGATCGTGATCGGGCTCTGCGCCGTGCAGGTGTTGGCGTAGTACGACGGGTCGATGCGCACGGCGCCGCCGTTCGTAACCGTCGCTACGGAATGCGTCGCGCCGCCGCGGAGGAGCACGGTGTCACCGCACGCGATCTTCTTCGACTGACTGACCGTGCCCCACTGCGTGCGTAGGAACGCCGTATTGTCCTTCGTGCGCGTTCCGGGAATCGTCTCCCACGTGGTGCCGGTCGAGCTGCCGTCGTTGGTGTCGGAGCCGCTCTGCGGATCGACGTAATATGTCGCGGCGTGCGCGTGGGCGGTCGCGAGCACGAGTACGAGCGCGGCGCCGATCCAAGCCGTCAGCCGTGGCGGCACTGCATGATCCGTGCAGCGCCGCCAAATGTGCGTCGATCTTGGGCGATTGGAGGTATCCAGAGATGCGGTGTGATGTAGCATAAGTCCATGACCCCGTGTGTGGTTTTGGCTTGCGACTCGACGCGGTTCGTGCCGTGCGAAGCGACCGCGCACCGTGGGAACAGGCGCGCCTCTCGTATATCCAAACGGCGTGCCTAGCACGGCGCGACGTGGAACGCATGGCCCTCGCTCGGACCCAGGCGTTCTCCTGGCGAGAACCTGACATGCGCGACAATTTGGGCACACGCACGCGTGGTCGGTCGGCCCCCGCGGTGCTCACTTGGACTCAACGCCGCGCGCGCTTTCGCCAAGCGCTGCGCACTCGTACGCGGCACCACCGTTAGTCCTCGCCACCCGACTCAACGCGCCCGCGCTCATGCCAGCGCTGTACGCACAGAGGCCCGCGACGAAGAGCGGCAACTCGCGTGCGAGCATGAGCAGATGGCGCGGCTTGCGGCGCAGCATGCGCACGGCGATCTTCGCGAGCTTCGCGATCGGCGCGATCGGCAGCAGCGCGACGAAGAGCCAATAGCGGTCGGTATCCGCGAATCGTACGAGACGACGCGCGATCGCGGTGTGCTTGCCGACGATGAACTGGTTACGGAGAAACGGCCGCAAGCGGGTGCGATTGTCGTGAAACGCGCACAGCGCGGGATAGAAGAGCACGCGGCCGCCCGCCGCCAGTAGACGGCGTGAGAACACGACGTCCTCTGCGGCACGGACGCCGACGAAAGGGCCGAATCGGTCGTAACTCGGTCGCGACAGCACCATGTTGCCGGAGAGCGCGAACCACGACGGCGCCGTCGGCAAATCCGGAAGAAACTCGTTGAACATCATCAACTGCTCCGCGCGCGCGACGGCAGAGTGCGGATTCGCGTTGGCGATCGATCCGCAGATCAAGTCGTAACCGGTGGCGGCAGCACGCACGACGTTGTCGATCCAGGCATCGGCGGCGTAGGCGTCACTGTCGATGAAGGCGAGAATCTCGCCACGCGCCTCTCGTGCGCCGGCGTTGCGCGCGACGGGTGCGACGGCGCGCATCGGCAAGCGCACGAGCCTGACGGCTGGGAGCGCGCGCTCGGCGCGCGCGCACGTGTCGTCGTTTCCCGAGTCGACGACGAGCACCTCGAAGGGATGCTGCGTCTCCTGCGACGCGAGGGCTGCGAGGCAACGCTCGATGGAGCGCGCGGAGTTGTACGCCGGCACGACGACCGATACGAGCGGGCGTTGCTCGTCCGTGGCGGCGACGATCATGGGGCGACTGCCGCGCGATCTGGGTCGGTCGCGAAGACGCGCTCCAATTTCGCCAGGCACGCGGCAGTCGCGAAATCGCGCATCACTCGCTGTCTGCCGGCGCTGCCCATCGCAGCTCTGAGCTCGGGTCGCCCCAGCAAGCGGGCGAGCGCGTCCGCCAGCGTGCGGCGGTCGCCGCAATCTGCGAGGACCCCGGTCGTGCCCTCGATGACGAGCTCCGGAACTCCGGAGTAGCGCGTCGAGACGACGGGCAGCTCCATCGCCATCGCCTCGATCATCGTGTTCGGAATGCCGTCGCGATCGCCGTCGCTCGCCTCGACGCAGAAGAGCGCGAACACGTCGGCGCGGGTGTAGCAATCGAGCACGCCGTCGCCGACCAGCCGTCCGGGCAAGCGGACGACGCTCTGCAAACCGAGCTCGTCAATGAGCCGCTCGAGCCGCCCGCGTAGCGGACCGTCACCGATGATCTCGCACGTAAAGGCTTGACCGCGGCGCACGAGATCCGCGCACACGTAGAGAAGGTCCTCGTACCCTTTCTGCTCGACCAGCCGTCCGACTGACAAGATCATCGGCGTAGTGTTCGCCGGGCGGGCGCGGCGTTGGAAGCGTTCGAGGTCGAGGCCGTGGTACACGACGCGGACTTTCTCTGCGGGCGTGCCGTACGCGTCGATCAGGTGGCGACGGTTGTAATCGGTGCAGGTCACGATTGTGTCCGCGGCGCGCAGCTTCTCGGGAAGGAGCAGCCGATCGAGCCAGATGTCGTAGGCGTGCGCCGTAAAGGTGAATGGAACGTCGAGGAGCCGTGACACGACCATCGCGCACGTCGCGGCGCCGACGGCCCAGTGCGCGTGCATGTGCTCGATCCCGAGTCGCTTCACCTCGGGCGCGATCACGACCGCCTCGGCGAAATGGCAGAGGCTCCGCCACCGATCGCGGAATCGCTCGTGCGTGCCGCCTACCACCGTCACGAGCGCGTGCGTGTACCGTCCGGGACTCGCGAGGAGCGCGCGCACGTGAGCGGCGGCGAGTCGCCATGGGCGGACCGGAAGGATGTAGCGGGTCGTCACCGCCAGCGCCCGCGCCTCCTCCGGCACCTCGGCGTCCGCTGGGCGGCGGATCGAGAACGTGACGACGTCGTAGCCACGGGCGCGGAGCGCGGTGACCTCGCGGTAGATCATCGCCTCGATGTAGTTCGGGAAGCAGTTGATGAAGTACGCGAGGCGTTTTCTCTGCACTGTCGCCGCCGGCATCTCGTGCGCCGCCTCCTCGACGGACGGCGCAGCGTCACGAACGCGCGGCGCGAGCGCGCGGCGGCTCTCGGCCGCGTTCATCGCGTGACCGCCCGTGCCGCGAGCGCGGCCGGTTTGCCGCGGTCTGGCGCCGCATCGACGACGCGGTAGGTTCTCGCGACGAGGGCGTCGATTTCGGAGCCGTCGTTCAGCGAGCGCAATCGAACGAGCTGCCCCTCCTCGACGGCATACACGGATGCCTTGATCGTCGCCGCTTCCGCCGTCGGCGAGGAGCCGACGATGAAGAGTCCTCCCGGAAGGACCGCCGCGACGCAGTTGCGGATCGCGCGCGCGCGGGCCTCGTCGGAGAAGTGCTCGGGCATCAGAATGTTCATTGCTCGGACGACGTGTGCGCGCGCCGGCAGCGGCTCGAGAACGTTCCACTCTTCGAACGTGAAGCCGTTCCGCGCGGCGATCGCCGCGAGCGTGTCGCGCGTGAGTGTCGGCAGCTTGACGACCTCGTAGCCCGCGACGTCGACGGATTCGAACGGACCGAGCGCCTTCAGATCGACCGAGTCGAGAACCGCACGCGCGGCAGGCGCGAGACGCGATCGAAGGACGGCTCTCAGCGCGTGGTTGATCGGATAGGCCGCTGACTCGGCGGGCGCGCGCGGCAACACGAAGGGGCCGAAGACGTACTGGATCTCCTCGCCCGAGCCGTCGAACACGATCGCTGCCGGCCAGCGGCGACTGCGCACCGCCACGACGTCGCGGTAGAGGTCGCTCGCCGTGAACCGGACGTCGAAATGCGGCGCGAGCGCGCGGAAGAAATCGACGCTGGTCGCTCCCGTGGACGCTGCGAGGTCGCACACGGTGAGCGTGTTACCCGCCGGGTGACGGTGACGCAGAACCTCGACGACCGCGGCATCGAGCAGGCTCAGCCGGCCATGCCGCGTCAGCTTCCAGACACCGTTTGGCATGCAGGCGTGTCCCGCGAGGCGGTCGTAGTCGTCGGCGCTGGTTGCGGGGTCGTGGGCCAGCTCGCGCAGAAGGAGCAAGCTCACGTACCGCCGCCGTCCGAACAACGTGCGCGGACGCCGCACACCGCCCCGCGTGACGACACCGAGCTTCAGCATCTCAGGCCGTCGCGCGCAGCGGCAGGTCGGCGGACGCCCGCTCGGCATCCGCGGGCGCTTCTGCATGCGCGTAGATGTCGTTGCCCGCAACGAGCAGCCCGAACAGGAACCACAAGAGCGCGTAGCACGAGTACGGCGGCCACATGTTGAGGGTGTATTCCCACCAGAGGCCGATGAGGGCCGCGGCGCAGCCGATTCCGAGCGCCTGGAAGCGTCGCTCGCTCGTGCGACTCGCCGCCAGCGCCTGTCGAAAACCGCCTCGCATCCACGCGAGCCATGCGAGGAACCCCAGCAGGCCACGTTCCGCCCAGATAAGCATATACTCATTATGGACGACCCACAGCCACGAGGTCCCGCTCGTCGCGTATTCGCGGATGTGGAACGGATAGGCGCCCGGGCCGACGCCGAGGATCGCGTTGTGTGCGATCATGCTGATCGCGATCTGGATCAAGTTCTTGCGGATGTTCCAATCATCGCTGTGGTCCGCGTGCAGGCGTGGGACGATGAGTGGAATGACGACGATCGCCGCCATCACGACGACGGCCGCCATCGTGACGAGCATACGCGCCGACAGCGGGCGAGCGATGCCGCGCCGGCGGACGAGCAGCTCGACGATCGCGCAGCCGAGGATCAGCGTCATCCACGACGTCCGGTTGAGGGTGAGCACGAGCGTGACGCTGGCAACGGCCGCGAGCGCCCCCGTCACACGGCGCGACATCCCCGAGTCGCGCGTGCGCCACAGCGCGAACGCCGTGAACAGCAGTGGCTCGATGAACATCGCATAGCCCGACGGGGTCGTGCCGACCGTGCCGCTCGCGCGTACGAGGCCGAAGTCGGTCGCGCGCGAGATCTGGCCGGTCGCGGTAAACGTGGCGCCGGTCCCAGTCTGAAGGAGGAATATCACGCACTGGACGCCGAGCGTGAACATGAGCAGCCGGATCACCATCGCGACATCCGACTTCGTGCGCACGGTGTTGAGCACGACGAGATAAATCAAGAAGTACTGCGCCATCTCGACGACCGCGTACACACCGAACCGGCGTTGTGCCGAATGCAGCGTGGCGATTCCCGCGGTCGTGAGAACCATCAGGCCGAGCGTCGTCATCGGGAACCGCAGGCGCAGTCGCGCGCGACCGGCGATCGCGTCGAGGATCGCCAGGAAGGCGAGCGCCCCTGCGGGAAGGAGGACGAGCGGGATCGAGAACCACATCGGTCCGGAGATGCCGATGTACATGAGCGGCTCGGGCTGCGTCAGGTAGTAGTGCACGTTGATCGACAGCGCGATCACGAAGTACGTCGTCAGCTGACGTCGCATCTGGCCCGCGGCGATCACGACGACCGCAACGACGCCGGCGAGCATGAACATCAACCAGCGCGTCGGCCATTTGGCGACCGTGAGGACGAGGTAGCCGAGCAACGAGCCGCCACCGATCGCCCAGACGCTGGCGGGAATCGTTTGCAATCGCGCCCACGGGCGGCTGCTCTGCCGCGATATCGTCTCGGCTACCGCCATCAGCGCACCCCCCACAGATAGCGGGCGCGAACGGATTCGATCTGCGTGCGCCAGCCGTCGAGCTCTTCACGCGTGACCAGACCGGCGGCGACGATGGCGGCACCGTAGACGGCGAGGCCGGCTGCAACGGCGACGATCGGATTCGCTCGCAAGAGCGCCGCCGTCACCGCGGTGCCCACCAGCGTGGCCGCGGCCGTCTTCGCGACGCAGTCGATCGCCCGCGGGTCGACGACGTGGTGCTTCGTCCAGAAGTACTGCAGGCTCGCGTAGACGCTCATCGACAGAAGCATCGCCATCGCGGCACCGGTCGCCCCGAACCATGGAATCAGCGTGACGTTGGCGGCGATGCTCAGCACGGTCGAGATGATGTTCACCCGCAAATCGATCGCTTGCCGGCCGGCGGCGAAGAGCGCCTGCGCGAGCACGCAGGCGATCGTGTGCGGAATGAGGGTCCATGAGAGCATGGCGAGGCTCGGCTCGCCGCCGGCGACGGACGGCCCGTAAAAAGCCGTGATAAGCACCGGTGAGCAGCCGCAGAGGACGACGGTGAGCGGCGTTACCAACAAGAGCCCGTGCCGCACGAAGCGCCGGCTCGCGGCGGAGAAGTCGTCGCCGCGCTGGCCGTAGAGGCGCGACAGGATCGGATAGATCGCCTTCGAATAGGCCATTGGCAGCGTTCGCGCGAGGTCGATCAAGCGCAACCCGGCGCTGTAGAGCCCGACGTCGCGCCACGAGCCGAGCGAGGTCAAAAGAAGAATGTCGGACCGCGCGTAGATCTGATTCACGATGGGGATCGAGCCGAGGATAGGCACCTGGGCGATCAGATCACGCCAGAGCGTGCGGTCGAAGTGCGCCGCGAAGGCCACGCCGCGGTGCCGCAGCACGAGCACGAGGGCGATCGACGCGAGAATGCGCATGGCGAGCAGCGCCGCCGCGATCGCCGCGACGTCGTAGCCCGCGAAGACGAGCAACGTCCCGATTCCGGCGCGTGCGACGTTCTCGGCGAGGCCGACTGTCACGTAGTCGCCGGCGCGTCCGAAGGCGAGCAGTACCGCCTCGCCGTACGCCATCGGTACCGACGGCAGCAGCGACAGCAGCGTGAGCGCGATCGCGACGCGCATCTCCGCGTCGTGCAGCAGCGCCGACACGCCCGGTACGAGCGCGACGAGCGCCAGCGCGATCAATGCTCCCGTGAGCGCGCACGCGTTCAAAAAATAGTGTCCGGCGAGCTGCGGCGTCTTTGAAACCTCGCGCGTGATGATGATCGAGAGCCCCAGGGTCGCGCACGACTGGCCAACGATGAAGACCGTCATGACGAGCGAGTACTTGCCGAGCATCTCGACGCCCTGGAGATGGCTGATGGCGAGCACCAGCACCATCGAGAAGACGGGCGAGAGCACGTTGCTCGCCATCAAGAAGAGGAAGTTCGTCGTGAGCCCGTGCGACGCTTTCACCCACTGCCCCGCTTCCAGTTCGCCAACCGTCGCCGCACGGCGGGCGGAATGCGCTTCAGGTTGCGGCGGACCGCGATGACGTCCTCTACCACCGCGTGTTGCGACGTCGCGAGCCGCCGCCGCGCCGCGTGCACCTCCGCGCGCCACGCCGGTCCGACGTAGCCGCTGAGCTCCGGGAGGACGCCGTCCACCTCGACGCCCGGCAGCACCTCGTGTGCGGATAACATCCGCACGTACGGCATCTGCGACGGATCGCAGCCGCTCGCCCGCAAGAGCGCGATCTCGACCGCGACGTCGCTCGTGCCGGCGACCCAGCATGCCTCCGACGTGGGATCGGCCTGGCGAGCCGTCGTGCAGGCGACGACGAGATCCGAGGCGAACAGCCGGTGCGCCTCGTAGGCGGCGGTCGGCGGCGGCAAGGTGCCGTCGAGACGGCAAAGCGGTTCGCCCTGTGCGTCGAGGACGGCGGACATCCGTGTCGCCACGTCGGGACCCGCGCCGGTGACGGTCACGAGAAAGAACGGCTCGAACCAGCGCTCGAGGACGCGCAGCGTGTGCGCCGCGACGCCGGCAATCGTGATTGTCGGCTCGCCCTCGACGGGCGCGGCGTTGTCGCGCGGCATGCCCGGATCGGAGATTTCGATCGGAACGGACGGGAGCCGCGCCGCGAGCGTGCGCGCGAGCGACTGCGCCGTCGCGAAGACGAGATCGGAGCGCCAGCGCTGCCCGACATGAACGACGACGCGCGGCGCGGCGGCGGCGAGCCAACCGTTCGCGTCCACGCGCCGCCACAGCTCGTGCAGCGCGCGCTCGCGGCCGAGCGATCCCTGCCGCTGCGCGAGGATCCGGACGGGGTCGCTGCTCATCGCCGCTCCACCCGCGACGTTCGCGCGACGCGCCAGACAAATTCCGCATTGCCCATGAGGTAGCGTCGCCATAGGCGACCGGGCTCGAGGCAGAAGCGGTACACCCATTCGCAGCGCAGCGCCCGGACCCAATGCGGCGCTCGCGGGACCCGGCCCGCCAGGAAGTCCAGCAATGCGCCGACGCCGACGGCGAGTCGCACGTTGAGCTCCGCCACGTGCGTCGCGATCCACTGCTCTTGGAGCGGATTCCCGAGCGCGACCAGCAGGACGTCGGTGCCCGACGACTGCACGCGCCGCGCGACCTCCTCGAAGTCGCCGTACCCGTCGGCTGTGCCGACGATCGTGATCGCCGGCGACAGTCGCCGCACCGCCTCGCCCGCCGTCGCCGCGACACCGGGCGCTGCGCCGAACAGAAAAACGCGCAGCTGCGGATCGGCGATCCTCGCGAGCAGCAGCGGGACGAAGTCGGTGCCGACGAAGTTGTATTCGAGGCGCCGGCCGCGAAGGCGCGAGGCGATCTCGACGCCAACGCCGTCGCGAAGCACCAGCGACGCGGTGCGAAGCGCCTCGTGGTACGCCGGGTCGCGCGCGGCGAGATTCAGCGTATGCGCGTTCGCGAGCACGACTCGGTGCGCACCCGTGCCGCGCACCATCTCGCGGATGGACGCGATCGCCTCGTCGCATGAGAGCGCCGCGAACGGCACGCCGAGCACGTCGACGCTGCGATGCGTCTCGGGCGGGCGCGATCCCGCGATGGGCCGGTCCGTGGCTTCCTCACCGGCGTATGCCGTTGCAGTCGACGATATCGGCACGTGTCAGAACCTCAGCCAAGTGCGTGGCCTGATGGACGAATCCTCTCGATCATAGCGTCAAACCACCGCGCTCACTATCGCCGAAACGTGCGCCGGCGTGGCGGTCAGGCGCTCGCCGCGAGCGGCGGCAAGTAACCCTGCTGCCGCAGCCACGCCTCGCACGCCTGCATGCCATCGTCGAAGGAAAATGCGGGCGCATACGCGAGGTCGCGCTTCGCCTTTTCGATCGAGACTGTGGTGCGGTTCGGCATCAGCGTGAGATCCATCCCCGAAAGGCCGCGGGGCCGCTGTGTGAGCGTTCCCCAGACGCGCCGCCACGGCGCCTCGAGCTTGGCGCGCCACGCCGGGACGCTCGGCGGCAGCGGTTTCCCGCACATGCGGGCGAAGCGGCCGATGTACTCGCGCCAGGTGACGGGATGAGCGCCGGAGATCAGGAACGCTTCGCCCGCGGCGCTCGGACGCTGCCACGCGATCAGCATCGCCTCGACGACGTCGTCGACCCAGACCAGATTCGCCAAACCCGAGCCGTCGTCGATCAGCGTGATTTGCTCGTTCTTCGTCCGCTCGAAGTACGAGATCAGCCAAAACGGCGACCGTGGCCCGTAGACGAGGCTCGGCCTGAGCGCGACCACCTCGACGCCTGTCGCGGCGCCGGTCGCGAACGCGACCTTCTCACCCTCGGCCTTGCTGATGGAGTACGCGTCGCCGCCCGTCGTGAGCGGAAAGTCCTCGGTCAGTGTCTCCGGAAAGCGGTAGCCGTGGACGGCCATCGAGCTCAAATGCACGACGCGGCGGATGCCGGCGCGCGCCGCCGCCTCAATGACGTGTCGCGTCCCTTCGACGTTGATGAGACGGGCGTCCTGCAGCGAGGCGCCGCCCCACGCACAATGAAACACGACGTCACAGTCTTCCGCCGCGCGCTCGACTGCGCGCCGGTCGCAGACGTCGCCGCGATGGCGCTCGAGCAGCGCAGCGTCCGAGGCACGACGATCGCCGTTCGGAGAGCGCTTCGCAACGAGACCGCGGCGAACGAGCGCGCACACGTCGATGCCGTCGCGCAGCAGACGGCCGACGAGCCGCGACCCGATGAAGCCGTCGCTACCGGTGACGAGCGCGCGGATCCGCGGTGTCATGTGCCGGTTCCTTCCGCGATCGCGTCCGCCGCCGCGGAGAGTGCACCGTGCGTGGCCTCGGCACGCCGTCGGTCGATTTCGTAGCAGCGCTCGATGATGTCGAGGTCCGTGCGCACCTCGTCCGTTCGGACGACGAAGTCGCGGCCGGTGAGGATCGCGTCGGCAAAGTGCTCGAGCTGGCGCTCGTATGGCGGGCGGTCGTCGAGCATCAACCGCTGGACGCCCGATCGTCGACAGATGCGCGCGCGCCGGCTGAAGAGCGTCAGCTGCGACGGTACGTACAGCGACGCCGATGCCCAGCCAGCCGTGCCGCGCACCGTGAACGTCGGATCCGGACCATGCGTGTAGCTGACGGACAAGTTGGCGCAGGCGCCACGCGGAAACTCGATCGCGACGTCGCAGTCGGTTTCGAGACACCAGCCATCGGCGCAACTCGCATCGTACTCGACCGAGATCGGAGACGAGCCGGCGAGCCACACGGCGACGTCGATGAGATGGATCCCGAGGTCGACCAGCACGCCACCGCCGGCGAGGCCGGGCTCGCGACGAAACTCGGTGCGGCGCTCCGCGACGTCGTACGCGCTTCCCAGCCCGCCGGACATCTCCTGCAGATCGCCGATCCATCCGGCCGCGAGCAGGTCCTTCAGCATCGTGACGTTGGCGTTGAAGCGCGCGCTGTGCGCCGCCATGAGCCGGCCGCCGCCTCGTGCCGACGCCGCGAACATGCGCTCGGCATCGGCGGACGTCGTCGCCATCGGCTTCTCGCACAGCACGTGCACGCCGGCTTCGAGCAGCGGGCACGCGATGGCGGCGTGCGTCGTGTTCGGCGTCGCCAGCAAGACGGCGTCGACGCGCCCGATCATGGCGGCGAAGTCGTCGTACACCTCGCGGACGCCCGCCTTTGGCGCGACCTTCGCGGCCCAGGCGCGGTCGCGATCCGCGAGCGCGACGAGCTCGACGCGGTCGCAGCGTTTGAATGCCGGCAGGTGGTGCAACGTCACCACGGCACCGCATCCGACGATGCCCATGCGTAGCTTTTTCGGCCCCAGACCCGTCATTCCCTCGCCCTCAATGGAGCTGCTCGTCGAGCGCCTGGCGATACGTGACCACGCGGCGCTCGCGGGCGATCGTCGCCAGCGTGTCCTTCAGCAGCGCGCGCTTCCGTTCCAACGGCAGGCGCATCCCGGGGTGACGATCCATGCGCGGATCGACGTCGTCGCTCGCGAGGTCGAGGAGATCGGCGGCGTGGAACTCGTAGCAGACCGGGCGTCCCGAGCGCAGCAGCGACCGCACGCCGCGCGCGAAGAGGCGCGGCGGCACGAAGTACTGGAACGTGTGGTACACGGGCAGCCGCAGCCACCGCGTCACCGAGATCGGGAACTCGACGAGTCCGCGCGCACCCGTGATGTTCGTCGCGGCGCTCGCCTCGTGCGGCAGCGCCGGCGCGAAGGCGTGGCCGACGAGGTCCATCGAGAAGATCGCGCGCCCTCGTAGGGAGCCCTTGTTGGCGCTGCGGCGGTATGCCGAGAGGCGGCTCGCGATCAGGACCGGCGTCGGGAAGATCGATGCGTCGTAACGGTACCCGGCGGCGGCGATGCGGCCGAGCACGCGATCGTCGACGTCCCACGCCGGGGCGCGGAAGCCGATCACCTCGCTGCCGCTCGCCGCCGTGAGGCGTGCGCGCGAGCCGTCGACCTCCTCGGCGAGCGCGTCGTCGGCGAGCGTGCGGAACGGCTGCGGGTGCGTCATCGAATGGCTCGCGACCTCGTGGCCGGCGGCGACCATCTGCCGCAGGAGCGGCGCCTCCCGCTCGGCGTCGCGGGCGATGAAGAAGAAGACCCCGGGGACGCGCAGCTCGTCGAGCAGCTCGAGGAGGCGCGGCACCGCCGTGCGATAGATGCGGTCGCACGCCGGCAGGTCCTCGATGCCGTACCCCTGCAAGTGGCGATCGACGGTGTCGAGGTCGCAGGAGAAGACGGCGAATTGGCGGCTGTCGGTCACGAGAAACGATGATCCTTCTTCACGCGCTCGCCTGCGCCGACGTGGCACGCGCGGCCCGCGGGCGCGCGGCGAGCTTCGTGACGGCGGCCTGGACGGCGCGGGCGATGAAGTGGACGTGCTCGTCGGTGTAGAGCTCGTTCCACGGCAGCACGACGACACGCTCGAGGCCCTGCATCGTGCCCGGGTACTCGGCGGGGTCGTAGACGATCTTCGTGCCGTCCTCGCGCTCGCGGTGCGAGTACGGGAACTGGCTCTTGCCGAACGTCTTGCGGTCGGTGAACACCTGGCACTGGAACGCCGGCTTCTGGATGTAGCGCGGCGCGCAGAAGACGCCGTTCGCTTTGAGGGCCGCGCCGAGCGCGTCGCTGCCGCCCTCGATGACCGCCGGATCGACGATCAGCGGATACTTCC
Source organism: Binatia bacterium (assembly GCA_041488235.1). Lineage (GTDB taxonomy): Bacteria > Desulfobacterota > Binatia > UTPRO1 > UTPRO1 > DP-19. The sequence goes on from JBGPOW010000023.1 coordinate 32,413, forward strand.
AGTAGACGTGCGTCGCGTCGGGCAGCGCGCGCGGCAACGTGAGACCCGGCGTGCCGGCGAGGAGCGTGGTCATCTGCTCGGCGGTGCGGCGACGGCGCGTGACGACGCCGTCGAGCTTCGCGAGCTGCGCGCGCGCGACGGCGCCTTGGAGGTCGGTCATTCGATAGTTGAGCGCGAGAAAGTAGTGATCGGGCTTGGGATCGCCGTAGCCCCAGGCCTTGTCGCTGAAGAGCGTCATCCAGCGCGCCAGCTTCGGATCATTGGTCACGACGATGCCGCCTTCGCCGGTCGTCATGTGCTTCCCTTGCTGCAGGCTGAAGGCGCCGATCGCGCCAATCGTGCCGACGAGGCGGCCGTGGTCGGTCGCGAGAAACGCCTGCGCGCAGTCCTCGATCACGGGGATGCCGTGCGCGTCGGCGATCCGCATGATGCCTTGCATGTCGCACGGGTTGCCGAAGAGGTGGGTCGCGATGATCGCGCGCGTCCGCGACGTGATGCGCGACGCGATCGCGTCGGACGTGACGTTCAAGGTGACCGGGTCGACGTCGGCGAAGATCGGGATCGCGCCCTGGTAGAGGATCGGCGCGATGCCGCCCATGTCGGTGATCGACGTCGTGATGATCTCGTCGCCGGGCTCGGGGTCGATCGCGGCAATCGC
>JBGPOW010000024.1:0-32884 GCA_041488235.1 Binatia bacterium
CGGATACCTGGCGCACACGCCGGGTTTGTACGATGACCTTACGGCACGCGAGAACCTGTGGTTTGCGGCAGACATGCTGGGATTGCCGTACACGGCGGTCGAGAGCAGCCTTGAACGCGTCGGCCTGGCGTACGCCGCCGGCCATCGCGTGCGGGGATTCTCGGCCGGGATGCAGCGCCGGCTGGCGCTCGCGCGGCTCATCCTGCGAAATCCCCGGGTTCTTCTGCTCGACGAGCCGTATAGCAATCTCGACGCCGAGGGTGTCGAGCTCATGAACTCCGTGATCGCCGGCATCGTACGGTCCGGGGGTGCGGCGCTGGTGGCGCTGCACGAGCTCGCCCCCGCCAGAGCGATGCTCGATCGCACGGTCACACTCGTCGAAGGGCGCATTGAAGCCGCGCACGTGGAGGACGCCGGTCGCGACCACGCTACCCCGATTCAGGGGACGCGCTGATGGCGTGGCGAGATGATTGGCGGCGAGTGCGCGCCATTGCGAGAAAGGATGTCACCACCGAGCTCCGCGCAAAGGCCGGGTTCAACAGCGTGGCATCGCTCGGCGTGACGATCCTCATTCTTCTCGGCCTGGCTCTTGGACCCGACGCACAGGCTCTGCGCAATGCGGCGGTCGGGGCCGTGTGGCTCGCCACGCTGTTCTCCGGGGTGCTCGCGTTCAATCGGTCGTTCCAGGTGGAACTCGAAAGCGGTGCGCTCGAACCGCTGTTGCAGTATCCCGGGCCGCGCTGGACGATCTTTGCCGGAAAGCTGCTCGGCAACCTGATTTTTCTGACGCTGATGGTGGCCATCGTCGTGGTCGCGGGGGTCGTGCTGTTCGGCGTTCAGATCCCGGCTGATTGGCCGTCGTTGCTTGGCGTCCTGGCGCTCGGAGTCGTTGGGTTGGTGGTGCTGGGCACGTTCTACGCGTCGATGGCGAGCCGAAGCCGCGCCCGCGAAGTCTTGCTTCCGCTGCTACTGTTCCCGATGCTGGTGCCGGTCCTGCTCGCGGCCACCACGGCGTCAAAAGCGCTGCTGGGCGCGGACGTGATGCACGAAGCGGGCGCCTGGATTCGACTACTCGTGGCCTACGACCTAATTTTCCTGATAGCCACGTTCCTCGCTTTTGAGCACGTCATTGAAGCCTGAACGCGAACTGACTTCACCCATCCGAGAAAGCCTGAAGGCCAATTGAATTCTTCATCCGACCGTTCGCGCGATCCACGCCCTGCGCGCCCGCCACACACCAGCATCTGGCTGGGGTTCGTCAGTATCGGCGCCGTGATCGCGGCTCAGACCTATTCCATCCTGACGTCTCCCGCCGACGCCGACATGGGGCATTTGCAGAAAATCATGTACGTCCACGTTCCGGCGGCGTGGATGACCTTCCTGTCGTTCTTCGTCGTGCTCGTTTTCAGCGTGAAGTATCTGTGGCGACGCCAGGAAAACGACGACCTGATCGCCGCGTCGGCGGCCGAAGTGGGCGCGACGTTCAACGGACTCACGCTGATGCTGGGCATGATCTGGGGGCGCCCGGCCTGGGGCGTATGGTGGGTTTGGGACGCGCGACTGACGTCGACCCTGGTGCTGTTCCTCATTTTCATCGGCTATCTTGCTTTGCGTGCGTTCACCGACGATGCGCAGCAGCGGGCGCGGTGGAGCGCGGCCGTCGGGGCGATCGGTGCTCTCAACGTGCCTATTGTCTACATGTCAGTGAAGTGGTGGCGGACACTCCACCAGCCACCATCGAGCCCGGCCACACTTGATCCGGCGTACACGATGGGTCTGCGGCTGAATGCGATCGCGTTGCTGCTCGTAATGATCTATTTCATCCGCAAGCGCTACGAGATCGCCCGTCTCGAGCGGGCGGTCGAGCATATGGCCGAGGCGGCCGCAATGGGAGGCAAGTGACAACTGCAGCGTCGAATCTGAACTTCATCATCGCGGCGTACACGGTATCGTGGATCGTCATCCTCGGATATCTGGGCCGCCTCGTCCGAAAGGGCGGACGTGCCGGCGCCGAGTACGAGCGGATGGCACGTGAGCATAGCGGGGAGAGGATCAAATGAAACGCGCATGGATATTGGGAGGAGCGGCCGTAATCGTCGCGATATTCGCGTGGCTGCTATTCGGTGGTCTGGAAAAAAACGTGGTGTTCTTTCTCACGCCGCAGGAGGTGCTGGCGAAGGGCACCGACGTCGTCGGCGTGCCCGTGCGCCTCGGCGGGCAGGTGAAGCCCGGCTCGGTAAAATGGGACGCGCAAACGCTCGATCTGCGCTTCAGTGTTACCGACGGCAGGCGTGAGATGCAGGTGCACTCGACCGGCGCTCCACCGCAGATGTTCCGCGACGGCATGGGAGTCGTCGTCGAGGGACGCGTCGGCGCGGGCGGAGTGTTCGAGGCGACCGGCCTGATGGTGAAGCACTCGAACGAATACCGTGCGCCCAAACCCGGCGAGGAAGCGCACGAGAAGTACAAGACGCTCATTCAGCAGTCGACCAAGTGATCGGTCTGATCGCGCACAATGCGCTGCTGGTATCGCTCGCGGCGGTGGCATTCGGAGCCATCCTCACTCCCGTAGCGATCCGTACCAATCGGCTCGACTGGCTCGAGCTGGTTTACGGCGCGGTCTACGCCAACTTCCTGCTGGTGAGCATCGCGGCCGTGTCGATGATCGTGGCACTCGTCACGCATGACTTCTCGGTTTCGTACGTGGCGCAGGTCGGCAGCCGCTCCACGCCTCTGCTCTTCACAATCATTTCTTTGTGGGGCGCACTCGAAGGCTCGATTCTTTTCTGGGCCTGGGTGCTCGGGCTCTACTCGGCGGCGGTCGTGGTGCTGCACCGTCGCCGGCCGGGAAACCTCGTTCCGTACGCTGTGATGACGCTTCTGGCGGTCGCCGCGTTTTTCGCGATTCTGCTCGTGGGCCCCGCCGATCCATTTCTGCCGATGTCGCCGGTGCCGGCAGACGGACCAGGTCCGAACACGTTGCTGCAGAACCACTATCTCATGGCGGTTCACCCGCCGCTCTTGTACCTCGGCTACGTTGGAATGTCGGTGCCCTTCGCGTTCGCCCTCGGCGCGATTTTCTCTAACGAGGCGGCATCGAACGACTGGTCTATCCTTTCACGGCGCTGGATGCTCACGTCGTGGGGATTTCTCTCCGCCGCGATCATCGCTGGAATGTGGTGGTCGTATGAGGTGCTCGGCTGGGGAGGCTACTGGGCCTGGGACCCCGTCGAAAATGCATCTTTTCTTCCCTGGCTCACAGCGACCGCATACCTGCACTCGGTAATGGTGCAGGAGCGGCGCAACATGCTCCGGCTGTGGACGCTCAACCTGTGCGTCGCCACGTTCGTGCTGACGATCCTCGGGACGTTCCTTACGCGCTCGGGAATTCTGTCGTCCGTCCACGCGTTCACGACGGGTGCAATCGGCTACTACTTCCTCGCATTCATCGCGATCGTGCTCGTGACGACGCTGATGCTGGTTGCCGGCAATTCGGAACGCATCCAGACGAAGGGCAAGCTGGGCGGCGCCGCGTCGCGCGAAACTGTGTTCCTGCTGAACAATCTCTTCCTCACCGCGGTGATGCTGACTGTGCTGGTCGGCACACTTTATCCGCTCGTCGCCGAAGCGCTGCGCGGCGTCAAGGTCAGCGTCGGCGTGCCGTTCTTCAACCGGATGGCACTCCCTGCAATGGTGTCGCTCCTCTTCCTCATGGGCGTGGGGCCCGCACTTCCATGGGGCAGCACGACGTGGGCCGAAGCTCGCAAGAGACTGTACCCACCGGGCATCGCCGCAGTGATCATGGGCGCTATTGCGGTGATTGTGGGAGCACGCAGCATCTACGCGATTCTCGCGTTCGCCTTCGTCGGGTATGCGGCGATGGGCAATCTACGTGAGTTCTGGATCGGCATGCGCGCACGGCATCGCGCGCACGGCGAGAGCTGGCCGACCGCACTGCTTCGCCTGATCGCCGGCAATCGCCGCCGCTACGGCGGATACGTCGCGCACATCGGCGTGCTGTTGATCGCGCTGGGAATCACGGCATCCTCGACGTTTCGCTCAGAGCGCGAGGCGACGCTCACGCCGGGCCAGACGCTCACCGTCGCCGGTCATACGGTGCGTCTGAAGAACCTGTGGGGCCGAGAGGAACCGCAGCGCTCGGTGATCGGCGCCACGATGGAAGTGCTCGGCAAGAACGGCGTGGTGATCGGAACCATGGAGCCGCGCATGAACTATTACCGGGTGTCGGACCAGCCGGTGCCGACGCCCGACGTGCGCAGCAGCATTCGGGGCGACCTGTACATCAATCTCATGGCCTTCGAATCCACCGGCGCCAACGCGACGGTGAAGATGATCGTCGAGCCATTCGTTCCGTGGATCTGGTTCGGTGGGCTTGTAATTGTGATCGGAGCGATAATCGGTCTGGGGTACAGCGGTCGGACAGCGACGGTGCCGGTGCCTGCCACGCATCCTGCTCCAGGCGTCGGCCGGGGCACGACGGCGCCTGCGCTCGCCCCGAATCCTGCTCCGAGTATCGCGAGCGCGGATCCATGAACTGGAAGCGCGCCGCCATCGCCGTGCTCGCCGCGGCGCCGATCATTGCGCTGTTCGCTTATGGATTTTCCCGCGACCCGGCAGAAATCCCTTCTCCCCTTCCCGGACACGCTGCCCCCCAGTTTACGCTGGCGGTCTTCGCTCCCGGCGAGGGCCCGCTCGCGCGGCCGCTCGGTGACACTGTCCGGCTCCGCGAGCTTATGGGCAAAGTGGTGATCGTGAATTTCTGGGCGTCGTGGTGCGGGCCTTGTCGCGCCGAGCACGCCGGTCTCAGTGAGACAGCCCGGGAGTACGTCGGCAAGCCAGTCCGGTTCGTCGGCGTGCTATACAGTGACGCCGAAGCGGCGGCGACAGAGTGGATCGCGCAGATGGGCGGCCAGAGTTACCCGGCCGTGACGGACGTGCGCTCGCTGACGGCTATCGACTACGGTGTCTACGGCGTGCCCGAGACGTATATCGTCGATCCGACCGGACGCATCGCGTACAAGCACGTGGGGCCAATTCCGCCAAGCGTTCTGCGTCAGAAAATTGATTCCTTGCTGCCGAATGCGACGGCCACCGGAATGATGCCACGCACCTTAGTCCGATGAAACGGTACGCGCTCGCGACGCTGACTCTCGCCGCTGGTGCGCTGTGCGCTTTGCGGCCAATCTCCGCGCAAGGCGTCGAAGCGCGCGCGCGTCCTTCGGTGGCGACGGTCGCGGATTCCGCGCTCGACGCGCAAACGGCGGCGGTCGCATCTACACTCCGTTGCCCGGTGTGCCAGGGCGAATCCATCGAGGACTCGCCATCCGATCTCGCGCGGCAGATGCGCGCCGTGGTGCGCGACAGGTTGCGCGCCGGCGAAACACCGGACCAGGTCAAGGCGTATTTCGCCTCGAAGTACGGCGAGTGGATCCTTCTCGAGCCGACCGTGAAAGGTCTCAACATTCTACTCTATGCTATTCCGGTTCTCCTCGTGGTTGGAGGGCTGGCGCTCGTAGCGTTCCTGGTGCGGCGATGGACTGCATCAGAGTCTCCAGCATCTTAGTCGCCCAGCTCAGATTCTTCTGCGCTGACCTTCGGCCTACGCTAAAGGCAGTTAAGCCGTCCACTTCCGGGTACCATGTCAACGAATACTTCAGCGGCGATTCCGCGGTTCTGCAGTGATTGCGGAACGAAGCTCAACGCGAACGCGCAGTTCTGCCACAACTGCGGTTCGCCGATTGACGGACGCACTTCGCGCGACGATCGCGCAGAGCGTGCCCCATCGACGCGGGACTCCAACGCATTGCGGTGGGGCGTGCCGGTTGTTGGCCTCGCCCTGCTCATCGTGCTCCTGGTCGTCCGGCTCGGCTCGAGCGGAGGCGCGACCGAATCCGCGCAGGGTGTGCCGTTCGGCACCGGCACCGTGCAGGCGCCGGACATTTCATCGATGTCGCCGGAAGAACGGGCCGATCGCCTGTTCAATCGGGTGATGCGACTTTCGAGCGAAGGAAAAGCGGACAGCGCCGCGTTCTTCGGGCCCATGGCGTTGGCTTCACTCGAGGCGCTTGCACCGCTCGACGCCCATCGGCGCTATGACGTGGGTCTCGTGTCGCTCGTCAGCGGCGATGTTGCCGGAGCAAAAGCGCAGAGCGACACGATCCTGGCCCAACGCCCGACCCACCTGCTCGGACTGGCGCTTGCCGCGCGCTCAGCCGATGCTCGCGGCGACACCGCCGCGAGCCGGGCCTTTCGGCGACGACTACTCGCGGCGGAATCAGCCGAGAAAGCGCGCAAGCTTCCGGAATACACCGACCACGCCGCCGACATTAGCGCCGCCCTCGAGCTGGCGCGAAAACGCTAAAGCGGACTAGCGCTGCCGCGTTCGCATCACCCCGCGCAGCCGAAGGTGCTCCTCCCGCTCCCGTTCCTCGAGCTGCTGGCGCACGGCGTTGATCTGGGCGACAAGCCCGGGAGCCACACGGTGCTCGAGTGTCATGAGGCGCCGCGTGGTTCCCTGGACCGCCTCGCTCAAGCGCCGCACTCGTTGCTCGCGCGGCGCCGCATCCACCAGCAGATCCCCGAGCTGCTCGAATCGCGCCACGGTGTCGGCCGCCGCGGGACCGATCGCACCGGGGGCGAGCCCCCGCGCGTCGAGCGTCCGCGCGATGGGCGTACGGTCCACGACATCGCTCACTGCAAGACCCCAGACCTGCGCGGCGCGTAACTCCACGGAGGGCTCGCGGAGTGGCCAGGCCATAGCGGTGAGGCCCGCGGCGCCATACTGGGCGAGCGCGTCGGCAAGAGATTCCGTCGCACGCGTCACCGCGTCACCGATGCGTGCGCGGCTATCCATCGCCGGCCGCGCGAGCTTGACCAGCTCGGCGACGAGCGCCTCGCGCTTGCGGCGCGTGAGCGTAACGCCCCGCGTGACGCGCGCCAGGTCGCGCCGCGCACGCAGCAAGTTGATGCGCGTCGGGGCGAGTCGCCGGGCAACCATCAGCCGCGTGCCGGAGCTGAGGGAGAGACGTCGGCCGCCGCGCGAACGTCATCACGCGTCTCCCACGTGGCGTCCGCAATGCGAAGGAGATCTTCGCGGGGGAGCGTTTCAAGCAGGCGCCAGCCGACGTCGAACGTTTCGTGGAGCGCCCGGCGGCCCGCCGGCTGCGCGATGAAATCGCGCTCGAATGCGTCACCGAAAGCGAGCGCCCGACGATCCGCGGCGGGGAGCCCCGACTCGCCGACGATCGCCGCCATGGTGCGGGCTTCGCGGCCGCGGGCGTAGATGGCGTAGAGCTGATCGCTCCACTCGCGGTGCTCAGGGCGCGTGTGGTCCTTGCCGATCCCGCTGCTCATCAAGCGGGAGAGCGACGGGAGCACGTCGATCGGCGGCCAGATGCCGCGACGGTGCAGCTCGCGGCTCAGAACAATCTGGCCTTCCGTGATGTAGCCCGTGAGATCGGGGATCGGGTGCGTCACGTCGTCGTCGGGCATGGTGAGGATGGGGATCTGCGTGATTGAACCCTGCTTGTCGCGCACGATTCCCGCGCGTTCGTAGATCGATGCGAGGTCGGTGTACATGTAGCCCGGGTAACCGCGGCGACCCGGAATCTCCTCGCGCGCGGTGGCGATCTCCCGCAGGGCTTCGCAGTAGTGGGTCATATCGGCGATGACCACGAGAACGTGCATACCGCAATCGAACGCCAGGTGCTCGGCGGTGGTGAGCGCGAGCCGCGGGGCCATGATGCGCTCCACGGCCGGATGCGCGGCCTCGTTCAGGTACAGCACCGTGCGCGGCATTGCCCCGCTCTCACGCACCCGATCGACGAACTCGCGCGTCTCGCGCGCGGTGATCCCGACGCCCGCGAACACGACGGCGAATGGTTCGCCGTGCGGGGCGCGAGCCCATTCGACGATTCGCGCCGCCAATTCGAGTCCCGGAAGGCCGGGTCCGCTGAACACTGGCAGCTTCTGTCCCCGCACCAGCGTGTTCATCGCGTCGATCGCGCTGATCCCGGTCTCGATGAAATCGTGGGGCCGGTCGCGGCGCACAGGATTGATCGGCGCGCCATTGATCGGACGGATCGCCTCGCCGACCGGCGCGGGAAGCTGGTCCCCGGCGGCGCCGTGGCCATCGAATGACCGGCCGAGCAACTCGCGGCCGACCACCGCCGTGGCGACCTCACCCGTGAGCACGACTTCGGCGCGATCGGGAGCGAGCCCGACGGAATCGTCCAGTAGTTGCACGACGGTGGTCTGCGCCCCGGCATCGATCACCTGCCCCCGGCGTTCGGGCTGGCCAGGAAGCCGCACGACCACCCATTCTCCCAGCGCGACCCGCGGCGTCCGCTCCAGAAAGAGAAGTGGTCCGGCCGCCGCGGCCGCTCCGCGGTGCGTGCGCTCGGGAACGAAACTCACGCGGTCACCAGGGGCTTCGCGCGACGCACGGTGAGTGCTGCAGCGGCCTGTCGCACCGATTCGGCACGCACCGGCACATCGGCTTCGCTCGCGTCACGCAACGTAGCGATGGCCCGCCGCGCCGGCACGAGGTCGAGCTCCGCGAATGGCGTCCCCGCGGCGAGCGCCGCTTCACCGGCTTCGAGCAGCGAGAGTGCTGCCGTCCCGAGCGCGTAGGTCTTCGACGGCGAGCACACCGCGTCGTGCGGATGATACGCGCTCTGGCGGAGGACCCCTTCGCGGATGATGGCGGCGACGTCCATGGTGAGATGGTCGCGGTCTTCCAGCGCTTCGGGTCCCACGAGGCTCGAGATGTCGCGCAGCTCGCGTTCCTTCTGCAGCAATGCAAGTAGTGCCGCGCGTGTCGATGCCCAGTCCGCGCCGCCATGCTCGGCGAACCAGGGTGTCACCTGGTCGACGTAGAGCGAAAAGCTCGTGTCCCAGTCGACCGCGGGAAAATGTCGCTGATGAGCGAGCGAGGCGTCGAGCGCCCACATCGCGCCCGCGACGCGCAGCGAGGCTTGAGTGACCGGCTCCGAGAAATCGCCGCCGGGCGGCGAGATGGCACCGATGATTGTGACGGTGCCTTCGCGCTCCGGGGCGCCCAGCGCACGCACGCGCCCGGCGCGCTCGAAGAATTGCCCGAGCCGGCTGGCGAGGTATGTCGGATATCCCTCCTCGCCCGGCATCTCCTGCAACCGCGCAGCCATTTCGCGCAGTGCCTCGGCCCACCGCGACGTCGAGTCGATCATTAGCGCCACGCGATTCCCCTGGTCGCGGAAGTACTCGGCGATCGTTGCGCCGAGGTAGATGGATGCTTCGCGGGCCGCCACCGGCATATTCGACGTGTTCACGACCAGCACAGCGCGATCCATGATCGGCCGACCTGTGCGCGGGTCGATGAGTTCCGGGAACTCTGTCAAAACGTCGGCCATTTCATTGCCCCGCTCGCCGCAACCGACGTAGACGACGATATCTGCGTCCGCAAACTTGGCGAGCGACTGTTCGATGATCGTTTTCCCAGTGCCGAAGCCTCCCGGCACCGCGGCGTTGCCGCCCTCGGCGACAGGAAAGAAGAGGTCGAACACGCGCTGCCCGGTGACAAATGGGCGCGTCATGGGCAGCCGTTCCGCAGTGGGCCGGGGCACGCGAACGGGCCAGCGATGGGCGAGAAATAGCGGCGTCCCGTCCTGCAACGCGCCGATGGACTCGCTCACCGTGAACTCGCCACTGGCGAGCGCGCCGAGTATTCCTGACCGGCCCGGCGGAACGAGTATGCGATGTGAGATACCGGCGCGCTCCTCAACGGTGCCCAGCACGTCGCCCGCGTCCACGTGATCGCCCGCCGCTCGCGTTGCGCTGAACCGCCACTTCGCTGACCCGTCGAGCATGTCGGCATTTGCACCCGGCGCGATGAAGTCGCCGGTCGCCTCTGCGACTCGGGCGAGCGGCCGGCCGATGCCGTCCAACACGGCGCCGAGCAATCCCGGGCCGAGCTGCGCGCTGAGCGCCGTGTTCAGCGGTTCAACGGGCTCGCCCACGGCGAGACCCATCGTGTCTTCGTAGACCTGCAGCGTTGCCGTGTCGCCCCGCTGACGGATGATTTCGCCGCGGACGCGCCGGTCACCCACCAAGGCCATCTCGTAGAGTGCCCCGCGGAGTGGCGACGCTTCCACGAGCGAGCCGGCGACCCGGACAATTGACGCGGTCACTGCAGGCGCACCCGGTAGCCGATGGTCCGTCGCAGGAGCTCGAGAATGAAGTTCTCGGCGTCGCTTTTCTGCCCGGCCCACGCCGGCGACGGAATCGGTACGATCACCGGCACCGGCCGGCGCTCGGCGTCGCGGCGCACAACGGTGGGCAGCGTGTCGAGGAGTCGCTGTTCAACGAGCAGGATTCCCAGATCAGCTTGCGCGAGCGCGGCGACGAAGCGATCGAACGCTTCACGCGGGGTCGAAACTTCGTCGACGGCAAAGCCGGCGAGGCGGAACCCGGTGGCGAACCCCGGACTAGCAATTACGTGCACACGCAGCCTCACGCGCGCGCTCCGGCGAGATCGGCGGGCTGCTTTCGGGGCACGCCCATCGTGATCCGCCACGTGATCTGTTGGAGTGCTTGCAATTCGGCGCGCTGCCGGAGCCAGAAGGAGATCACGGCGGCGAGTCCAACAGGTTCGCGAAGGGAACGCCGGCGGAACTCGCCGATCATCGCGCTGAGCGCGGCATCAGCGGCGGTGCGAGCCCCCGGGTGCAGCGCGGCAACGAGGGGCGGCGCGCCGCGAAAGCGTGTCGCAAGACGCTGCGCGATCGCGTCCGGGCTCGCGGTGTCGGCGGCGGATGCCAGGTCATCCAGCGTGACGAGAGCGCCGCCAGAGATGAACACCGAGGCGGGTGACGCGTCGGTATGATGGCCGGCGAGCACGAGCGCGGCCGAGAGGTTCTCGAGGTCGATTGTGCGCTCGACGTAGTGCCTCATCGCCGCATCGGCGCTCCCCGCGCACTCGATGGCCCGCTGAGCCGCCGCGCGGGCGAGCGCAACCTCGAATCGAAAAAGGTCCACAGTCTGGCGCGTGCCCTCCTCGCTCACCACGGTGCCGAACGGGTGTCGCCACGCTATGAGGAGAGCACCGATAGTCGCGAGGTCACCGGCGCGTGACAGTTGTTCGAGCGCGCGCACGGGGAGCAACGGTGTCGGAACGAGTCCGGCCATTCGCTCGGGTCCCGGTATTCCGCCGACGGCGCCGCGAGCGAGGGCGCGCAGCGCGCGCCGGTCCTCATCATCCATGAGCGGAGTGAGAGCGGTCATGCGCTCGCCCGCCCAGCGAACGATCAGTGCAAACCGCTGCGTCGAACGCCGTCTTGCCGCCAGCTCCAGCGCATGCGGTTCGGCGACGTGTGGGTCGGCCAGCGGCTCGATCGCACCGTACTCGGCGGCGAGCGCGGCGAATGCGGGCAGGTCGCCGCAGTCGGCAAGCTGCGCCAGCTGTGTCGCTGAAAGCAGATGTGTTGAAAGGCCGCGCGCGCGCGCAACGAGGTCGCCCCAGTACGTCACAATTCCGCCGACTCGAGTTGGCGCGCCACCTCGATGGCGAGGCGCGGTCGTTCGCGAGCGAGACGCCTCGCGAACGTGGCGTCGATCGCAAGCGAGCGATCGGCGGTCTCCAGCACCACCCCGGTCGCGACGGCATCGTCCTCGATCACGCGCAACGCCGGTCGTCCGGGTGCCAGCGACTCGAGCACGCTGCGCACGGCCGGTGCCAGCGACGTGGCGCATCGTGCTGATGCCTCTCCGGGCGGAAGATACGGAAGCGCATCGCGCGCGATTCCGGCGACGGCGACGACGAATCGCGGGTCGCCGGACCGTGCGGCCAGCGTTTCGTGAGCCGCGACGAACACCTGATCGAGCGCCTCGGCGCGCGCAACGAGCCATTCGCGCGCGGTGCGCGTCCGCGCATCGGCTCGGGCTCGGTCGAGCGCGGCAGTGTGTGTGCGCGCGCGGGCCGCCATCTCGGCGGTCCGGAGCTGCGCCAGCCGCTTGTCTGAGGCGCTTCGGAGTTGCAATGCCTCGGCGCGCGCGGCCGCGATGCGTTGCTCCGACGCCGCGCGGGCGTCACGCCGGAGCTGTTCGAGCAGAGCCGTGCTCGGTGATTCGTCCATCGCTCAGCCGCCGCCGACGCGCAGGATGAGTGAGAGCGCGACGATGAACCCGAGTATCACCATCGTCTCTGGAATAGCGACGAGGATGATCACCGTCCCTGCGAGCTCGGGTTTCTCCGCAAGTACGGCGGCGCCGGCGGCGCCGATCTTCGACTGGGCCCACGCCGTCGCGAGGGCCGTCAGCCCAATGGCGGCGGCAGCGCCGATGGCAATCCACATGATGTTCATGCTGGCTTCTCCTGGATGGCGGGGACCGCTGACGCCGTGCCGTGACCGAACGGCTCGTAGGGACGACCCCCGGGACTGTAGAACTTCCCGAAAAACTCGACATAGTGAAGGCGCAACGCGTGAATCGCGGGACTGAAAACCCCGATGGCGAAGTTCACGAGATGGAACAGGAGAGCGAAGAGGAGGCCCACCGCCGTGCTCCCCACGGCGCCGACCATCCGGTTGGCTACCACCGCGAGGATCACGGACGCTGTGCCGATCGCCATGACGCGTGCATACGACAGCACGTTTCCGAGCGTCGTCATCAGTTCGATCATCCCGAGCACGCCTTCCGCGAACACGACGACAGGGAACGCGACCAGCAGCAGTATCACAGCGGGCGTGAAGAGTCGCGCCGGAAGAACCTCGAACGCGGCGAGCAGCGCGGCCACGACGAGCAGGACCATCACCGCCGACACGCCGCGGCCAAGCGCCCGCTTCGGATCCTGGCGTCCCGCGGCCACCGCGCCGAGCACGAGCCCAAGCACGACGTGCACAACGCCGAGACCCACCGCGGCTGCCAGTGTGGCGAACACTGCATGCTCGCGATCCAGGAGGAGCGGACGCAGTCCCAGCGTGCGCCGCGCGACATCGCCGAAGAATTCGCCGTACAGCACACCGAAGATGATCGCGAACGCCGCGCATGGACCCGCTATTTCCGCCCCTGTGCGTGCCAGTGACCCGGGTTTGGCGCGCGCATGCACGATGAGGGCGAGCGCGCCGAGGACAACGCCATAGCCGGCGTCGCCCAGCATCATCCCGAAGATGAGCGGGAAGAAGACGGCCACGAACGGAGTCGGGTCGATCGTGCCGTAGTGCGGCAGAGGAAGGAGAGCGATCAGCTTCTCGAATGGCCTGAAGAGGCGCGGATTCGCGAGCACTACCGGGGCGTCCTCCGCGCCCCAGTTCTCGCGCGCGATCGTCTCGATGATCACGGTTGCTCCGACGGCCTCGCGAACGCGTCGCTCGAGTTGGCCCACGCTCCGCTCCGGTAGCCAGCCCTCGATCGTGAATGCGTGGCCCGTCTCCGCCGTGCGTTCGCGGGCAGACGCGGCGGCGAGCCAGTCCTGGACGGCTGCTTGCGCCTTGCTCATCTCGCCGCCACGCGCTTTGCCGAGCGCGGTGAGGTTGCGCTCGCATTCCTCCACGTCGGCCGGGATCGCCAACACGCGCGCTAGCATCTGCGGAACAGCCTCTGCCAACGGCAAGGATCGGTACGCGTCGGGCAGAGGGACTTCGGGTACCCGCGCTTCGGCGAGGCGCGCCTCGAGGCGATTGCTGAACTCGTTCGGCAGGATGAGGAGGATCGCGACGTCACCGCCCGGCAGGGGGTGGGTCGACATGGTGAATTCCGCGCCGAGTTCCTCACGCAGTGCGGACGCGAGCACATCCACCGCGCCGCGCGCTGACGCCGGCACCACCACCGCGTGACTGGTGAGGCGCTTGGAGCCGGCGACTTTGCGGATCGCAGGAAGCACGGCCAGCAGGAACTCGCGATACCGAGCGATCAGCGCCCGTTCGTCGCGGAGCGCCGTCTGGCGGTCGAGGAGAGTTCTTGCTTCTCGGCGCGTCCGGCGCGCGAGCCGCGCCCAGCGCGCGAAGTCGGCAGTCGCGATCGTTGCGGGCGCAACAGGGCGCGGCGCAACGCGCAGCGAATGCAACGCGTCTTTGGCGTCCTCCAGAAGGCGCGTCAACTGGCGCCGCCTGCGTTCACGCGCCGGGCCAAGTCGGGCTGGCCTCACGCCGGCGCGGTCCGGCAACTCGGCGAGTTGAAGCTGCCCCAGGTCCTGCACGGCGCGAAGCACGTCATCGACCCCGTCTTTCGGCCCAATGATGCGCACGCGGCTCATCGGAACGATCACGGCGCACCGTCCGCGATGAGACCGGTCACGCGGTCGGCCACAAACGCGGCGAGACGCGCGACGTCTGCTGCGCCGAGCGTGCGATATCGTGCCGCGAGGCGGGCGGCGACCTCCTCGATTTCGCCGCCGGCCGCTGCCTGCTGATCGCGCGCCAGAGCGTCGAGCTCCGCGAGCTCCCGCTCGAGGGCCGTGGCGGCCTCGCGCTCGCGCGCTGCGATGTCAGCGCGTGCGGCGTCGAGCAGCGCGCGGGCCTCTTCCGCCGAAGCCGCCTCGCCCGCGGCGATTTCACGTTCGACCGCGAGAAGTTGGTCCAACGCCGAAGCCGGGGGGGTGTCTCCGAGCTCGGCGGGGCTCTTGGGGTTCGTCGTGGTCTCCGGTTCGGCGGTGTAGTCTGCTACAACGCGTTCGCACAGCCAGACAATATCCGGATGGGAAAGAAAGCGGATTCGGGGATCAGCAGGGCCTGTGTAGGGGAATTCCTGCAAAAAATCAGGTCAAGCCCGAGAGTGCTGACTCGGCCCTTCTATTGTCATGTAGCTGTAGCTGTACAGCCCAATGTCCCCCACGCTACCAAGGCCAGTACTCCGATCATCGACCGTCAGTCATCGGAGTAAACCACACGGGGCCGGAAGGAGATGTTACGATCCACCCGGCCCCGCTCGCTGCATCCACAACCCGTTGGCTATCCGACTATCGCGGTGCCCCGTCATTCACGTGCGCCCGTGGTGGAAGGATGAACTGCAATGAAAGCGGGACCGAAATACTCGGCGTCACGCCATAGTCTTTCTGGAGCTGATTGATCGAGGCTACGAGGAGCTGCTCGATCAGGAACGGATTGTGGACGAATCCGCCCGGTGCCTGAGCGAGCGACACATTGAACTGCGCACCGAGGCATGACGTATAGGTCGGCCCGCCAAGCTTGCAGTCATTGGGCTTGAGCACCTTGACTTTGGCGATGGCCGAGTTGGCCGAGGCAACGAGCTGGAGTATCCGCGTCGAGTCAGTGAGGTACAGCGTCCTGGCCACCGCCTCGGTGCCGTGGCAGCCACTGCCGACACACGAGCGGAACGTTTTCCCGGTGATATCGCACGACTGCGCGACAGTCGGTACGCCGTTGGCGTCCACGCATGGGGCGGCGATGAACCGGTGCCCGGTGCTCTGGAAGACGAACTTGCCGCTAGCCTGGTCGGTGGCCGTGTTGCGGGCGACATGACAAGTCGCGCACAGCTTGGGGTTACTGGACGGCGTGCCATGGGTGCCGATGATCGAGTCGCCGGCGCTCATCCCCGGAGGGAACCAGCCGGCAAGTCCGAGGAGCGTCGGCCCCTCGGGTGAGTGGACGCTGTTGCGGGTCGTGACCTGCGACGGATCGGCGCGGCGCTGGTGGCACTTCATGCACAGATTGTCGTCAATGTCCGCCGCGCTGATCGAGAATCGAAGCTGGTGGGTATTGTCAGAACCGTGTGGATCGTGGCAGGTGGCACATACGAGCGGCAGCGCGTTCGCCGCGGTGAGTGCGTTCGTCGCGACCTTCTCCGCGTAGTTCCCGGTGACCCCGAACTTACTGAGCGCACCCTGGGCCGTATGACACCCTACGCAAGTCGGATCTGCGTTCCCAACCGTTCCGGACTGAACGATCGAGTGTGAAAGGCCCCCCTCATTTGCCAGCTTCCACTCGTCGACGAACGGACTGTGCACCCCCGTGTGGCATTCGCCGCAGCCGTTGGTGGCGCCGACGTTCGCCTGGATCGAAGCCAGCGGACGATTGGCGGAGTTGGGATTGCTCGCATGCGTGAATCCCGGGCCGTGGCAGTTTTCGCATTGCACGTCTTGATAGCGGGCGTCCTTGGTCGAGCGATGACCGACAGCCGTGTCGCTGATCGCGTTCCCGAGGTTGCTGACGGTGTGACACGCTTCGCACGCCCCCGCCGCCCCGCCGCTCCCCTGAAGGTCGCTCCACGCGCTGGCGTGTTTGGTGCCGGCCCAACGCGTCTGGAAGTCTACGTGACATGAACCACAGACGGTCTGCTTGTTCGCCTCGTCGAAGTACCCGATGAAATTCGCCGCGGCGGCCGGCGGCGGTGCGAAGTTGGTACCACTGCGATACACGATCTTTTCACTCGTGCACGTCACGGCGAGGGCCGAGGCAGCGAAGGTGAGAAATGACTGCTGAACACGGCTGAACCGCTTCATAAACACTTCTCCCTTAACCGCGTGATGCGCGGCTTTCTCCGAGTCGCGCTTCTGTGGGGAACGACCCCATCGACCAAGTCTCTGCCATTTAGCTGCCAAGTCCGTGTCGAACGGCTGGCTATGCCAAACAACTACAGCCGCCCCATTACAATGCGAATCTGCAGGCACTCCGTCAATCCGGAATCTACCGTCTCTCATGTAGTCGAATCCCCGACAGCATCTGTCCCATTCTCTCCGCATGAGAATCTCGCAGTACGCGCTGGACACAACCGACCGTTGGCATACATTGGTGACTGTCATTCCGTAGTGTCCGCGCGCACGGTCGTGGTTTTTTTTTCGCAAATGTCATCGTCAGCGTCGCGCGCAGAGGCGTCCAATGTGTCTTGGGATTCCCGGCAAGATCGTCGAGCTCCGTACCGACTCGGGGCTGACGATGGGCGTGGTCGACTTCGGCGGCGTACGCCGCGAGGTGTGTTTGTCGTACGTGCAGCCCGACGCCGGCGTCGGTGACTATGTGGTCGTGCACGTCGGCTTCGCGATTTCAAAGGTTGACGAATCCGAGGCGCGGCGCACATTCGAAGTGCTGCGGGAGATGAGCCTGCTCGACGAACTCGAGTGGATTGGCGAGGTAGCCGATGCCGCGCTCGGCGAACAATCCGCTGCGCCCGCATCCGGAAGCCCGACGCCGTGAAGTATCTCACCGAGTACCGCGACGCGGCGATTGCGCGCCCGTTGATCGAGCGGATCAAGCGCACGGCCACGCGCCCATGGACGCTCATGGAAGTGTGCGGCGGCCAGACGCACACCATTGTGCGACAGGGACTCGACGAGCTGCTCAATGGCGCGATCGAAATGATCCACGGACCCGGCTGCCCGGTGTGCGTGACGCCGCTCGAGCAAATCGACAAGGCGCTCATGCTCGCCGCGCGTGACGACGTGATCTTCACTTCGTTCGGCGACATGCTGCGCGTGCCGGGCAGCGACTGCGACCTGCAACAAGTTCGTGCGCGCGGCGGCAACGTGCGCGTTGTGTACTCGCCGCTCGACGCGCTCGAGATCGCGCGTCGCCACCCGGACCGCGAAGTGGTCTTCTTCGCCGTCGGGTTCGAGACCACGGCGCCCGCGAACGCGATGGCCGTGTGGCGGGCGCGCGAGCTCGGCGTGCCCAACTTCAGCGTGCTCGTCTCGCACGTCACCGTCCCGCCCGCGATCAGCGCGATCATGCAGGCGCCGGACAATCGCGTGCAGGCGTTCCTCGCTGCCGGCCACGTCTGCGCGGTGATGGGATGGACCGAGTACGAGCCCCTGGCGATGCGACATCGCGTCCCGATCGTCGTCACGGGATTCGAGCCGCTCGACATCCTCGAGGGAATGCTGATGGCGGTGGAGCAGCTCGAGACGGGCCGCCACACCGTGGAGAACCAGTACGTGCGCTCCGTGCGGCGTGAGGGAACGCCGGCGGCACGGACACGGGTGCAGGAAGTCTTCGAGCTCGTCAACCGGAAATGGCGCGGCATCGGCGAGATCCCGATGAGCGGACTGCGGCTCAGGCCCGCGTTTGCGGCGTTCGACGCGGAATTGAAGTTCGGCCTCGGCGACATTCACGTGAACGAATCTCCGGAATGCCACGCCGGTGAAGTGCTCACGGGAAAGCTGAAGCCGCCGCGATGCCCCGCATTCGGCACCCGCTGCACTCCCGAGCATCCGCTCGGCGCGCTGATGGTATCCGCCGAGGGTGCGTGCGCGGCGTACTACCACCTCGCGAAATATCGCGGGTCCGGCGAGCCAGCAGTGGCGGGAGCGGTGTCGTGACCGCCGTGAGGCCGGTCACGCTCGCCTGCCCTGTTCCTCTTGTCGCGCACGACCGCGTGCAGCTGGGGCACGGCTCCGGGGGAAAGATGAGCGCGGCCCTGCTTCGCCAGCGCTTCCTTCCCGCGCTCGCCAACGAGGCTTTGGCTCGACTCGGCGACGGGTCGATGGTGAATGTGGCGGGAGTCGATGTCGTGGTCTCGACCGACACGTTCGTAGTGAGTCCGCTGGAATTCCCGGGAGGCGACATCGGGTCGCTCGCCGTCCACGGCACGTTGAACGACGTCGCCATGATGGGCGCGCGGCCCGTGTGCCTGACGGCCGGCTTCGTGCTCGAGGAAGGGTTTCCTCTCGACATCCTCGACCGCATCGTGCGATCGATGGCGGATGCGGCGAGCCTGGCGGGTGTGCCCGTTGTAGCCGGTGACACGAAGGTCGTGGAGCGCGGCAAGGCCGATGGTCTCTACATCAACACCACCGGCATCGGGGCGGCCGACGCACAATTCCGCCCGGCGCCGGACCGCGCGCGGGCCGGCGACGTAGTGATCGTGAGCGGCGCCATCGGCCGCCATGGCATGGCGATCATGGCCGCGCGCGAAGGGCTCGCGTTCGAGACGACCATCACCAGCGACAGTGCCTGCCTGGTCGACCTCGTCGAGAGCCTGCGCGCGGCGGCCGTCGACGTGCACGTGCTGCGCGATCCGACGCGCGGCGGAGTGGCGAGCGCGCTCAACGAGATCGCCGCGGCATCCGGGGTCGGTGTCGAGATCGACGAGACTGTGCTTCCCGTGCCGGACGATGTACGCGCTGCGTGCGAAGTGCTCGGCCTCGACCCGCTGTATGTAGCCAACGAAGGCATCCTGCTCGCCTTCGTCCCTGCCGGAGACGCCGAGCGTGCGCTGGCGGCGCTGCGTTCGCACGCCCTTGGCGAAGGGGCGCTCCCGATCGGCCGCGTCATCGCCGAACACCCGGGGATGGTGGCCCTGCGCACGTCGCTCGGCGGTACACGCATTGTGGACCTTTTGCCGGGGGATCAGCTCCCCCGAATCTGTTAGGGGAATATTTCCCTCCGGATTCACGGCGATTCGCGGAGTGCGGGTAACCTGTACGACCAATCCTCTTTTTCCTGACTGTCGCCTCGCGCATCGTATTGTAGGATGACGCACGCCATCCCGAGGTTTCGATGATTACACCCTCTGCGTACGCTTGGACCGAAGGCGAAACCCTAGGCCAGCATTTCGAGTCGCGCGGTGTCTCGCGCCGAGATTTCCTGAAGTTCTGCGGCGAGATTGCTGTCGCCCTTGGTCTCGGCATCGCCGCCGGCCCACGCATCGCCAAGGCGCTCGAATCGGTGAAGCGGCCGAGTGTGATCTGGCTGCAGTTGCAGGAGTGTACCGGCTGCGTCGAGAGCGTGCTCCGCACCGCCGACCCGACCATCGGCGACCTTCTGCTCGACGTCGTCTCGCTCGACTACAACCATACGCTCATGGCGGGAGCCGGTGCGGCTGTCGAGCGGGCCAAGCAGAGTGCGATGGTCGCCAACAAGGGGAAGTACTTGCTCGTGGTCACCGGGTCGATCCCCAGGAAGGAGGGCGGCATCTACACCGTGGTAGGTGGGCGCACCGCCGAAGATCTGGTGAAGGAAGCGGCTGAGGGTGCTGCCGCGATCCTTGCCGTCGGCGCGTGCGCTCATTGGGGGAGCGTGCAGGCGGCGCGTCCCAACCCGACAGGTGCAGTGGGCGTGGGTGACATCATCAAGAACCGGCCGGTCGTGAACATCGCGGGCTGTCCACCGATCGGGGATGTGGTCACCGCGACCGTCGTGCACTACCTGACGTACGGGCGCCTTCCGGCTGTGGACGGCGATGGAAGGCCCCTCTTTGCCTATGGCAAACGCATCCACGACCAGTGCACGCGCCGCGCGCATTTCGACGCAGGACAATTCGTCGAGTCCTTCGACGACGAGGCGGCACGCAAGGGATGGTGCCTCTACTCGGTAGGGTGCAAAGGCCCGGAAACGTACTCGCCGTGTCCGATCTTCCTCTGGAACTCGCGCACGAGCTGGCCCATCGGCGCCGGCCATCCCTGCATCGGCTGCACTGAGCCGCACTTCTGGGACACGATGACGCCTTTCTACGGGCGCCTGCCGAATGTGGGCGGATTCCCGGTGGAACAGCGCGCCGACACTATCGGCGCCGCGCTCGCCATCGGTGCGGCCGCCGGCATCGCGACGCACGCGGCCGCTACCGTGTACACGCAGATCACGCGCCGCAAAGCGACCCACCAGGTGCCGGAGGCCGGGACCGAAACGGAGAATGACAATGGCTAGAACCAAGGTTGTCGTAGATCCGATCACGCGCATCGAGGGCCACCTCCGCATCGAGGCGCAGTCCGAGAACGGGAAGATCGCCAAGGCGTGGGCGTCATCGACGCAGTTTCGCGGCATCGAGATCATCATGCAGGGGCGCGATCCGCGCGACGCGTGGGCATTCACACAGCGCATTTGCGGCGTCTGTACCGCCGTTCACGCGGTGGCCAGTTGCCGCGCCGTGGAGGACGCCCTGAACATCAAGATTCCCGCGAACGCGAACACCATCCGGAACCTCGTGACCGGGATGCAGTTCATCCAGGATCACGTCATCCACTTCTACCACCTGCACGCGCTCGACTGGGTGGACGTGGTGAGCGCGCTCTCGGCGGATCCTGTCGCCGCAGCGAAGATCGGCCAATCCTTGTCGCCCTGGCCCCACAACGGCGATGCGGAATTACGGGCCGTGCAGGAGCGCCTCAAGAAGTTCGTCGGCACCGGCCAGCTCGGAATCTTCACGAACGGCTACTGGGGACACCCGGCGTACAAGCTGCCGCCCGAGGTCAACCTGCTCGCGGTGTCGCATTACCTGGAGGCGCTCGACTGGCAGCGCGATGTGATTCGTCTCCACACGGTATTCGGCGGCAAGAACCCGCATCCGAACTTTCTGGTGGGTGGCATGGCGTCGGCGATCAACCTGGACCAGCCCGCAACCATCAACGCCGAGCGCATCTCGGACCTCACCGGGATGATCACGCGGGCGCGGGCCTTCGTCGAGCAAGTGTACTGGCCCGACCTCGTCGCCATCGCCGGCTTCTATAAGGAATGGGGTGCGATTGGCGGCGGCGTGCCCAACTTCCTCGCCTGCGGTGAGTTTCCCGAGGGTGACGTGCGGGACCTGGACACGCTCTACTTTCCGCGCGGGATCATTCTCGACAAGGATCTCACGAAGGTCCACGAGTACGACCAGAAGAAAGTTCGCGAGTTCATCCACAGCTCCTGGTACGAGTATGAGAAGGGAGATGCCGTGGGGCTTCATCCCTACGAAGGGGAAACGAGCCCGAAATACACCGGTCCCAAGCCGCCGTGGACGTACCTGCAGGACGAGACCAAGTACACCTGGATGAAGTCACCGCGGTACGACGGACGGCCGATGCAGGTGGGGCCGCTTGCCCGGATGCTCGTCGCTTTTGCGAGCGGCCATAAGGATGTGCGCGCGCTGGTGACCGAGGCCCTCGGCAAGCTCAAAGTCGGTCCGGAGGTTCTGTTCTCGACCCTGGGACGGACCGCCGCGCGCGGTATCGAAACCGTGTTGCTCACCCGCAAGATGGAGCAGTGGCTCGGCGAGCTGAACGGTCGCATTCGCAATGGCGACACGGCCACGTTCACAAAAGAGAAATGGGACCCATCGTCGTGGCCGGCGAAGGCCGAAGGTTACGGGTATCTCGACGCGCCGCGCGGCGCGCTTGGCCACTGGGTCCAAATCGACTCGGGCAAGATCGCCCGCTACCAGTGCGTCGTGCCGTCGACCTGGAACTGTTCGCCGCGTGACGCCGAGGGACAGGCGGGTCCGTATGAGGCTTCGCTCCAGGACAACCACCCGCTGGTGGACCCCGAACGACCGCTCGAGATCCTTCGGACCGTCCACTCCTTTGATCCGTGCATGGCGTGCGGCGTCCACGTCCTCGACGCCGAGGGCAGGGAGGTCGTGGAGGTGAAGGTGCAATGACCGCCTCCGGAGGAGCAGCGACGGGAAGGCGGCGCTTCAAGTTGTTCGGGCTCGGGCGCGCATTCTCGCGCGAGCGCGGCAACTTCACCTGGGTCTACCTGTGGGGCGCGCCGATTCGCGCCATGCACTGGGTCGCGGCAGTGTGCATCGCCGTGCTGGTCGTAACGGGGTTCTACATCGGTCGCCCGTATTTCATGACCTCGGGTGAGGCGAGTGCCCATTTCCTCATGGGCCGCGTGCGCTTCATCCATTTCACCGCGGCAGCCGTGCTCGTGATGACCGGCATCGTGCGCGTCTACTGGCTCTTCGCCGGCAACCAATTCGAGCGATTGCCGGCGCTCTTCCCCGTGACGCGGAAGAACTTGCGCAACTTCGTGCGAACGGGGGTCGCGTACGCGACCATGCGCCCCGACAAGCAGCCGAACTTCGTGGGGCACAATCCGCTGCAGCAGTACTCGTACACGGGCGTCTACATCCTCACGGCGGTGATGGTCGTGACCGGGTTCACACTGTATGGACAGTCGAATCCGGGCGGGCTCATTTTCCGCGCGTTCGGATGGGTTCCACCGCTGCTCGGCGGGCTGCAATACGTGCGGCTCGTTCACCATGTGCTCAGCTGGGGCTTCATCATCTTCGCGATGTTGCACATCTACTTCGCGATCCGCTCCGACTACATCGAGCGCGCGGGCGGGGTGTCGTCGATCATCACCGGCGGCCGTTACATCTCCACGGACGAGCGCTACGAGGACTACGACGTCAACAAGGTGCCGGCGCGTCCGTGGCCGACACAAGAGTACCCAGTGCCGACGAAGGAGCCGTGAGCGGCAGCGCCGTGATCGGTCTCGGGAATCCGCTGATGGGCGATGACGGCTTCGGCCTCGTGGCGCTCGCGCGCCTTCGCGACGAGTGGACGCTGGAAAACGTCGAGCTAGCCGACGGCGGCACCTGGGGAATGTCCCTCCTCCCGCTCGTCGAGGATGCGGAACGCCTCGTGCTGCTCGACGCGATCGCCGCAGGTAAGTCGCCCGGTGAGGTGGTCGTGCTCGAGCGCGACCGGCTACCGATCTACCTCAGTCGCAAACTGTCGCCGCACCAGGTCGACATGCGCGATGTTCTCGCGGCCGCCGAGTGGCGCGGCAAACTTCCGCTGGAAACCGTCGCCATTGGAGTGCAGCCGCAGTTGGTGGAGATGGGCCTCGGGCTCAGCCCGGCCGTGAATCGCGCCGTGGAAATAGCGGTCGGCGTCGTGATCGAACGTCTGTTGCAATGGGGGCATCGCTGCGAGCCGCGCGAGCCGGCGGCGGCGTGCACGAGATGAGCCTCGCGATGGAGATCGCCCGCATCGCCGAAGAAAAACTCGGTGATGCGGCGCCGCAGCTGGTGACCGTCGCCGTGGACGTCGGCGACGGTGCGGGCGTCGAGCCGGCGAGCCTCGAGTTCTGCCTTGAAGCCGTGTTCGCCACGCCACCCTTCGCCGGCGCGCGGCCGCACATCCTGCGCTGCGGCGGCGACGTGCTGCGCGTTGCATACCTCGAGATCGATGATGGCCGTCCGGACGATTGAGGTTCGCGAGCGCGTAATGGCGCGCAACGACGAGTTGGCGGCCCAGGTGCGCTCGCGCCTCGCCGCGCATGGCGTCACGGCGATCAACCTGGTCTCGTCGCCGGGCGCGGGGAAGACGACGCTCCTCGAGAAGACGCTCGGCGCGCTGGGTGAGGAGCTGGACATCGCCGTGATCACGGGTGACGTGCAGACGCAGAACGACGCCGACCGGCTGGCCGTGCACACGCCGCGTCTCGTCAGCGCGGTCGTCACCGGTGGCGCCTGCCACCTCGACGCCCTGCAGGTGATGACGGCGATCGACGCCATCGAGCTGGACCGGACACGGCTGCTATTCATCGAGAACGTCGGCAATCTCGTCTGTCCGGCGAACTGGGACCTGGGCGAAAAGGAGATGATCATCCTGTTCGCCGTCACCGAGGGCGAGGACAAGCCGCTCAAGTATCCGAAAATGTTCGAGAACGCGCGGCGCGTCGTCATGACCAAGACCGATCTGCTGCCTCACGTTCCCTTCGACATGGATCGCGCCGTCGCCAACGCGCTGTCCGTGAACCCGAAGCTCGAAGTGTTCCGCGTCTCGGCCCTGACAGGACAGGGGCTCGGCGAATGGTTCGGCTTCCTGCGAGATTTCGCTCGCCCGGTCAGCACGTCCGGATGAAGGCGGCGCCGACCATCGGCGCACGGTTGCTCCGCGTGACGGGCGTCGTGCAGGGCGTGGGCTTTCGCCCATTCGTATACCGACTTGCTGCGCGCCATGCGCTAACCGGCTGGGTGCGCAACGTCGCCGGAACAGTCGAGATTCACGTCGAGGGCGGTGCGGGGGAGCTCGAGGCTTTTCAGCAGGAGCTTCGAACGGAGGTGCCGCCCGTTGCGCGGATCGATGCCCTGGAGTTCGCGACCGCGGCGCCGGCCGGCGCGCACGACTTCCGGATCATCGCCAGCGCCGACGCGGAAGGCATTCGCCCGGTCACGCCGGATCTCGCCATTTGCGCGGAGTGCGAAGCCGAGCTGTTCGATCCCGCGGATCGCCGCTTTCGGCACCCGTTCATTACGTGCACGAACTGTGGACCGCGATACACCGTCATCCGCTCGCTGCCCTATGACCGCGAGCGCACCTCGATGGCGGTCTTTCCGCTCTGCGCGCGCTGCGAGGTCGAGTACCACGCACCGGCCGATCGTCGCCACCACGCCGAGACCGTCGCTTGCCCGGACTGTGGACCCCGTGTCTGGCTCGAGCGCGAGGACGGAATTGCGCTGTCGGGAGGAGACGCCGCCATCCGCGACGCTGCTGCGGAGTTGCGCATCGGTCGGATCATCGCGATTCGCGGCATCGGCGGATTCCATCTCGCATGCGACGCGACCGACGACATAGCGGTGCGCCGGCTCCGCCAACGCAAGCGGCGCGACGCCAGGCCTTTCGCGGTGATGGTCCGGACCATCGGCGACGCGCGCGCGCTCGGTGCAGTCTCCCCGGAGGAGGCACATCTCCTCACGGGCCCGGAGCGTCCGGTGGTGCTGGTGGAGAGAGCCGCCGGCTCGCGCCTCGCGCCGGCCGTCTCGCCCGGGCTGGACCGCGTGGGGGTGATGCTCGCGTACACGCCGCTCCACCACCTCCTGCTCGAGGCCGTCGGCCGGCCCCTCGTCATGACGAGCGGCAACTTGAGTGAGGAGCCCATCGCAATCGGCAACACGGAGGCGCGGATGCGCCTGTACAACATCGCCGATTTGTTCCTGCTCCACGACCGGGAGATTCTCTCGCGGATCGACGACTCGGTCGTCCGCCTTGTCGACGGCGCTCCGCTGCTACTGCGCCGCGCCAGGGGCTACGCGCCACTCGCGCTGCGGCTTCCCGTTTCGTCTCCCCAACCGCTCCTTGCTGTAGGGCCGCACCTCAAGAACACGTTCACGCTCGTCCGCGGCGACGCGGCCCATGTGAGCCCGCACATCGGTGATCTCGACAGTATCGAGAGTCTCGAGCACTTCCGCTCCGCCCTCGCGCGATACGAGGACCTCTTCCGCATCGCGCCGGAAGTGGCCGTGCGCGACCTGCATCCCGGCTACATGTCAACCCGCGTGGCCGAGGAGCTGGGGCTGTCGAGAATCATCGCGGTGCAGCACCACCACGCCCACATCGCCGCCGTGGCAGCTGAGCACGGGATCACGGCACCCGTAGTCGGGCTCGCGTTCGACGGCACGGGACTCGGCGACGACGGTAATGTGTGGGGGGCGGAGACAATGGTCGCCGACCTCAACGGATATCGGCGCGTAGCGCAGTTGCGGTATGTGCCACTCCCGGGCGGCGACCTCGCAGCGCGCGAGCCGTGGCGCGTGGCACTCGGCTACCTGTCACTGGAGCCCGGCGTGGCCGACGCCTTCGCCCTGGCATTCCGCGACATCGGGGCCGACCGTCTGATCACTGCCGAGCGACAGATCGAGCGCCGGCTCAACGCACCATTGGTGTCGTCGATGGGACGGCTGTTCGACGCCGCATCCGCCGTTCTCGGCCTCCGGCAGCGCGCCAGCTACGAAGGACAGACGGCGATGGAACTCGAATCACTAGCCGGCGCGCAGCCGGCCGAACCATTGCCGTTTCCGGCTCGCGAGACCGGCGACTCTCTTGTGCTCGATCCGATTCCCTTGCTCGCCGCACTCGGCGAGCAGCGCCAGCGTGGGGTCGATGCTGGCCTCCTGGCGGCGCGCTTCCACGAGAGCGTGGTCCATGCCACAGCCGCACTCGCCATCAGCGTTGCGGATGGTTCCGGCATCGTTACAGTCGCACTAGGCGGAGGGTCGTTCCAGAACGCGCGACTCCTCGCGGGCATCCGCCGGCTCCTCGAGGCGCGCGGCCTGCGCGTGCTCGTGCCGCGCCAGCTCGGGCCGAACGACGGCGCCATCAGCTTCGGGCAGGCGGCTATCGCCGCGTCGTTGCTCGCCCGGTGGGGCTGAGAGATGCGCGGTCCGCTGCCTGGCTTCGTAGCCAGCGCCGCTCCGCCGTAGTGACACGCCGAGGCCGGCGCGGCGCGCCCGTGGCTCGCCGTCGTCGCCCCTCTTGTGTACCATTTCACCATCCACTCCGAGGCTGACACCATGGCACTGCGCTCAGGCATCTACATCGTCCCGACGAACCGGTGGTACATCGAGAGAACCGTCTGGCTCATCGCCGGCGGCGTTCTCCTCGCGAGCACGGCGCTGGCGGTCTGGGTCAATCCGCTCTTTGTGGTGTTCGTGATCGCCACCGGGATGGCGTCGATCGTCACCGCCATCACGGGCTTCTGCGTCGTGGGCAACGCGCTAATTCGGCTCGGGTTCACGCCGATGATCGGGAACAGCGCGTCGAAGGAGTCGGGGTTGTACTTCATGCCGACGGATCGCTGGTACCTCGAGCGCCGCATCTACCTTGCGGTGGGAATCAACATCTCCGTGGCGTCATTGCTCTCACTGTGGCACAGTCCGTGGTGGCTGGCGTTCACCGGCTTCGTCGGCGTGGCGATGGTTTGGTTCGCCGTGACGGGGTTCTGCATCATGGCGAACGGCCTCTACTGGCTCGGCGCCGAACCGAGGCTCGTTCCCGAGCGGAACCCGGTCGGTACCGCCGGCAGCGCACTCCCGATCTCCAGTGCCCTCAGTGGAGCTTCGCAGCAGGACATATCGTAAGTGTTCGCCTGACAGACCTTCGGGGAGCTCCTGACTTTCGATTCGTCGACGACAGCTGTATTTTGCCAGCGAGTACCTCGATGGTCTTGCGTAAGCTGAGATTTCGCACCCACTGAGCCAACGAGAGCGCCATGCACGACAATATTGTCAGCGCACTGGATCGCAACGTCCCGCGACACGGAGCACGTCCCACCCGTTCCGCCTGGCTCTCTATACGAAAATTTCACGTACGCAATGGGCGATCGTACGCGCGATCCTTGGTTCCGCTGACGGCACCCTTCATCGCCGCGTTTCTGCTCGCGGGATGTGCCAACGACAAAATCGTCTTCCGCGATCGGGGGCCATTCAACCCCCCGCCTGACGCCGCGTCAGGATTCCTCGGCTACTTCGACGCGGCGACAAAGCAAACGACGTGCGGCAATTGTCATGTCGACTTCCAGGCGAGCTGGAAGGTGACGAAGCATGCCAGTGCCTACAATGCCGTGACCGCAAGCGCGGCCAAGACGGACGCATGCTACAGCTGCCATAGCGTGACCGGCAACGGCAACGCCGCCAGCGGCACAGTGGCCGGACACGACAAGGTCGCGGACTCCGCGTATTACGACGTTCAGTGCGAAAGTTGTCACGGTGCGGGCCTTCAACACGTTGAAGGCGTCGGCCAGGGCACGCTAATCAGGCCGCTCGCAAAACTGAGCATGGCCGGCACCGGCAACTGCGGCGACTGCCACTCCGGAACGCATCAGCCCTTCGTGGAGGAGTGGAGGGCGTCGAGACACGCTACCATAAATGCTTCGCGCGTTTCCAACGCGACGTGCGCGGGCTGTCACGAAGGTCGCGCTGCACTCTTGCGGTGGGGCGTTGATGTGGACTTCGTCGAAAAAGACAATCCGACGGATTATCAGCCGGTGGCGAGCTGCGCCATCTGCCACGATCCGCACGGCTCAGGCAACCCGAGCCAGCTGCGCTTTCCGGTGACGTCCCAGGATCCCGATCAGAATCTCTGCATGAAGTGCCATAACCGTCGCAGCGAACCGGAGATCGGAACGAGCTCGCCCCACGCTCCGCAGGGCGCAATGCTGCTGGGATTTGCCGGCTATCGACCGCCGGGGTTCACATATGACACGGCCCGGATCTACGGGTCGCACGCGACAACGCAGAACCCGAAGCTCTGCGCCGGATGTCACATTGCCAAGTTCACCGTGACGGACCCCGCGACCGGCGGGTTCACCTTCCAGGCGACGGGTCACTTGATGCGACCGATTCCGTGCCTCGACGCCGCAGGCAAGCCGACAGCCGACAAGACCTGCGCCTACACCACGACCGCGAGGTCCTGGCAAACCTGTGCTGCGTCCGGTTGTCACGCCAGCGCCGCGGTGGCGGCCTCGGCGTTCACCACCGTCCGCGCCCGAATGAAGTTCTTCACCGATCAGCTCTGGATTGACTCGAACGGCAACGGCTCGATGCAGGCTTCCCCGACTGATGCTGGTCTCTTGCCGCAGGTGAGGGCCTCGAGACCAACCGAATGGAGCAACACCGACCTCGTCATCACGCCGGCCGAGGGCGCCGAATTCAATGCGCGGCTATGCGGCGAGTTCGGTCAGTCGAACGCCGACAACTCGAAAGGGGTTCACAATCCGTTCCTGTGCGAGGCGTTGCTGACCGCTACGATCAATTACATCAGGACCTACTACGGGCTGCCGGCTCCGTCAATCGGCGTCCAGGCCGGCATGAACGGTCCGATCGGCGGCGAGTTCAATCGTTCGATGCATGTTTCTCGCACGCCCCCGGTTGGTGAACCGATCTCTCGGTAAGTCGTGATCGTCACACATCTCAGCGCCGTCGCCCGCGTTCTGCACCTGGCGGCGGCGGTTCAGCAAGCGCCCGCCGCGCCCGCGGACTCGGTCGTCGTCCACTCGCCACTGCCAGGCGGGGTCGCGGCAGTAGTCCGCTTTCTGCTGAACACCGTCCCGCCCTGGGTGCAAATTGGCGGGGTTGTCGTTGGAGCCGCCGTTGCCGTGTTCGTCCTCTGGATTCTGTTCGTGCATCACGGCCGGGTCCACGGGTGGCTGGTCTCGCGCACTGGCGGCGTCAAGCTGGCGCTCGTCGCGGCGGCGGTCGTGGTGATTGCAGGCACCGCCGCCATGGGCACCGTGACGTGGAATTATACGCAGCACTCGAATGACTTCTGCGTCGGGTGTCACGTCATGAATCCAGCGTTCCAGAAATTCACGAACGCGAAGAACAAGCACGGCAAGCTATCGTGTCACGACTGCCATCAGCAGTCGCTTTACGCCAGTGCGCGGCAGCTCTACCTGTGGGTCGCGGAACGGCCGGAGAAAATCGGCAAGCACGCGAAAGTGCCGAACGAGGTGTGCGAGAAATGCCACGTCACGAAGGACACGGCAACCTGGCAACACGTCAAATCGACAGCAGGACACCGCGCGCACCTGGAGTCCGATTCGAGCGCGCTCAAAAACCTTCAGTGCGTGAAGTGCCACGGCGTCGAGCTGCATCGATTCCTGCCGGTCAGCCAGACATGCGGCCAAAGCGGCTGCCACAAGTCGAGCGAAACGAACATTGTGCTTGGGAAAATGGCCGAGCAGACGGACCTTCATTGCACCAGTTGCCACGCGTTCACGGCCGACGTCCCCGCGCTCGCCACGCGTGATTCGGCGCGGGGAACGCTGGTCCCCGGCAGGCCTGAATGTCTCGGGTGTCACAAGATGCAAAAGGTTCTCGCGGACTTCGATCCGGCGAAAGATCCTCATGGCGGGAAGTGCGGCACCTGCCACAATCCACACGTGCAGAAGACGACGGCGGAGGCCGTGAAGTCCTGCACGACGGCCGGCTGTCACGCGAATTGGCGCGACGAGCCGTTCCACGTTGGTGCGAGCCACAAGCAAATCGCCCCGCAGTGCGTCACCTGTCACGTGCCGCATGCCGCAAAGGTGGACGCGAGCAATTGCGAAGGATGCCACTTGAGGGTGCGGAGCCGTGGGCGGTTGCGGCCGCCGCTTCCCTTCGACACCGCCAAAGCGCTGAGGCGGGCGCAACAACTCGACACGACCGGGTATCGCTTCGCTGATGCGACGCCGGCTCTACGCGCGCCCGATGCGACGTACGCGGATTCACGTCACTCGGCGATGATCGCGTCGTTTACCCGCGGAGGTCCAGCGGCGGAATCCGACGATGCCACCCTCTTCGGGAGCGACGAGATGAGGCCAGCAGCCAACTACGCCGCCGCGCGTCTGTCGCGCCCACCGCCCGCGGAAGCCGACCCCTTCCCTCACGCGAGGCACGCAAAGCTTGCGTGCCTCGTATGTCATACGACCGGGACCGGTGTCGGCCGCCTGACGTTCAAGCCGCCGCGCGGCTGCGCCATCTGCCACCATCAGGCGACCACGTCGGGCGGCTGCGCGACTTGCCACAAGACGAACGAGTATGCGGCCGTGAAGCACGCGACGATGACGATAACTGTGCCCGGCCACGAACCCCGTCCGCGGCCCGTGGACTTCTTTCACGCGATGCACACGAAGCGCGCGTGCGTAGAGTGCCATTCAACTCCGGTTACACGGGAGCTGTCGGCGGCGCAGGCCCAGTGCAAGGATTGTCACAGCGACCACCACGCCGTCGGCCGCAACTGCTCATCGTGTCACACCATCGCCGACCCGAAGTTTGCGCATCGGACGCTCGAGGCCGCGCACCAGCGCTGCGACGCGTGCCACACGGCGACGACGATCGCGGAGCTGACGCCGACGCGAAGCTTCTGCAGCACCTGCCACGCGACGAAGGCAAAGGGCCACTACGACCAGAAGGAGTGCAGCGTCTGCCACTTCCTCGCTGAACCCGGGGTCTATAAGTCGAAACTCATCACGGCGCGGCCGGGATGACGCGCCTCCACGCTCCGCCTGCGGCGACGGTGATGGCGCGGGTCTGCGTTCGGCTCGCTGCGATGATGATGACGCGGCACTGCATTCATTTCGCCGCGACGATTACGATTGCCGCGCTCACTCTTGCGACGGCTTCCGCGCCGGCCGTGGCACAGGATTATCGCGTCCGGATCGACGCGAGCGTGCAGACCGTGTCGTTTCGCGGCCTCTTCTCCGACAGCATCCCGATCGCGCTGGTGGTGACCGGCGCGAACGGCGGGTTGGAGACGCCGGATGGCCGCGCGGTGCGATGCGGCGCAGGCGATTACTGCTTTTTCTTCCAGCCGGGCCCGGTGCTGCGCGGAGTTCCTGTGACGACTTCGGCGAGTCTGGTCATGTGGGGTCTTGGAGTCGAGGGACTCGCCCTCCACGCGACGGGCCGATTCGTCGGAGATCTCGGGCGCGACAAGGTGTGGCCCGGAACCGTCCCGTCGGGCCAGTTCATTGAGGGATATCTCGAGTATCAGCGCTCGGTCGTCGTCGCACGCGCCGGTCGCCAGCTCGTGGTGTCTCGTCTGGAGCCCGTCGGCTTCGATGGAGGTTGGGTCAAAGTTCGTTGGGACAAAGCGTCACTCGATTTCACGGGCTACGGAGGGTGGGGCCTCGGACAATCGGCTGCCGTTCCCGCGAACAGTCCCGCGCTCAATCCGCTCGACGAATGGCGACCGAGCGACAGGCAGCTGGTGGCGGGCGCGGAGGCTGCGCTGCATCTCAGAGACGTTGACGTCCGCGCGGAGTACCGGCGAGAGATCGACCCGCAGGACCACTATTTCGTCTCGGAGCGCACGGCGTTCTCGTTTGGCGCGAGCGCAGCGGCTCTTCGGTTGGCGGGCGGACTCGATTACAACATCGCGGAAGGACATCTGGGGAGCGCCGACCTCACGCTCACGTACCTGCACTCGCGATTTTCAGTGTCGGGAGGAGCGCGCCGCTACCATCCCTACTTCAGCCTGTGGACGCTGTGGGGGGCCTTCAGCCCGGTGCCGTACAATGCGCTGAACGTAGCGGCGCAACTTCGACCGACCGATTGGTTGTTGCTGCACGGGCGAGGCGAACGGTACCACTATGAAAGCGCGGATGTCTCCACGGCACTCGTGCCCCAGCTGGAGGATCGCGGATGGCGCACGAGCCTCGGTGCCACCGCGACGCCGAATCCACACTGGACACTCGATGGCGATTTCGGGCTCGAGCACGGACCCGGGGCGGCAGCGCGCTTTGCAGATGGCGCAATCACTTACGCTCCCAACGAGAACTTTTCGTTCGGTGTATACGGCGGGTCCATGGCGCGACCGTTGGAGCTGCGCTACTACGACGCGACGAGTCACTGGATCGGTGGTCGCGCCGAGTGGCAGTTCACCGCGCAGCGGCGAATGTGGAGCGACGTTGCGCGCGTCAACGATGATCGCCAAAGGCCCGATGCGAGCGGGTCATCGCTCGATCAG
>JBGPOW010000025.1:0-32599 GCA_041488235.1 Binatia bacterium
CACGTCTTCCGCGCGTCGCGACCTCGGCCCCGGTGTGTACGTGATGCGTGCGCCCGAGGCGACCGCGGCGCGGGTTGCGCCCTCACCCGCGCCTTCCGACGCTGCCGTCGCAGCGCCGTCCCCCGACGCGGCCAGGGTGGTCGCGAAGGAAGGCGAGGCTTCGACGGCGGCGGCGCCGACAGCCGACACGCCGCCGGACGCGGCTCCGGCTCCGGCTCCAGCCGCGGCGGCGCCTGAAACGGCAAGTGACACGGTGGCGATCGCCGCCGATCCACCGCCCGAAGCCGCCGCGCCGACGCCGCCGCAGCGCGACGTCGCATCGAACGCGGTCGAGACGACGCCTCCGGCCGCGGCGCGGCCGCGCAACGACGCAGGCCCGGCGACGGCCGTCGGATCACTCGACGGGTGGTGGCTGGTCACGAACGCCGCCGAATCGAGCAGCCGCCGGACGCACAAAGGGCTCCTCGTGGTCTATCGCATCGAGCTGCGCCAAGACGGCGAGCGCGTCTTCGGCAAGGGCTCCACGTGGTCGAGGAACGGGCGCGTGCTGACGCCGTCGCAGCGGACGCCGGTCGTCGCGACGGGCACCTGGCGCGCCAATCGCATCGAGCTCGTCCTCATCGAGCACGCGAGTCGCGGCGCGCGCCACGGACGCGTCGAATGGCGGCCGACGGCAGACGGCGAGGCGTTCGAAGGTCGCTTCGCCAGCGAGGCGACGCACACGATCGGCCGCTCGGACGCCGTCCGCGAGCTGAGCGCACCCATGGACGAGCCGCGAGAGGAGCCGCGCCGGCATCGGCGCCACGCCCGCGCGCGCTGAGCGGCGCCGCGCTCCGCCGCACAGTCGCTAGTGTGACTAGGGCGGCATGCCCATGTCGGCGCGGAGCGCGCGAAACGCGTCCGTGCGCCGGCCGTCGCGGCCGCGCACGACGAGCGGCGGCAGGACGTCCGGAAGCCGCGCTACGCCGCGCTCCATCACGTGCACGGCGAAAAGCGGCGCCTTCCCCAGACGCGGCACGACGTCCAGGCGGGTCGTGATTGCCAGGCCCGCCGCGGCGGCCGCAGCGGCGACGCGCACGTGCTGGCCCGCGCCGGCGCAAACGACGAACGGCGCGCCGGGCGCGAGCAGCCGCGCCGCCGCCGTGCAATATGCCTCGATGCCACCGCGCTCCTCGATGCGACATCGCGCGCGCTGGACGTGCGTCGCCGCCGTCGCCGAGCCGGGTGGCAGATACGGCGGCGTGCCCGTGACGAGGTCGAACGTACCGGTCTCCGGCATGATGACCGGATCGCGCAGGTCCCCGTGGCGGATCTCGCAACGCGCCGCCGCGCCGTTCCACGCCGCCGAGCGACGCGCGAGCGCGACGCTCATCTTCTGCGCCTCGACGCCGACGCACCGTGCCGCGGAAAAGCGCCAGGCGAGCAGCAGGAGGACGCTGCCGATCCCGCAACCGAGATCCGCGATCCGTCGCGGCGGGTCGGCGACGACGCGCGTCGCCGCGCACCACGCGGTCACGAGGTCGTCGAGCGACCAGCGGTGGCCCGCGATACGCTGGAGGATGCGCCACTCGCCGGCGAGGTAGCAGAGGTCTTCGTCACGACCCGGCCAGAGCTCGACGCGCTCCGCCGGCGCGAGCGGCAGGGGACCCGGCGCGCGCCACCCGGGCGGACGTCGGGCGCCGCGCACGATGCCGGCGCGACCACTCATCGCACGACGCTCACCGCGCGACGCAGCGGTTGCGCAGGGTGCCGAGACTTTCGATCGTGCTCACGATCTCCTCCCCCGCCGCGAGGTAGCGGCGCGGGGTGCGCGTCGAGCCGACGCCGCTCGGCGTGCCGGTGAAGATCAGGTCGCCGGGTTCGAGGGTGCACAGCGAGGCCAGGAACGCGATCAGCGCCGGGACGCCGAAGACCATGTCGCTCGTGCGCGCGTCCTGCATGCGCTCGCCCCCGACGTCGCAGGTGAGCGCCAGGTCGTTCGGGTCGTGTATCTCGTCGAGCGATACGAGCGCGGGGCCGATCGGACCGAAGGTGTCGAGCGATTTCCCCATCGAGAATTGCGGCGGCTTGTCGGCGAATTGCAAACGCCGGTCGGAGATGTCCTGTCCGACGCAGTAGCCGGCGACGGCTGCGAGCGCGTCGGCTTCCGCGATGTCGCGCCCGCGCCGGCCGATCACGACGACGAGCTCGACCTCCCAATCGACGTACGCCGAGGACAGCACCACGTCGGCGCGCGGCCCGGCGAGACAGTTCGGGAATTTCGTGAAGACGACCGGCGTGCGCGGAATCTCGAGCCCCGCCTCCTGCGCGTGGGCACGATAGTTCATGCCGATCGCGAAGACCTTCGCCGGACGCGGCACCGGCGGGCCGAGGAGCGTCTCGTCGAGGGCCGCATCGGCGTCGCCGCGACGCAGCCCCGCCGACCAGTCGACGAGCGCGTCCCACGCAGCGAGCGCCGCCATCGGATCGGCGGAAAACCGTCCGCCCGAGCGACGCTCGACGTCGACGACCGCGTCGCCGAGGACGAGTCCCGCCCTCCCCTGCACGTTCACCAGACGCATGGCCGTTCCTTTCTCGCGGCCGCCATCATTTCCCAGCCGCACCCGCGCCGTCCAGGGCACGGCGGGTGCATACCCGTCCGTTTCGCCGCCGATAGCGGCATCGTCTCCGTTGACTGTCTTTCGGCACGGCGAAGAATGCGAAGGAATGAACACGCTCCTCGTCCATCCGAGCCCCCTCATGTACGACTGACTTCAGGCAGTCTCCCATGTGACACTCGCGAGCTCGCGCTGGCGAAACGCGCCGGAACGTAGTGTGCTCTCCTTGATCGGAGGCCCTACGGATGACGGACCTGCTCTCATCGCTCGCGTCGCTCAGGATCGCGGTCGTGCTGCTCGTGCTGCTGCTCGTCGGTCTCGCGGCGGGGACGATCATCGATTCGTCGCGCGGCGCCGAGGTCGCGGGCAGCCTGGTCTACTACTCGTGGTGGTTCATCGCGCTCGAGGCGGCGTTCATGCTGAACGTCGTCGCGGCGATCGCCCTCTTCTTCCCGTGGGGGCGGCAGCGGATCGGCTTCGTCACCACCCACAGCGCGCTGGTGTTGATCCTCGCCGGCGCCGTCGTGTCGTTCTTCTACAAGACGGAGGGGCGGCTCGGCCTGTGGGAAGGCGACACCGGCAACGAGATCGTGAGCGCCGACGAGAGAGGCGCCGTGACCAGCCGGACGACGCTGCCGTTCGCGGTGCGCTTGCTCGACTTCCGCATCGATCACTACCCAGGAACGATGCAGCCCGCGGGGTTTCGCAGCGACATCGAGGTGATCGACGCCGACGGCAGCCGTTTCCAGGCCGGCGTCTGGATGAACCATCAGCTCACGTACAAAGGATGGTCGCTCTTCCAGTCGAGCTACCGCCAGGAAGGCGGCCGCGAGGCGACGGTGCTCTCGGTGTCGAAGGATCCCGGCCAGCCGATCGTGTTCGCCGGCTACGTGCTGCTCGTCGTCGGCATGTGCATCGTGCTCGCGACGCGCGTCTCGCAAGCGCGACTACGGGCCGAGTTGCAGGCGGCGGCCGCGGCGGCGCGACGACACCGGAAGGCGATCGCGATGGCGCTCGTCGCGAGCGTCGCCGCCGCCGGATCGGCATTCGCCGTCGATGACGTGACGGAGCTGATCCGCCGGCTTCCCGTGCAGCACGACGGCCGCGTGATGCCGTTCGACACGGTCGCGCGCGAAGGCGTCTGGCACGTGACGGGCAAGCGCGCGTGGCACGGCGCCGACCCGGTGGCGACGGCGGTGTCATGGATGGCGGATCCGTCGGCGGCCGCGAACGCGCCGGTAATCGCGCTCGGCAGCGCCGACGTCGCGCGCACCGCCGGCCTCTCGCCGGATACGCGCTACGCGTCGTTCTCGCAGCTGGTGAACAGCCGCGCGATCCGCCAGCTCGTCGGCGACGCGCGGCAAGCGGAGGCGAGGGGCCAGCCACGAGGCGGCGTGCTCGCCGAGGCCGCGAAGCTCGAGGAGCGGCTCGAGTCGCTGCAGCGTTTCATGAATCGCGACGTGATCCGTACGGTGCCGAACGCGAGCGACCCGAGCGCGATGTGGACGGTTCCGGAGGTGCGCAGCATGGCCGAGCTGGCGGCGCTCGCAACCGGTCCGCGGCCGCAAGGGTGGCCGACGGCGGCAGCGGTCGAGCGCGAGATCACGTACAACGCCGTGCGGCCGACGCGCGTCGCATGGATCGTGCTGCTGGTCGCGGTCGTGCTGTCGCTCGCCGCCGGACGGACGGAGAACCGCGTGATCGACGGCGTCGCGTTCACTGCGCTCCTCGCTAGTGTCGCGGTCATGACGTGGGGAATCGCGACGCGTTGGGCCGTCGCCGGCCGCTTTCCGGCGGCGAACATGTACGAGTCGCTCTTGTTCCTCGCGTGGGGCGTCGGCTTTTTCGCCGTGATCGCCTTCGCGCTTCTGCGCAACCGCTTGGTGGTGCTGAACGCGAGCATCATGGCGGCGGTGACGATGGCGCTCACCGACCTCCTGCCGATCGACGGCTTCATCCATCCGGTCCCGCCCGTCCTCTCGGGCACGCCGTGGCTCGCGATCCACGTCCCGATCATCATGGTGAGCTACTCGGTCTTGGCGCTCGGCGTCGTGATCGCGCACATGCAGATCGGCTTCACGATCTTCGCGTCCGAGCGCGAGGAGACGATCGCGCGCATGGCCGACCTACTCTACTGGTACACGATGGTCGGCTCGATCCTCCTCATCACCGGCATCTTCACCGGCTCGATCTGGGCGGCGTCGTCGTGGGGCCGCTACTGGGGATGGGACCCCAAGGAGGTGTGGTCGCTGGTGGCGTTTCTCGCCTACATGGCGATCGTCCACGCGCGCTGGGACGGGCTCATCGGCGCCTTCGGCGTCGCCGCGATCAGCATCGTCGCGTTCCAGACGATCCTGATGACGTATCTCGGCGTCAACTTCGTCCTCGGTACCGGGCTCCACTCGTACGGTTTCGGCGAGTCGCCGGTCGCGCGCTGGATGGTGATCGTCGCCGTCGTCGAGGGCGCGTTCCTCGGGTGGGGCTACGCGGCGCACCGCAAACACGAGGCTGCGGCGGCGTAGGTCGACCTACGCTCCGGCGCGCGTCGTCGGTTCAACTCGCGCAACTCGCGCGCGAGCGGAGCCCTCTACCGATCCGCTTGCGCCATTGCGTCGATCCGTTGCCGCTCCAGCGTCGACGCCCGCAGCGCGTTTTCGAGGGCGTCGTCGGCAAGCTGCGTCAGGTCCGCCGCGGCGCTCTTGAGGTCGGCGTGCTCCACGGCGCGTGAGACGACCTCGGCGTTCGTGGCGCCGACCTTCTGCCCCAGAAACGGCTTCACGATCAGGTGCAGCACGTCGCGGAACGGCATGTGGCGCGTGAAGCGGCGCAGGAGCCGGAGGGTCGCGATCGGGTAGCGGGTCAGCTTGTAGAGGAGCAGCTTCCGCATCTCCTCGGAGCGGATCCGATGCACCTCCTCACCCGACAAGCACGTCGGGTCGATCGCGGTGCACTTGAAGTACTTGTACCAATCGCTGGCGTCGCTCACGAGGCCGCGGTGGACGTACTCCTGCCAGAGCGGCGTCCCGCGATAGACGCACATGCGGTTGAACCCGAAG
Organism: Binatia bacterium; assembly: GCA_041488235.1. Taxonomy (GTDB): domain Bacteria; phylum Desulfobacterota; class Binatia; order UTPRO1; family UTPRO1; genus DP-19. The sequence continues at coordinate 5,654 of JBGPOW010000025.1, forward strand.
CTGTCGATGCGGATCTTCGACGCGAACGCGAAGGTGGCGCGCAAGTCTTCTTCCGTCTCGTCGGGGATGCCGACCACGAAGAAGCCGTGGACGATCTCGATCCCGGCGGCCTTCGCGTTGGTGACCGCGCTCTCGATCTGCGCGAGCGTCTGCTCCTTTTTCAGGCGGTCGAGGATCTTCTGGCTGCCGCTCTCGATGCCGAACATGATCGTCCGGCACCCCGATTGCGCGAGCTTGGGGAAGAGGTGCTGCGCCACCGAATCGACGCGCCCCTCGAGCCCGTATTTGATCGGGTTGCGATTGGCGATGAGGCCGTCGCAGATCGCCTCGATGCGCTTCGGCTGCAGCAGGAAGTGGTCGTCGACGAAATACACCGAGCCGTAGCCCTGCTCGCGGAGGTGCGTGAACTCGTCGATCACGTGCTGCGGGCTGCGCGCCCGCCACTTGCCTTCGTTGAAGATGGGGATGTCGCAGAAGACGCACGGCCACGGGCAACCACGCGACGTCTGCATCGTCGTGAAACGGTCGTTCGAGAGCACGGCCGGCACGTCGAGCGGCATCGACTCCACGAACTCGAGCGGCAAGCTGTCGCGGTCGGGAAACGGCCACTGGTCGAGGTCGCGCGTGAGCAGGCGGTTCGGGTTGTGGCGCAGCGTGCCGTCCTTCTCCTGCCAGGTGACGCTGGAGACCGTGTCGGGGTCGTGCAAGCGCTCGAGGAGATCGAGCACGAGCTGCTCGCCGTCGCCGCGGCAGATGAAGTCCACCTCCGGCACTTGCAGCTTCACGAGCTGGGCGTTGAGCGTCGCGAAGACGCCGCCGAACGCGATCTTCACCCGCGCGTCGGCGGCGCGGATCTGTCGCGCGAAAACCTTGGCGTACGGATAGCTCGTCGTCGAGAGGAAGCTCAGCCCGACGAGATCGGGCTTCTGCCGCAGGATCTCCGCGATGATGACGTCGTTCGGCGTCGCCGGATTGGCCTGGTCGAACAACACGCACTCGTGCCCCGCGCGCTTGAGGACCGCGGAGAGCGCCATGATGCCGATCGGCGGAAAGCCCATGACCCGCAGGCGCCCATTGGGCGCCCGGACCTTGTGAGGGATGGCGTAGAATTGGGGATCACGAACGTGAATCAGAAAAGTACGCAGCCGATCTCCTCCTCCGCCCGGGCGAAGCGACCCGTCGCATGAAACGTCGGAGTCGAATCCTCCGGTAGCCGGGCCAAAGTGTCAACCGAATCAGCGTGAAAAAACGAGGCGTCGGCGCGCGATCACGCCCCTACCATCACTGCATCGCGTTGCGAAACGGTAGATTCGGGAGACCGACATTCGCTATACGCGATCTGTGCCGTCGCTCGACACCGAACGACCGTTTCTCGGTCGTGACGGCGAGCTCGAGACGCTTGCGCGCGCGCTCGGGCGCGGCCGTCTGATTCTCGTCACCGCAGGGGATCCTCCCCTAACGCGACGAAAACCATCCGTCATTGCTGGCCGCTAAGCCGTATGGTACTCGCGGCGCACTTTCCAACAGTGCGTACGCGAGGAGCCGGCACATGACGACGATCGATCGACGGTCGGGAGCAGCGTCTCGGGGAGCCGGGCGGATCGCGACGTGGGCGGCGCTGCTCAGTGGCATCACGCTGGTGAGCGGTTGTCCGACGAAGAATCCGTCGTCGCTCACGGTGCCGCTGCAGCTGCGCACGACGCAGATGCCAAACGCGATGGTGAGCTTCGCGCAATCACCGGGTCGGGTCTACGTGGCGCCGGTGCAGGACGGCCGCACGGAAAAAGATCGCATCGGTGAGAATCGCGAGAACACGCCGCCGACACCCATCTACGGCGATTCGAGCCCGACGGAGTTCGTGCGCGCCGGGGTCATTGAACAACTGAAGAACGACGGCGTGACGATCGTGCAGAGCGCCGACGGTGCCGACGCGGTCCTCGCGATGACGCTCAACCGGTTCTGGGCGCAAGAATCGCCGAACTACGACGCCCAGGTCATCCTCGCCGTCGAGGTCCGCGGTCGCGGCGGTGCCGCGCTGTGGAGCGGCACGGCGAGCGGCCACGACGGGACCTTCGGCCGCAGTCTGAGCGCCGAGAATTACCAGCAGGTACTCAGCAATGCGCTCGCGAACGCGGTTTCGGGTTTGGTCGCGAAGCCGCAGTTCCAGGAGGCGTTGCAACCTCACGCGCAAGCGGCGCACGCTCCCGCGCGGGCGAAGAAGCACCAGAAGCCGTAGCGCTGCGGAAGCAGGCGCGGGGCTCGACGCCCCGCGCCTGCTTCGTTTTCAGAGATCGTTCCGGTCGGTGATCTCGAGGTCGACCGGCGTCGAGTTGTTCTCGGGATTGGCGGCATCGTCGGGCGCGTCGACGAGGTCGGGATCGACGACGTCGGCCTCCACCGCCACCTGACAGCGGAACGGGACGCGTGACGCCGACGACGTGATGTCTTGGAGCCGCAACGTCACCACGAAGCTGCCCCGCACGCGTTCGCCTTGGGCGATGGTCGCGGTGGCTTGGAGGCCCGGAGTGACGGAGTCGGCGTCCACCTGGCTCACGGTTCCCTTCGGACAGTTTCCATTGCCGACGTTGAGCTTGAACGTCCGGCTCGCCGTCGCTCCGAACTCCTCGTTCGAGACGGAGACGTTGATCGTCCTCGTGGCGTTGCGGTGACCGGATCCGATCGAGATCTTCGCCGACCGCACCGTTTTGATCACCAGCTCCGAGCCTTCTGCACGGGTGTCGGCAAACCCGTCGACGCCGGAGTCGACGACGACGTCGTCGGGGCTGCAGCTGCTGCCCAGCGGGACGACCTGCACGTCGTCCCCAAGCGGATTCACGTTGTTCGCGGTGGTGTCCACCTTGCCGTTGGCGCCACAGAGGATGACGGGGCTGTTCGACTGGACGCTCCCGACCGCGAGCTTACGGACGTCATCCCCTCCCACCGGGTCCGGCGTGTCCGCGGTACCGTTCGGACCGGTAATGATGCAGGCGGAGTGCGCGGGCACCGTGCCGGGTGCGATGATTTGCACGTCGTCGCCGCTCGCAGTCGTCGATGCGAGCCCGTCCTCGCCGCTGTCGATGATGACGGTGCTCGTGCTCTTGCACGTCGCGCCGACGGCGACGAGCTGCGTGTCGTCGCCTGCGGCCACCGTGTTGGCGATGCGGTCCGGGCCGCAGCGGATCTCGTTCTGAAAGGGCGTACCGAATCCGACCTCCGCGACTTGCACGTCATCACCCGTGGCGGTGGTTTCGCAGAGTCCGTTGGCGCCCGTGTCGACGACGACCGCGCCTTGCGAGCCGCCCGTTCCGGGGGCGGCGACTTGCTGATCTGCACGCACGGTGGAGACCATGGCTGCCGCCAGACAGGCGGCGAGCGCGCACGAACGACGTACGCGAGACATTGGAGCATCCTCCTTCCGAGGTGAGTGGAAATGGCGGCCGTGTGGTGGAGACCCCGGTGCACCACCGACGGCCTGAATCCGTCAACGCAGGGAGGTAGGGTGTAGAGATGGAAGGGACGGCACGCGCGACCCTTGGATCACTTCGCGCCGTCAGTCAATCGATTTCTTGCCTCACGAGGATCGGTCGGATCGGCGTGTCGCAGGCGGACCGAGTGGTTGTGCGGGTTGCGTGGCCAACGACCAGCGGCGCCGCGGCGGCGGGGATTGCGTGCATGATGTGTCCGTCGCATCGGGTGGTCGCGTCGGCAGTCGCATCGCGACTGTCGTGCCTGTGCCGACGGCACTCACGATCTCCACGGTGCCCCCGTGCGCCTCGACGATGCCCTTGACGATGAAGAGGCCGAGCCCCGAGCCATCGCTGCGGCTACGCGACGAGAGGGTGCGGTATTTCTCGAATGCACCGGGCAGCTCGGGCGAGGCCATCCCGGGACCGTCGTCGGCGACGGAGAAGACGACGTGCTCGGCGTCGCGAGCGACGGACAGCGTCACCGTGCCGCCTGCCGGCGTGAACTTGATGGCATTGCCAACCACGTTGGCGATCACCCGCTCCATCTGCACGCTGTCGAGGTGCGCGACGGGAGCATCCGCGACCATGTTGCATCGCAACGTGATGCCTTTCAGGTCGCTAGCGCTGCGCGCATGCAGGAGACCGTCCTCGATGAGATCCGCAACGTTCACCGGCTCGCGGTAAAGGACCAAGTAGCCGGCGTCGATGCGCTCGGCATCGATGAGGTTGAGCGCGAAGTTGCCGACGTGGCGCGTGCTGGCGTGAATACGGCGGAGGAGATCGGCTTGCTTGGCGTTCAGCTCCCCGACGCCGCCTTCGAGCAGCAGGGTGGCCAACGACTGCACCACGCCGAGCGGGTTCCTCAAGTCGTGGCTGATGCCGGAGAGGATCTCCATGCGGCGCCGGTGCGCGCAGGCGTTCTCGGTTTCCCGCTCACGATCCCGCACGTCTTTCACCAGATGACCGAAGAACATGGCGACGACGAACAGGAAGGGTACACGCAGGATGTAAGCCGGAGTGACGAGGTGCCCGAGGTCCACCGAGCGCGACTCGGTGTACAGGTGCACGATGCTGATCATGAGCGCAGCGCCGACCACGAGCAGCAATCGCTCGGTGAGCGCGGTCATGAAGATCACCAAAAAATACACGACGTAGATTTCGTTGTTCGCCGCGCCGGTGAGTTTCAACCCGAGAGAGACCATGGCGATGTCGAAGAGGACGACGCTGATGTCGAACGCGGACTGCGACCGGAAGCACGACTGCAGCTCGGCGAGGAGGACGTTCGACGCAAAGTACGCCACGACGTAGAGCGCCGCGGTCGTCGGGTTGCGGTCGAGCGGTCGGCTGAACACCACCAGATACGAGGTGGCGATGATGAGCACCCAACGCAGCAACACGACGGCTTGCGTCGTCTTGGGGGCGCTCTCGGCGTGCGAAACGGCGCCTGCGAGTGTCACGGCGATCACGAACCTGCTGCGCAAGTTGCACTCCGCGTGCCACGCGTTGCGCACGCGAGCGCCATGACAGCGCGCAAACGCCTGAGTGCGGCGAATGCCCATCGACGGCCGGATCGAGATCGGATCGTGATGCCAGGAGCGAAGTTGGCCGCCCACGTCGGATCCGGACACGACGCGTGCCGTTCGCAGATGCGCGTCAATGATTGGGCGATCGCTCAAGATGCGACTCCCGGTTTCGCGGCGGCTCAACTACCAGAACCCGGGATCGCGGCGCGCTCAGAACCCGTAGAGCTGCTTCAGCTCCGGGTCCTTCTCCGCCAGCAGCTTCGCGAGATTCACCATCACGCGGCACTGCTTCCACGTCGCGTCGTCCTGCATCTTGCCGTCGAGCATGAGGACGCCGCGGCCGTCGGGCATCGCCTCGAGGACGCGCTTCGCGAACTTCACTTCCCCGGGCGGCGGGCTGAAGACTTTCTTCGCGATTGGGACTTGGCTCGGGTGCAGCGACCACGCGCCGACGCAGCCGAGGAGGAACGCGGCGCGGAACTGGTCCTCGCAGCCGAGCGGGTCGGAGATGTCGCCGAAGGGGCCGTAGAACGGCAAGCAGCCGGTCGCGGCGCAGGCGTCGACCATGCGGGCGATCGAGTAGTGCCACGGGTCCTGCTGCGCCGTCGGGCGCGGCGCGTCGGGATTCTTCGGATCGGGATCGTTGCGGACGAGGTACGCCGGGTGGCCGCCGCCAACGCGGGTCGTCTTCATGCGCCGCGACGCCGCGAGATCGGCGGGGCCGAAGCTGATCCCCTGCATGCGCGGGCTCGCGGCACAGATCTCCTCGACATTGGTCACGCCGAGTGCCGTTTCCAGAATCGCGTGCACGAGGATCGGTTTCCCGACACCGTGCTTCGCCTCGAGCTGCGCGAGCAGGCGGTCGACGTAGTGGATGTCCCACGGCCCCTCGACCTTCGGGACCATCATCACGTCGAGACGATCGCCGATGCCGCCGACGAGCGTCGTGATGTCGTCGAGCGCCCACGGCGAGTCGAGGCTGTTGACGCGCGTCCAGAGCGGCGTGCCGCCGAAGTCGACCTCGCGGCCGATCTGCACGAGCCCGTCACGCGCCGCGATCTTCTTGTCGGCGGGGATCGCATCCTCGAGGTTGCCCAGCAGGATGTCGGCGGTGCGCGCCAGCTCGGGTAGCTTCGCCAGCATCTTCGGGTTGCTGGGGTCGAAGAAGTGGATCATGCGCGACGGGCGGACGGGAATCTCGGTGACGGGCGCCGGCGCGCCGATCGCGAGCAGTTTGAAGAAGTCTCGTGGGCTACGCATCCCGCTTTCCTATAAACGTCCGCCCGTCAGCGCAACTTCACCTCACACGTACGACGGGTTCAGGCCGGCGCCATGCTTCGCCATCCATGACATCACCGCGTCTTCGTTGCCGAAGGAATCCTCGAGATGGGCAATGGACTCGCCGTCGTAGCGCGCGACCGAGCGGCCGCGGAGCGGCAGCAGCGGCGCGCCGGGGCGCTCGTACGTGACGAGCCACTCGAGCGTCAGCGTGTCGCCCTCGACCTGCGGCGGCGCCGTCATCTCGATGCGGCGCTCGACGAACTTACGGTCGAAGTTGTCGAGCGACTTCTTCATGCCGCGGAAGATCGCCGCCGGGCCCGTCAGCGTGCATGGCGCCGAGCCCGTCACCTGGTACGCCGCGTTCGGCTTGAAGTACTGCGTCAGACGCGACCAGTCGTCGTCGACGTACGTCTTCTCGAAGTCCTGCGCGTACGCGACGAATCGCTCCAGAATCGACATTGTGAGGCCCTCCTGTGCCTGCGGTAGCACGCGCGCAGAGTCGTCGGAACGCAGGAAACGGGTGATTGCCGACGCAGCGCCGACTGCGCTTCGCCGTTGCTCGCCGGCGACAAGTGGATCATAGGCGACGCGGGAGGGCACGACGTGAACAAGCTCGAGGAGATCGCGCGCAAGCGGAAGCACGCACACGGCAAGCTGCGTGCGCTCGGATCGAAAGTCTACGACGCGTTTCTCGCGATGGAGACGGCCGCCTTCTCGGACGGCGCGCTCGCGAAGAAGACGAAGGAGCTCATCGCCGTCGGCATCTCCGTCCGAATCGACTGCGAGTCGTGCATGCAGTGGCACATCGAGCAAGCCGCCGCTGCCGGCGCGACGATGCGCGAGGTGCTCGAGGCGGTCGAGGTCGCAATCGAGATGGGCGGCGGGCCGGCGACCGTCTCGGCGCGTTTCGCGCTCGAGGTGATGGAGAGCGTGTTCGCCGACGAGATGCGCTGACGCCGCGACCGTCACGCCGGCGCGACACCACTCCGCCTAGCGCTTCGCCGCCTGCAGCTCGGCGCCGTCCGTCGGCGCCTGCGGGAGATCGTCGGTGATCTCGAACCAGGGCGCCTTCTCGCTCACCCAGATGTGCGCCAGCGGGCGGCGTCCGGGATCCCCGTCGAGCGTGCCGAGCCGCAGACGGAGAATGTCCGGATCGTTCACGCGCCGGCTCCAGACCGGCGAGCCGCACGTGCGGCAGAAGCCGCGCCACTTGCCGGGTGACGACTGATACTCCGTCACCGCGTCGGCGCCCGCGAGCAGCTCGAAATACTTGCGCCGCACCGGCGCGTTCGTCACGAACGGGCCGCCCTGCGCCTTGCGACACGTCTGACAATGACAGTGACCGACGGGACCGAGCTTCCCGTGAATCGCGAAGCGGACCGCGCCACAGAGACAACTGCCGGTGAGGGTCATCGTTTACGCGTTCACGAACGGCATCATCGACTCGGGGTAACGCAGGCCGGCCGCGGCGCCCTTCGGCGCGACCTCGTCGATGCTCGTCAGATCGTCGCGCGAGAGCGGCACGGTCACCGCGCCGACGTTCTCCTCGAGATAGCGGCGGCGCTTCGTGCCCGGAATCGGCACGATGAACGGCGCCTGCGCGAGCAGCCACGCGAGCGCGAGTTGGCTCGCGGTGCAGCCCTTGGCGTGCGCGATCTCCTCCACGCGCGCGACCAGATCGAGATTCTTCGCGAAGTTCTCGCCCTGGAAGCGCGGCGCGAAGCGGCGGTAGTCGTCGGGCGCAAGATCCTCGAACTTCTTGATCTGTCCCGTCAGGAACCCGCGGCCGAGCGGGCTGTACGCGAGAAACCCGATCCCGAGCTCGCGGCACACGTCGAGAACCGCGTCCTCGGGGTCGCGCGTCCAGAGCGAGTACTCGGTCTGCACCGACGCGAGCGGATGCACCTTGTGCGCACGCCGCAAGGTCGCCGCGCTCGCCTCCGAGAGGCCGATGAAGCGCGTCTTCCCCGCGCGCACGAGATCCGCCATCGCGCCGACGCTGTCCTCGATGGGCGTCGCCGGGTCGACGCGATGGAGCTGGTAGAGATCGACGTGGTCGACGCCGAGGCGCCGCAAGCTGCCGTCGCACGCCTCCTTGATGTACGCAGGCGTGCCGTTCAGGCCGCGCAGCATCTTGTTCTTCTCGTCGCGGACGATGCCGCATTTGGTCGCGAGCACGACGCGCTCGCGGCGCCCGCGAATGGCGCGGCCGACGAGCTCCTCGTTGGTGAAGGGGCCGTACATGTCGGCGGTGTCGAGCAACGTGACGCCGAGCTCGAGCGCGCGATGGATCGTCGCAATCGACTCCTGCTCGTCCGTCGGTCCGTAGAACTCGCTCATGCCCATGCAGCCGAGGCCGATCGCCGAGACCTCGAGGTCGCCGAGTCGTCGTGTTTCCATGTCGTCGCTCCTCCCGAGGTCCTGCTCTAGCACTTGGCCCAAGTCGGCGGGAGGCCGCCGTCGAGAGCACCGAGTAGCCGTGACGCATCCGAAGGTCGCGTGGTAGCCTTATGCGGCATGTCGAGCCCGAAACGCCGCGCGACGTACGCCGACATCTTGGATCTCCCCGAGCACCTCGTCGCCGAGATCGTCGACGGCGAGCTCTACACGAGCCCGCGACCGGCGTCACCACACGCGCTGGCGGCGTCGGCGATCGGCAGCGCACTGTTCGAGCGCTTCAATCAACCGCCAGGCGGCGAGGCTCCCGGCGGCTGGTGGGTTCTGTTCGAGCCGGAGCTGCACTTCGGCGACGACATACTCGTTCCCGATCTCGCCGGCTGGCGACGCGCGCGCATGCCGCGCCTCGAGAACGTGACCGCGTTCACGTTGGCACCGGATTGGGTGTGTGAGATCGTTTCGCCATCGACGGGCGTCCTCGACCGCAGTCGGAAGATGCGCGTGTATGCGCGCGAACAGGTGCCGCATCTCTGGATCGTCGATCCGCTGGCGCGCACGCTCGAGGTCTATCGACTCGAGACCGGGCGCTGGATCGTCGCCAGCACGCACGGCGGCAACGACCGCATTCGCGCAGAGCCGTTCGAACAAGCGGAGCTCGATCCCGTGCGCTGGTGGCTCGACGCAGCAAGCACCTGAGGAGCGTCTCCTACCGTGACCCGGCCGCGCGTATCCCCGCGTTGCGACGCGGGAATAAATTTGCGCGGCGGCGAGTCGTATCGAATGAGTGTGGTGCGCTCTGCAAAACGAGGACCCAGTGACCGAGCGCGATAGGCTCGCGCGCTTCGAGACCGCGCTGCTCCCGCACCTCGACGCGGCGTACGACCTCGCGCGCTGGCTGACGCGCGATGACCGCGACGCCGACGACGTCGTGCAGGAAGCGTATCTGCGCGCACTGCGCTACGTCGACGGCTTGCGCGGCGACGACGGCCGCGCCTGGTTGCTGACGATCGTGCGTCGCACGTGCTACACCTGGCTCGCGCGCCACCGCGGCGGGCATGAGACCGCGGCGGTGGACGCCGATGACGTGGCCGACGACGCGGCGCCCAACCCGGAGGCGCTTCTCATTGAACGCGCCGACCGCGATCTCGTGCGCGGCGCGATCGGGGCGCTGCCGCTCGAGTTTCGCGAGGTCCTCGTGCTGCGCGAGCTCGAGGAGCTCTCCTACAAAGAGATCGCGGCGGTGATCGACGTGCCCCTAGGCACCGTCATGTCGCGACTGGCGCGCGCGCGCGAGCGCCTCCACCGCGATCTCGCGCGGCGCGTGTCGCGCGGAGGCTGATCATGAAGTGCACCGACGTCGGCGACCTGGTTCATGCGTATCTCGACGGCGAGCTCGACCTCGTACGTGCGCTCGAGATGGAGCGGCACGTCGACGAGTGCCCACGCTGCGGCGCGACCGCGAAGCGCCAGCGCGCGCTCCGCGCCGTGCTCGCGACTGCCGACGTGCGTTACGCCGCCGATCCGCAGCTCGCCGAGCGCGTGCGCGCGCGAGTCGGCGCGCCCGTCGCTGACGCTGCGCTAATGTCACCGCTCGCGTCGGCGGCACCGGCAAGGCGCGACCGGCGCGCCGAAGGCGTCCGCGGCGTCGAAACGCGCGCCATCGGCACTACGGAGACGCCGCCGGTGACACGGCGACCGTGGCGTTGGGCATCAGGCGCCGCGCTCGCCGCGGCGGCGTCCGTCGTCATCGTGCTGCGCGTGCTCGTGCCGCCCGCGCAGCCGCCACTCGTCGACGACATCGTGGCGAGCCACGTGCGCTCGCTCATGGTGGATCACTTGACGGACGTCGCATCGTCCGATCGCCACACCGTGCGCCCGTGGTTCGATGGCAAGCTCGACTTCGCACCCGCCGTGAATGATCTCGCGAGCGCGGGGTTTCCGCTCATCGGCGGCCGCCTCGACTACGTCGGCGGCCGGGCGGTGGCGGCGCTCGTCTACGCACGGCAGAAGCACGTCATCAACGTGTTCGCGTGGCCGACGCCGGGCGGAACCGCCGAGCACGCGCCGACGGCGCTGCACGGCTACAACGTCGTCGGCTGGACATTGCAGGGCATGACGTACTGGGCGGTGTCCGATCTGAACGCGGGCGAGCTCGGCGACTTCGCGTCGCGCGTGCGCGAGGCGGCCGGCGCGAGCTAGTCACAATGGAACGACCGGCTCCGATTCGCAGCGCACCCGTAGTACGCGGCGAATCGGAGCCGGTCGTTCCATTGTGACTAGAGCGTCGGAAGCGCGCGCGGCGGCGGGCCGAGCGGAAACGCGGCGTCGAGGCGGGCGACGTCGTCGGCGCCGAGCCGCAGCGTCGCAGCGCCCGCGTTCTCCTCGACGTGCTCGCGCGACGACGCTTTCGGAATCGCGAAGAGCGTCGGCCGGCGCACGAGGAACGCGAGCGCGACCTGGCGCGGCGTCGCGCCGTGGGCCGACGCGATCTCGGCGAGGACGCGGCCGCCACGCGAGCGCGGACCGGGAAAGCGCCCGGAGCCGAAGGGACTGTAGCCGACGACGGCGACACCATGCCGCTCGCACCACGGCAGCACGGCGTGCTCGATGCCGCGCTCGCCGAGATGGTAGAGTACCTGGTTGCAGGCGAGCCGGCCGTCGCCGGCGATGCGATGCGCTTCTTCGAGCTCAGCGACGTCGCAATTGCTGAGGCCCCACGAGCGGATCTTCCCTTGCGCGCGCAGCTCCTCGAACGCGCCGATCGTCTCCGCGAGCGGAACCGATCCCGGCCAGTGCAGCAGGTAGCAGTCGAGCCGGTCCGTCCGGAGCCGTGCGAGCGAACGCTCACAGGCAGCGATCGTGGCGCGGCGCGAGCCGTGGCTCGGCAGCACCTTCGAGACGAGGAACACCTCGTCGCGCCGACCGGCAATGACTTCGGCGACGAGCTCCTCGACCGTGCCGGAGCCGTACATCTCGGCGGTGTCGACGTGCGTCATCCCGAGATCGAGACCGTGACGGAGGGTGGCGATCGCGGATCGGCGGTCGGCTCGCTCCAGCTCCCATGTGCCTTGCCCGAGCGCCGGCACGTCGCAGCCCATCGGGCCGAAGCGCCGGCGCGTGTTCACGCCGAGGAGCCGTGCTCGTTCGACGCCCGCGCCAGCGCCCACCAGCCGAGAAGCGGCGTCACCAGCACGCCCAACGCAGCGCCGAACGCAGCTTTGAACCACACGAAACGCCAGAGATCCATCTGCGTCGGGCCGGCGACGGCGAGCCACGCCACGACGGGCGCGGCCGCGAGCACCATCGCCGCGGCACCGAGCGCGGCGCCACATTGCCAGCTCGCGCGACGCGCCCAGCGCGACGTGGACCACGTCAGCGGCAGCGGCGCGAGTCGGCCACCGCGCACCTGGTGGCGCACGAGGCCGCCGACGACGAGCGAGGTCACGACCGGCAAGATGAACGCCGTGCCGAACGTGTCGGCGGCGATGCTCGATTGCAGCCCCCACAGCGGGACGCTCGGCGCCGAGCGAAACATGGCCCAGGCGATGACGCCGTTCAGCAGCAGATTCACGACGATCGGACCGATCCCCTGATCGACGATCAGAAACCGGCGATGCTCGGCCGAGATCCGGCTCATGACTTCCCCTCGAGCGATTTGCGCATGAAGAAGCGCTGCTGGCCAGGCGGGTACTCGTCGAGCGTCGCGAAGAGCTCGTACCCGTGGCGCTCGTAGAACGGCCGCGCCTGATAGCTGAACGTGTCGAGGTGCGCCTGCGTGCAGCCGCGCGCGCGGCCGACGTCCTCGATCTTCGCCAGCAGCTCGCGGCCGAGACCCGTCCCGCGGCGATCCTCCGCCACCCACACCAGCGCGACGTGCAGCCAGGTCCAGTTGACGATCGCGAAGATCCCGCCGACGACCGCCCCCGCCGGATCGCGCGCGAAGACGGCGAGCGGTGCGAAGCCCGGGACGCGCGTCGTCGGCAGCGCGTGCGCCGTGAGGCCGTCGCGCAGGACCTGCACGTCCTCGTCGCGCGGGTCGTCCTCGACCGTGATCGTGTACGGAACCGTCGCGTCCGCAGCGGTGTCGTCCGCGAGGCGCCACGGCGGGTGACGGCGATTCGTTCCGGCGCGAAAGAGACAGATCGTGTTGCCGTCGGGATCGCGCAGATACGCTTCGCGCCACAGCCATGTTTGGTCGCGCGGCTCGGCGGCGAACGTCACGCCGGCGCGCCGCAGCCGCGCCACCGTCCGGTCGACGTCGTCACACTCGAAGTAGACGACGACGCCGGACTCGGGCACGTGCGCGACGCGGTGGAGCGAGAACGTCGCGCCGCCGAGCGGGCACTCGAAGCGCGCGTAGTCCGGCAGGTTGGCGACGATCTGTCGAAATCCGAGATTGCGATAGAACGCGACGCTGCGCGCGACGTCGGTCGACGGCAGCGTGACTTGATTGAGGTTCATCGCCGGCGTCCTTGGCGCATCGCGAGACTCAGCGCTCCCCGTCGAGCGCGCGCTCGACGGCGGCGCGGGCGAGGAGCCGCGTCGAGTCGAGCGTCGGGAGCGGCGAGTGCTCGGGGCGAACGAGGAGCGGCAGCTCGGTGCACCCGAGGACGACCGCGTCGCAGCCCTCGTCGCGTCGCAGGCGCTCGATCACGCCGACCACCGCGGCACGCCCGCGCGCGGTGATCTCGCCGACGACGAGCTCGTCGAAGATGACGTCGTTGATGGTCGCGCGCTCCGCCGCCGTGGGCACGCGCCACTCGAGGCGCGCCGCCTCGAGCTTCTCCGCGTAGACCGGCCCTTCCATCAGATATCTCGTCCCGAGGACGGCGAGGCGCGAGTGACCGCCGCGCCGCGCCTCGGTGACGACGGCGTCGGCGATGTGCAGCCACGGCAGCGGCGAGCGCGGCAGCACGAGCGGCAGCGCCTGGTGAACGGTGTTGTCGGGGCAAATCGCGAAGTCGGCGCCGGCCGCGGCGACCTTCTCCGCCGACGCCAGCATCAAGCGCGCGACCGCTTCCCAGTCGCCGGCGTCGATGTGGCGCACGTAATCCTCGAAGGTGAACGCGTGCAGCGACATCTCGGGATGCGCGTACCGTCCCATGCGACGCGGCGCCTCGACGCCGCAAATCGTTTCGTAGCAGAGCGCCGCCCCCGGCGCGCTGCACGCGACTATGCCGATGTGACCCGCCACGCGCTCACTCGTACGGCACGAGCGGGATGCGCTCGCGCTCGACCCACTCGCGCGCGGCAGGACGCTGCCATTCGCGCTCGGCGTACTCACGGAGACGTGCCGGCACCGCGTCGCCGTTGCGGATCAGGCGCTGCAGCATGAACGCGAGATCGGCGTCGGCGATCGACCATGCGCCGAAGAGATGGGATCCGCCCGCCGGAAGGCTCTGCTCGGCGACGCGAACGAGCTTCTCGGCGGCGGCGCGCCCCGCGTCGGAGAGCGGCTGCTCGGCGCGCGTGTAGAACATCGTCGTCGTCGCGCGCTCCTCGCGCAGCGCCATGAGATCGCTCCGCAGCCACGCCTGCATCTGTCGCGCCCGCGCCCGGTCCCGGACGTCCCGCGGGTACACGGCGGCGTACGCCGGCGGCGGAAAGACCTCTTCCAGATATTCGTCGATCGCGCTCGACTCGGAGAGCCAGAAGTCGCCGTGCGCCAACGCCGGCACCCGCGCCGTCAGCGACCGGTCGCGATAGCCCGGCTGCCGTTGCGCCTTGTCCTGCAACGGCACGACGCACACGTCGAACGCGACGCCTTTCTCACGCAACGTGACGAAGCAGGAAAACGCGTACGGGCTGATGTAGAACGCGTCGACGTAGAGCGTGACCGCCCGGCTACCCTGGTCGCCGCGCTGCGATTCGGCCATCGGACTCCTCCAAGAACGACTCGCGCCGCGCGGCGAGCTGCTGCATCGTCTGCATCATCGTCGTGAGCGCGCGATTCACCAGCTCCGGACCCGCCTTCGCCGGTGAACCGGCGTCGAACGGCGGCTGCGGCTCGTACTCCATCATGAGCTGAAGCGTACGCGCAAACTCGACGCCGGCGATCTCCGCCGCGAGCAGGAGCGCGCCGCTGCACACCGATGTCGTCCATGTCGTCGTGGGATGCGCACGCGCGATCCACCCGATGATCGGATGGTCGGGCACGAGCGTCCCCGTCGTGATCCCGCCCGGCACGAGCAACACGTCCGGATCGGGCAGCTCGTCGAAGGACGCCCGCGCCGTGACGGTGAGAAACCCCGACTCATCCGTCACCGGCCCCGCCTTCGCCGCCACGAACGTGACCTCGGCTCCCGGTAGCGAGGACAGCACCTGGAACGGCCCCATCGCGTCGAGCGAGGTAAAGCACTCGTAGATTCCAATGGCGATTCGCATGCCCGCGACCCTAGAACCGCGCGCGCGCTGGTGCAACGCGCTCGGCAGGTAATGGCAGGCGGTGCAGCGACGATGGCGCGATCGGTGGGCTAGCAAACGCAACGGTCGTCGGTTGCACCTTCACGATGAAGGCTTGGGCGAGGCGATCTCGACGTGACTCGGGGACGCGGGCGGTCGTCGGCGGCACCCTTTGTGCGCAATTAACCTTATCGCGCAGGTCGGGTGCAGCCGGCGACCGCCCGTGTCCCCGCGGTTGACTCGTGACCGCCCCCGGCGCGAGCATGCGGCGCCATGGGCTACGAACAAGTATTGTACGAGCAACGCGACGACGTCGTCCTCTTGACGCTGAACCGGCCCGAGAAGCTGAACGCGTGGACGCCGCAGATGGCGAGCGAGCTCGCCGACGCGATCGGCCGCGCCAACGAGGAGCGCGCCGTCGGCGCGATCGTCATGACGGGTGCCGGACGCGGCTTCTGCGCCGGCGCCGACATGGCGGCGACGTTCAAGAAGCGCATCGACGGCGTCGATCCCGGCGCCAACACCGCCGGCGGTGACGGCGGCATGCCTGCCGGCCTCGACTGGGTGGCCCTCTGCCGCAAGGCGAAGCCGCTCGTCGCCGCAGTGAACGGCGCCGCCGTCGGCATCGGCATGACGATGATCCTGCCCTTCGACGTCGTCGTCGCCTCGGAGCAGGCGAAGTTCGGGATGCTCTTCATCAAGATGGGGCTCGTGCCGGAGCTCGGCAGCACGAACCTCCTCGTGCAACGGATCGGCTTCGGCCGCGCGAGTGAGATGTGCCTCTCCGGCCGCCTCTACCGCGGCGACGAGGCGGCGCGCATCGGTCTCGTCGATCGCTTGGCGCCCACCGACGCGCTCGTCGAGACCGCGATCGGGATCGCGCGCGAGATCGCCGCCAACCCCGATCCGCAGCTGCGCATGATCAAAACTCTGCTCTCGGAGAGCTCGATGGCGACCGACATCGCCGCCGTCCAGCGCCGTGAGACGGAGATGCTGCGCGAGTGCTGGAAGACTCCCGAGCACCGCGAGGCCGTGGAGGCATTTCTCCAAAAGCGCCCGCCGAAGTTCCGCTGACGGCGCCGTACTGTTCACGCGGAAGGCGAATCGCGACGCCCTACTGGAAGTCTTGCGCCGCCCAAACCGTGCCGTTCGGGAGGACGGCGAAGCCGCAGGCGACCTTCGTGTACGAACGGCTGGTCATATTGATGTAGTGGCCGTGGGTCGCGAAGTTGGAGCCCGGCCCCTCGTTCCACATCGCCTGCAGGCAACTGCCGATCATCGTCGCCGGCGTCCCCGGCCAGCCGGGACATTCGTTTTGTGCGAACTCCGAGCACTGGCCGAACGCGCTGTGCGGCTGTCCGGTCTTGCTGTCGGCGAGCGCCTCGGCGTCGACGCAGGTCTCTTTCGCCGTCCAGCGCGCGTACGCCGGCAGGCCGATCGACGCGCGATAGGCGTTGATGATGTCGACGCACTGCTGCTCCGGATCGTTCGTCCCGCCCGGAGTCGCGGTGGGCGCGACGGTCGGAGTACGCGTCGGCGTCGGCGTGCGTGTGGCGGTGCGGGTCGCCGTCCGTGTCGGCGTACGCGCCGGCGTCGGAGTCCGCGCGCGTGACGTCGGCGTCGCGGGACAGCCGGGCGTGCCGGCGGGATCGAGCGCGCACAGCGTCTCCGCAACGAAGGCGTCGGCGCCATTCTGGAGCGCCGGGATGTCGCCGGTCACGCTGCACGCGCCGCCGACCGCCTCCGCTCTGTCAAGACAGCCGCCGGCGCCGGCGGAGAGACGGAGCGCGGCCCGCGTGAGGCACTCGTCAACGACGACGCCGGTCCGCCGCGCGGCGCCGGCGTGACACTCGGTGATGCGCGCGACGTAACGGCCGACGCACGAGAGCTTCGCCGCATCACAGCGGCTCGGCGTACCACGATTTCCCACCTGCGCGTCGAGCGCGGTAGCGTAATCGCCGATCGCCGCGTCCATCCGCACCCCGTCGCTCACGGTGACGCACGACCACAACCCCTCGAGCTTGGCGAATGCGCCGTTGCGCGGCGCGCCGTCGCCGGCGAAGCTCGTCTGCGCGCGCGCGAGACAACTCGAGAGTGCCAGCGCGTCCGGTCGTAGCACATCGTGCGCGTAGCAGAAGGCGCGGCGGGAGACGGATCGGCCGACGCCGGAGAGCTTGCGCGCCAAGCAGCTGTTCACCGTCGTCGCTCCGGCGCTCGGCGCACATCCGAGGAGCGCCGCGATCAGCGCCGCCGCGACGCCGCAACCGCGCCGCATCCTCCCCCCACCGGCGTCGTACATCCATTCGAGCATGCGCGGCCGCGGGTGGCGGCGTCAACGAAAAAATCTCGCCACACACGAACTTTCGCGCCGTCGCCGCGATGTGCGCAACGCTTTCGCACAGCGTCTCGCGCGTGCGCCGTCGCGCCGGGCAACTCCCAAGAACATCGCCGCGGGCGTGCCGGGGCAGGCAGTCGGCTCCGCGCGAAGATCGCTCGCGCGGGCTGTCGGACACGGCTTAGAATTTCCGTACTCCGCAGCGTCGTGCCGAAGTGGCTCGCTCTTTATGCGCGCTTCGCCGACCGCCGGCCCCGGCACGCACGTGCCGCCGGCGCAGCGCGTGCGGGCACGACGCGAATCCGTCTGCCGTAGCTGTACCGTGAGTGCGGCGGCGCGGCGGTTGGCGGAGCGCGCATAAAGAGCGAGCCACTTCGGCACCCGAGATTCGGAGTACGGAAGCTCTAATCCGTGTCCGGCAGCCCGCGCGAGCGATCCTCGCACGGAGCCAACCGCCGCGCCGCCGCGCAGCGCGGATTGTGGAGGATCTCGAATCGCGGCATGCGTTTCGCGTATTCCGCGGTCTCCATGGGTGTCAACGTCGGGCACGCTTCCGACGACGGCGAGCCGATGCTACGGTGCCGCCCCAATCACTCACGCGATGGAGGACACCCGATGACCCGTGCTCGTACGATCGTGCTCTCGTTGGCGACGCTCGCCCTCCTCACCGTCACGTCCGCTCCGGCACGCGCCGCCGTGTGGGACATCGACCCGGCACACACGACGATCGCCTTCTCGGTGCGTCACATGATGGTCAGCAACGTCCGCGGCCAGTTCGCGAAGTTCAACGGCCACGTCGACGCCGACCCGGCCAACCCGACAGCGGCGAAGATCACGGCGTCGATCGACGCCGCTTCGATCGATACCGCCAATCAGAAGCGCGACGAGCACCTGCGCAGCCCCGACTTCCTCGACGTCGCCAAGTTTTCTGCGATCACGTTCACGTCGAAGAAGATCGAGAAGGCGGGCGAGGCGAAGTGGAAGGTCACGGGCGACCTGACGCTCCACGGCGTCACGCGCGAGGTCGTGCTCGACCTCTCCGACGTGACGCCGCCGATCAAAGACCCGATGGGCAACCTACGCGCCGGCGCCGAGGCGCGGACGACGATCAACCGGCAGGACTTCGGCGTCAGCTTCAACAAGACGCTCGACGGCGGCGGCCTCGTCGTCGGCGACCAGATCGCGATCACGATCGACGTCGAGGTGACGCGCAAGGCGGACGCCGCCCCGGCGAAGTAGACGCTCGCCGCGTGCGCCGCGGCCGACGCGTCACGACGACGCGCGGCGCGCGCCTACGGCGTTACCGACGGGATGCAGAGCTCGAGCTCCTTCACCGTATCGAGGCGGAGCGGTCCGAGCTGGTTGTTGACGAAGATGCCCAAGACGGGCGTGTGCTTCGGCTGCTTGGGGTCGATTTTCGTACCCTTGCTCTTCGGATCGAACGGGCCGCACCCGAGCTGCGGGATCTCGGCGGTGGCGAGCTTCACCTGATAGCAGACGAGGAGCGCGTCGGCGTGCCGCACGCTCGCGGGCGTGATGGTCGCCGGCGTTCCCTTGGCAGCGCCCTTCAGGAAGAGCGGGCTCCCCGATTTTCCCGCAGGCACGCAGAGCTTGGTGATCGACTTCAGGTCGTAGCGCCGCGTCGCGGAGTCGTCGAACTGATCGACGACGTCCACCTGCATGCCCTTCGGGAATTTCGGCAGTACGCCGCCGCTCGCGAGCTTCGCCTCGGGCTTCGCTTGGTAGCAGAGGAAGTGATCGAGCTCGTTGTTTGCTGGGTCCGGTGGATCGACTGGATTGTCGAGGTCCTTCGCCGTCGGGACGAGCAGGCTCACGGGCTTCTTCACGACGAGCGTGACGTCGCTGCACTGGTTCAAGAGACGCACGTCGACGCGCGGGGTGAATTTCGCCGCATTTTTCGACGGTTTGACGGCGTACTCGAGGAGGTGCGTCACGTCGTCGTGCACCCCGCCGCCGTTCTTGTCCGCCGGCAGCGCGAGCGCCCTGGGCTTCGCGACGTCGTAATCCGCACCCGTCGGCACGAAGGCGTCCGTCAGCGTCACCGGCCCGAGCGGCACGAAGGTCGCTTTGCCGGTCGGCTTCACGACATACGACATGAAGTGATCGAGGGTCGCGGGCGAGGGACGCGGCGTCGGCGTCGTCACGATGAGCGTTGGCGTCGGCGTCGGGCTGGGACCGGTGAGGATGACATCGGCGTTGATCGTGAAGTCGTCGAGCGTCCCGCTCTCGGCAGCGGTGCTCGCGCCGGACTGCAGCAAGACCATGTCGACGCGCGCGCGCGCCTTGGTGAACTTCGTGTCGAACGTATTCGACTGCACGGACTGAAAGCCGCTACCGGTATCGATCTCGTCCGACACGAAGCTGCCGACGCGCCGAATGCACAACGTCGCCGTCGTGGCGACGACCATCTGCGTCGCCGACGAGCTATTGATGGTGCCCTCCACTCCATCCGATCCGTCGAGAAACATCGCCGCCGTCGTGCCGCCCTGAAAGGTGATGCGCAACCCGAGCTTGGCGCCCCCGCTCAGATCGGTGCGCGTTGCGACAACGGTGGCGGTGAAATCGCCGTTGATCGTGAAGAGCGTACGGACGAACACCTCACCGGTGCCCGAGCCGTTCGTCTTTTCCAAGTCGAGCTTGCCGCTCACGATCGCCTGGCTGTAGCCCGGATCGGCGTGCGCCGCGAGGCCCGGATCGAACGTCGCGCCGTTGAAGTCCTCGACGAACGTGGCCGCGCCGGCGGGCGCGACGGAGAGGACGATCAGGAGCACGGTCAGGAGAACAAGGCGGGGGTGGATCATCGTCATCTCCTCGCCGGCCGCACGGGCGCGAAGCGTGCCCGCGGCGCGGCGATTGCGCGTCGCATACCCCGGCTTCGTGGCAGCGGTCAATCGCGCCGACGCGCCGCCGGGTGATCGTCGGCGTTGTGACCTGCACGAGGCTCGGCTACGCTTTCGGCGCGATGGCGCGAACCATCGCGATCGCCCTGGCACTCGCCGTGGTCACCACCGTGGCGTACCTGCCCGCACGCCGTGCGTCCTTCCTCAATTGGGACGACGACGTGATGGTCACGAACAATCAGGAGGTGCGCACGTTCTCCTGGGAGAGCGTGCGCTGGGCGTTCACGACCTCCCGCTTCGGCAACCCGATGCCGCTCACGTGGCTGTCGCACATGCTCGACTACCGGCTCTACGGCATGGATGCGCGCGGCCATCACGCGACGAGCGTCGCGCTGCACGTCGCGAACACGGTGCTCGTCTTCTTCGTGTTCCTCGCCCTCACCGGTGCGTGCTGGCGCAGCGCCGTCGTCGCCGCGCTGTTCGGGTTGCACCCGCTGCACGTCGAGCCGGTCGCCTGGATCGCGGAGCGAAAAGAAGTCCTGAGCGCGTTCTTCTTCCTGTTGACGCTTGCGGCATATGCCCGGTGGACGCGCGGCAGCGGCCGCGGGCGCGGCAACCCAGCGGCCAGCATCGGCCGCTCTGCGAGCGGGCTCGCCGTCGTCGCCGCCTTCGTCGCGGCGCTCGCCGCGAAGCCGATGGCGGTGACCTTACCGGCCGTGTTGCTGCTCCTCGACTACTGGCCGCTCGCGCGGTTGTCTCCACGCGCGGTACGCGAGAAGATTCCCCTCTTCGTCATCGCCGCCGCCGCGGCCGTGTGGACGTTCGTCGAGCAGAGCACCGCCTCGGCGACGACCACCGAGCGCTTCCTTCCGCTGTGGGATCGCATCACCAACGCCATCGTGTCGTACGTCGCGTATCTGCGTCTCTCCGTGTGGCCGGCGCGGCTCTCGCCTTGGTACTCCCATCCCGCTCTCGAAGGTCCGCGCCTCGCGATGACGACCGTCGTCGCCGCGGCGGGGTTCCTCATCGCGGCGACGTTCGTCGCAATGCGCGGCGCGCACCGCCGGCCGCACGTCGCGGTCGGCTGGCTGTGGTATCTCGGCACGCTCTTTCCGGTGATCGGCGTCGTACAGGTCGGCGAACACGCGATGGCCGACCGGTACACGTACATCCCGCTGCTCGGGATCTTCGTGCTCGTCGTCTGGGAAGCCGCCGCGCTGCCGCTTTGGCGCGCGCCGGCGGGCCGATCCGTCGGCGCGCTCGTGACGTCCGCGGCGCTCGCCGTCCTCGCGATCCTCACGTGGCGCCAAGTCGGCATCTGGCACGACGCGACGACGTTTTGGACCGCGACGCTCGCCGCGAACCCGCGATCCGGCGTCGCGCACTACCAAATGGGGGCGTTGCGCTTCAAACGCGGCGACGTCGACGGCGCGATCGTCGAGTACCGGCGCGCGCTGAAGCTCCGTCCCGATTTCGTCTACGCGCGCGGCGAGCTCGGCAATTTCCTCGCCGGCAAAGGACGGCTCGCCGCCGCTGCGGCGCAGTATCGCAAGGCGATCGCGGGTCGGCCGGACGCGGCGGAGGACGAGAGCAACCTCGCCAACGTGCTGCTCTCGATGGGCAACACCGCGGCTGCGCGCCGGCACCTCGAGCGCGCGCTCGCGATCCGCCCCGACTTCGCCGAGGCGCACAACAACCTCGGCATCGTGCTCGCGCAGTCGGGACACATGGACGACGCGATCGTCCACTTCCGCGCCGCCGTCGCGGCGCGGCCGAATTTCGGCGCCGCTCGCCAGAATCTCGCGATGGCGCTGGCGCAGCAGGGACGCGCCCGCGACGCGCAACCGCCCCCGTGAGCCCGACGGTGCCGCTTCACACCGTCCGCGTCACGTTGCGAGCCAGAACGAGGCGGGCGGTGCTGGGTTGAGTTGCGAGCCAGACGAGGCGCGAAGGAAGCGAGCCCTACGAGGGCAAGCAGCGCAGGCGTAGCAGCGCTACGCCGAGCAGCGCAGCGACCGAGCAACGAAGTATGGCGAAGCAAATCGGCCCAGCACCGTCAGGCGCGGGCGCGCGCCCAGTCTTGCAGCTCTTTGATGCGCAGGTACCCGCCCGCGCCCTCGACGACGCCTTCCGTGCGCGCGTCATGGATGCAGTCGACGGGACAGAGCGGGACGCAGAAGCCGCAATCGATGCAGTCGTCGATCACGATCGCGAACCGACCGAGAAAATCGCCGTCGACGGCGTAGATCGCGTCGACATTGCCCGGGCAGGCGTGCTCGCAGGCGCCGCAGCCGATGCAGGTCTCGTCGATGTAGAAGTGGCCGCTCCGCGCCATCGCGTTCAGTCGCCGAACCGCGTGGTGAACGTCGCCGCGGCGTTCACGAACTCCTGCAGGCTCTGGTTGTAGCGGAAGAAGAGGTCGCGCCGCAGCGGATCGTCGGCGAGGACGCGCATGGGCGTCCCGAAGTGACTCAAGCGGTTGAGCGTCTGCTCGAGATCCGGGCGCCCGCCGCCGGCGGCGATGCTCTCGATCATCGCCCGCCAGGTCGCGAGCGAGCCCTCGAGCGTAAAGTCGGCGCGGCCGTCGTCCGCCGGACGCGCGACGCACACGTCGAGCGCCTCGAACTCCTCGAACGTCACTTGCACGGCGAAGGGTGTCCCCTCGAGACCGCCATCGGTGACGGTGAACTGCGCGACGCAGTCGACGTACCCGAGCTGCTCCTGGCGCGCCCGATTCGCGTTCATGACGTCGGCGAGATGCCGGAACCACGCGAGCGAGGGAAACGCGACCGCCGCGGCGCCGTCCCGGCGGAGCGGCACGACCGCCGGAGCGGCCGTCATTGCACTCTCCACGGAATGTCGAGCGGGATCGTGCAGCGCGCGCGGCGCGGGAAGCCGGCGCGCTCGCAGCGCTGCAGGTACTCGTCGATGAACATCTGCCAGAGCTTGGTCATCCCCTCCATGCCCTGATCGATCTTGGCGAGACCGCCGCCGAGCAGGATCGCGACCGGCTCGACGAGCGCCGCCTCGGTGAACGCGGAGAGAATCACCTGCTCGCCGACGTCGGCGAACGTGTGCATCGACTCGAGCGCCCGGGCGCGGTCGGGATGATGATCGAGTGACCACTTGAGCTCCATCACGCCGTACGAGACGTGGCGCGCCTCGTCTTGCAGGCAGCGGCGGAAGATCTCTTTGTCGACATGGGTCTTCGCGATCATCTCGCCGGAGCGGAAGATCGAGAGCACGAGTCCCTCGCCGAGGAGATTCAGCAGGAACGTTCCCATCGTGTGCGACGGTGCCTCGAGGATGGCTTTCAGCGCCCACTCGAAGCCGGGCGACGCGTGCAGCAAGCCGCCGCCTGCGATCGCGCGCTTGCGAAAGACCTCTTGGTGCCGCGCCTCGTCCATGATCTGCGTCGCGAGGAAGCTCTTCACCTCGAGGAAGTCCTGCGGGATGCGGTACATCCACTTCGACGGGAAATCGCCGGCGACGAACTCGACCTCGGTCAAGAACGTACAGAGCTGGCACGTCGCTTTCTCGAGGTCGTCGGGGAGCGGCGTGAGCTCGCTCCACGGGATGTCGCGGGTCGCGTTCCACTGCCGCGCCTTCGCCTCCTCGTAGAGCGACATCACGTTCTCGGCCCAGAGCTCGTTGCGGTCGGTGACGGTGTAGTCGTCGATCGTCGGCATCGCGTCGCGATACGGCTCGCGCACCGAGCCGCGCGCGGTGAAGTTCCGCCACGTGGCGACCTCCGGCACGTCGCCGTAGCCTTTCACCGCGTTGACGTCGGCATAGGTCAGGCCGCGCGACGAGGGCTTCGCGCGGCGGCCGAAGCTCGCGCCGTCGGTGTCGAGCCAGTGCAGCGAGTACTGCCCGCGCCTCAGGCGCTCGGCGTTCTGCTGCAGGATCTCCGACCACTGGCGGTACTGCGTGCGGAAGGCGTGCTCATACCGCGCCAGTCCCTCGTCGAGGGGATCGGGGTCGCGCGAGACGTCGGTGAGAAGGGGGTGGCTCATCGGCGCTCCTTTTTATTGTGTAAGCGCTCAGTAGCTACGATAGATTGTGATCGCAGTCAAGCGAATATATGTCGGACGACACCGGATGCCGCGCAAGAAGAACCCCCTCACGGCCGCTCGGCGGCCGACGCGAACACGCGCGGCGCGCCTCGACCCCGACGCGCGCCGCAGCCAGCTGCTCGCCTGCGCGGTGCAGGTGTTCGCCGAGCGCGGCATTCACGCTGCGCGTCACGCCGAGATCGCCGGCGTCGCCGACGTCTCGGTCTCGGCCGTCTTTTTTTATTTCCCGACGCGCCAGGCGCTCGTCGACGCGGTGCTCGCCGACGTCGACGGCTTCTACCGCAACCTCGTCGAACGTGCGCTTGCCGGCGACGCGCCCGCGCCGCGGGCGCTTCTCGCCCTCGCGACCGCGTTCGCCGACTCCGTCGACGAGCACCCGAACCGCGCGCGGGTGTGGCTCGACTGGAGCACCGCGTTCGGCGATCCCACCTGGCGACGGTATCGCACCTTCCAAGACCGCGTCGTCCGCAGCATCGCCGCGACGATCGAGCGCGGCCAGCGAGAGGGCAGCGTCGTCCGCGATCTCGATCCGCAGAGCGAGGCATTGCTCGTCATGGGCGCCGCCTACATCGTCGTGCAGATGAAGATCACGCGCCGCTCACGGCCCGAGGTCGAGCGCTTCCTGCGGACACTCGTCCGCTCGACGGTCGGACGCGAGGGGTGAGCACGACGCTACCGACGGACGATCTTCACGAGGTTCCCATGACACTACGCGACCGTCTCGCCCGTGTGGCCGATCGCTCGACGCTGCGCCTCACCCACCGCGGGCGCCGCAGCGGCAAACCGTACGAGGTGACGATCTGGTTCATGGTCGAGGGTGACGTCGTCTACCTCGTGACTGCCAATCGCGAGCGCCAATGGGTGCGGAACGTCGCCGCGAACCCGTCAGTCGTCTTACGCGTCGGCGGCGAGACGTTCAGCGGACGCGCGGAGCCGATCACCGCACCCGCCGTGATCGACCACGTCACCGATCTCATGATGGCGAAGTACTGGTACACGCGCCCGTTCGTCTGGATCATGCGTGCTCTCGGCCGAACGGCGGCAAGCGCGACGTTGCGCGTGCGCGTCGACGCGGAACCACAGCCGTAGCAGCGGTCCTGGCGCGCGCTGCACGCTACACGCGCGCCGCCTAGTGACCCGGCGCCGCGTTCGGCGGCGGTACTCCCTGACCCGCCCCGCCCTGCTGCGTGCGGACGCCCGGCATCGAGATCGAGAAGACGCGCTTTTGATAGCCGTCGGGCGGCTCGAAGAGCTTGGCGTCGAGCGCCTTGTGCTCGACTTTCACGACGCGGAACTCCGAGCGTACCTGACCGCCGCGAAACGAGCGCACGCGGACCGGCAGTCCGTCGAGCCCGTCGAAGAGCGCCAACATGTCATCGCTGTCGCGCCGCGTCGGGCCACCGAACGTCTCCTGCTGGAAGGTGCCGAGTTGGCGAACGGGCGCGAGGTCGGCTTTCGTCACGCCGGCGGTCTTCCAATCGACGACGCAGATCTCACTTTCCTTCACGCCGCCGCGGGACACCTCGACGTCGTGACACTTGAGACCGCCGATCGTATCGACGCGGCCGGTCTCCTTCACGGTCGGCGCCGCGCGCTGCGTCGACGCCGGATCCGAGGCGGCGAGCGCGGCTTGCATGCGCGCTTGCTCCGCCGGCGGCAGCTTCGCGAGCTCGGCGCGCATCTTCGCGCGCGCCGACTCCGATTGCCCGCGCATCTCCTGCATCCGGGCGCGGTCGACCTCGGTGTACGTACGGTGCTTGTCGTCGAGGCTCCACACGAGGTCGCGATCGCCGCGGTAGATCATTACGTGCTTCGGCTCGCCGGCGGCCGCGCCGTCGAGCTCCATGCGGACGCGCTCGCCGTCGAGAAGCATGCGTCCCGATCGCGTCGCTTTGGGTTGCTTGTCCACGGGAGCGCTCGGGTTGCTGATCTCGGTCGTGAGCTCGACGCCCGCGCGCGCCGGCATGGGCACGAGCATCCACGCCGCGACCGCGCACAGCGCGACTGCGTAGTCCGTCATGTATCGACGCGTCGTCCTCGCCGCCGTTCGTCTGCACATGCACGATGCTGCTGGCATCCGCTGCTCATGCTGTCAAGGCGGCGACGCGTCGCCCGCGTCATGGACACGGCCGCGGGTGTGGGGCAGGAGAGCGGCATGCGCCGCCTTCGCATCGCTGCCGCGAGCATCGCGAGCGTCGCGGTCGCGTTCGCCGTCGTGACGTGGGTCGCGCTCGAGGGCCGCGAAGTCGTCGTCGTCCACACGCGCGCCGCCGACGGCCGCGCGCACACGACCCGCACCTGGGTCGCGGACGCCGACGGCGCCACCTGGATCGAGGCCGCGAATCCCGAGCGGCCGTTCCTGCACGATGTCGCCGAGGAGGCGCAGCTCGAGCTCGAGCGCGGCGGCGCCGTCGTGCGCTGCCGCGCCGCGATCGTCCCCAATCCGTCCGGGCACCGACGCAGTCGCGACCTGCTCGCCACGCGCTACGGCTGGGCTGACTGCTGGATCGGCCTCGGTGCCGACACGCGACACTCGGTCGCGGTGCGCCTCGAGTGCGGTGACACGTGACGCGCGTCGGCTACTTCGCCTACGGCTCGAACATG
>JBGPOW010000026.1:0-32541 GCA_041488235.1 Binatia bacterium
CGCCGCGCAGGCGAATAGGTCGAAGACCTGCTGAGCCAGCGAGGCGACTCCCGCCGGCCGCCGCCCGACGTCATCGCCGCGCCGCGCGCATCCCGCGGAGCGGCAGCGTCTCGTGCGCGCGCAGCTTGTACTGCAGCGCCGCGCGGATGAACCCGCGGAAGAGCGGATGGCACTCGAGCGGCCGCGACTTGAATTCGGGATGGAATTGGCAGCCGACGAACCACGGGTGATCGGCGATCTCGACGACCTCGACGAGCGTCCCGTCCGGCGAGAGACCCGAGAGCCGCATGCCCTGCTGCTCGATCCGCTCGCGGTAGGCGTTGTTGAACTCGTAGCGATGGCGGTGGCGCTCGCTGATCTTCTTCTTGCCATACGCCTTCGCCGCGACGGAGCCCTCGCCGAGAACGCACGGATATGCGCCGAGACGCATCGTGCCGCCCTTCTGCGTGAGCCCCTTTTGCGTCGTCATGAGATCGATCACCGGATGCGGCGACTCCGGATCGACCTCGCTCGAGTTCGCGCCCTTCAGTCCGCAGACGTGACGCGCGAACTCGATCACCGCCATCTGCATGCCGAAGCAGATGCCGAAGAAGGGCACGCGCTCCTCGCGTGCCCACCGCACCGCCGCGATCTTGCCCTCGGTGCCGCGCGGTCCGAATCCCATCGGCACCAGCACGCCGTCGGCGCCACGGATCGCGCCGAGCCCTTCTTTCTCGACGACCTCGGAATCGACGTACTCGAGATCGACGGCACACTCGTTTGCGAGGCCGCCGTGTGCCAGCGCCTCGTTCAGACTCTTGTAGGAGTCGACGACGTCGACGTACTTGCCGACGACGGCGATGCGGACGCGCTCCTTCGGGTTCTTCGCCACGTTGGCGATCTTCTTCCAACGACCGAGGTTCGGCGCGCCCGTCCAGATGTTGAGGCGCTCGGCGATGCGCTCGTCGAACCCCTCGTCGTGGAAGACGACCGGCAGCTCGTAGATGCAGCTTACGTCCTTCGCCGTCACGACCGCGTTGTCCTCGACGTTGCAGAAGAGCGCGATCTTCGCCTTCAGCTTCTTGTCGAGCATGCGGTCGGTGCGGCACAGGAGCACGTCGGGCTGGATGCCGAGACCGGTCAGCTCCTTCACGCTGTGCTGCGTCGGCTTCGTCTTCAGCTCGTGCGCCGTCGAGATGTACGGCACCAACGTCAGATGCACGTAGGCGACGTGCTCGCGGCCGCGGTCGGCGCGGAACTGGCGCACCGCCTCGAGAAAAGGCAGGCTTTCGATGTCACCGACGGTGCCGCCGATCTCACCGATCACGACGTCGAAGCCCTCCGCGGCGGCGAGCACGCGCGCTTTGATCTCGTCGGTGATGTGCGGGATCACCTGCACCGTCGCGCCGAGATAATCGCCGCGGCGCTCCTTCTCGATGACGGTCTGGTACACGCGGCCGGTCGTGATGTTGTTCTTGCGCCCCATCGGCGTCGACACGAAGCGCTCGTAATGCCCGAGGTCGAGGTCGGTCTCGGCGCCGTCGTCGGTGACGAAGACCTCCCCGTGCTGGAACGGGTTCATCGTCCCCGGGTCGACGTTGATGTACGGGTCCATCTTGACGAGCGTGACCTTGAGGCCGCGGCTCTCGAGCAAGGCGCCGAGCGACGCCGATGCGAGGCCTTTCCCGAGCGAGGAGACGACTCCGCCCGTCACGAAGATGAACTTGGTCTTGGCGCTCTTTCCGCTCATCCCTCGCCCTCCACCAAGTGCCGGACTCGCTCGAGATCCTCCGCTGTATCCACTTCCGGACCGGCACTGTCAACGAACACCATCTTGATGCGCACGCCGCGCTCGAGCGCGCGCAGCTGCTCGAGCTCCTCGGCGCATTCGAGCGGCGAGCGCGGCGCCGCGGCGAGCGCGAGCAGCGTCGCGCGCCGCCACCCGTACAAGCCGAGATGGCGATAGCCGAGCACCGCGCCGCCGCGGACGCCGCGCCAATACGGAATCGGGCTGCGGGAGAAATAGAGCGCGAACCCGTCGGCATCCGTCACGACCTTGACGACGTGCGGACTCCGCCACTCCTCCTCGTCCCGCAGCGGCGTCATGAGACTCGCCATCTCGACCGCCGGGTCGGCGAAGGATGCGACGCACGCCGCCAGCGCCTCGGGATCGACACGCGGCAGATCACCCTGCACGTCGAGGATCACGTCCGCATCGAGGTCGGCCGCGACGGCGGCGACGCGATCGGTACCCGTCGCGTGCGCGCCCGTCGTCACGACCTCGCCGCCGAAGGCGCGCACCGCGTCGGCGATGCGCACGTCGTCGGTCGCGACCAGCGTTCGCGCGACGCCGCGTGCGCGGCACGTGCGCTCGTAGACGTGCTGGATCATCGGCACCCCGGCGATCGCGGCGAGCGCCTTCCCGGGCAGACGCGTGGAGTCGTAGCGGGCCGGAATGACGGCGACGACGCGTGGACGATGGCTGGGCACGATGGGAGCACTCGCAAAAAAAACCGCGATCGCGCGACCGGTCGATCCGGAGCGCGACCACGGGGTTTTCTTATAGAAAGGCTCGTCGGACGCTGTCAAAGCGTGCCGCCCGCCCGCACGTATGTGCGTGATCGGCCACGTGCAATGGCGGAGGCCATCCGATAGACATCGACGCCCCGGAGGTAGGCCATGGCCGACGACACCCGGATCGAGCGCGACTCTATGGGCGAGATGCGCGTCCCGAAACACGTGCTCTACGGCGCGTCGACGCAGCGGGCGGTCGAGAACTTTCCGATCAGCGGCTACCGCTTCCCGCGCCGTTTCCTCCACGCGCTTGGGCTCATCAAGGAGGCAGCGGCGCTCGCGAATCAGGAGCTCGGGCTCCTCGACCCGGCGGTCGCCGCCGCAATCCGCGCCGCCGCGATCGAGGTCGCGAGCGGCGCGCTCGACGAACACTTCGTCGTCGACGTCTTCCAGACCGGCTCCGGCACCTCGACGAACATGAACGCGAACGAGGTGATCGCCACGCGCGCCGCGGCGCAACTCGGCGCCGCCGTGCATCCGAACGACCACGTCAACATGGGGCAGTCGTCGAACGACGTCATCCCGACCGCGATACACGTCGCGGCGCGCGCCGCGATCGACGAGGATCTCGTGCCCGCCCTCGGGAGCTTGCGCGACGCGCTGGCGCGGAAGGCGGTCGAATTCGACGCGGTCGTGAAGATCGGCCGCACGCACCTTCAGGATGCCACGCCGGTTCGCCTCGGCCAGGAGCTCGGCGGCCACGCGCGGCAGATCGAGCTCGCGATCGAGCGCGTGCGCGCCGCCGCGCATGGTCTCGAGGAGCTCGCGCTCGGCGGCACCGCGGTCGGCTCCGGCATCAACACCCACCCGTCGTTCGCCGCGCGCGCCATCGCGGCGATCGCCGAGCGCACCGGATTTCCGTTCCGCGAGGCGACGAACCACTTCGAGGCGCAGGCCGCGAAGGACGCGATCGTGCAGCTGTCGGGCACGTTGAAGACCGTCGCCGTCAGCTGCACGAAGATCGCGAACGACGTCCGTTGGCTCGGCTCCGGACCGCGCTGCGGCCTCGGCGAGATCACCCTGCCGGCGACGCAACCCGGCTCGTCGATCATGCCCGGCAAGGTGAACCCAGTCATGGCAGAAGCGCTCCTCCAAGCCGCGGCATTCGTCATCGGCGCCGACGCGACGATCACGATCTGCGGCCAAGCCGGCAACTTCGAGCTCAACGTGATGATGCCGGTGATGGCGTACCAGCTCCTCGAGAGCCTCCGCATCCTCGCGAACGCGACGCGCCTCTTCGCCGAGCGTTGCGTCGCCGGCATCACCGCCAACGTCGCGCGCTGCGCGGCGACGATCGAACAAAGTTTGGCAATGTGCACCGCGCTCGTGCCGGCAATCGGCTACGACGCGGCGGCGGCGATCGCGAAGGAGTCGCTCGCCACGGGCAAGACGGTCCGCGAGGTCGCGCGCGCCCGCGGCGTGCTGCCGGAGGACGCGCTCGCACGCATCCTCGATCCGTTACGGATGACGAGGCCGGGAATCCCCGAGTAGCGCGCTATTCCGCGCGGTCCGCAGCCCGAAGATTGTCGGGCGACGTGGCGGCGGTGGGGAATGTCGTCGCCTGCACCCGACGTGCGCAATAAGGTTCACATGCGCACAACGGGTGCAGGCGACGACATTCCCCACCGCCGGCGCGTTGCGCGGCAACCTACGGGGACCGTGTCAGCGCGTTACGCGACGCACTCGGAGCACCGGTCGGGCACTCGTAGAGCGCACGGCGCCGGCACCCGCGCGCTACGCGACGAGGCCTCGGGAGACGCGCAGCAGCGCGTACTACCCGACGGTCTCGGGCGACGCGCCGGCGGCGCGGCGCCGGCCACCACGACGGCGGCCGCCGCGGCGGCGCGAGCGGCGCTTCGGCGCGCTTTTCACCGCGGCCGATGGTGTTTCGTCGCTCGAGGCCGCTGTGTCGTCGCCGTCCGATGCTGCCGCCAGCGCGCGCCCACCGGGAGGAGGCGCGTCGTAGGTGCCCTCGACGGCGGCGGAGACGATTTCGGCGGTCTCGCCGACGAGACGGATGCGGCCGTTCGGCAGCATCTCGACGTCCTTGATGCGACGGAGCCGGGTCACCAGGCGCGGCGATCCGGGAGGACGCTGAAAGCCTTCGGCTTTGAGGGTGAGCGTCAGCGTGTCGAGGCTCACGCCGCGCGCTGGATCGGCGGCGGTGAGGCGCGCGATCGCGGCGCGAATCTGATCGAGCGATGCGGCGTGCCGCTCTTCTTCCGTGCTCACCGGCGACGCTGCGTGGTGCGCGTGGTGCGCTTGTGTCGCGGGCGCATGCGACGCACGGGCGGCGCCGCCCTCGCCGCGGCGTCGCCGCCGTCGCCGCCGTCCGCCGGCCGCGCCGTCCTCGGCCGCAGCCGCCGCGCGCTCGGCCACCGCCGCCGCAGTACGGTAGGTGATGCGACGGAACTTCACGCCGAGGCGGGCCGCCGCGTCGCCGACCGCATCGAACGCGCGATCGTCGGACAAGATGTCGAGCGCGTCACCGGGCGCGGCGCGGCCGAGCCACATGCCGGCGGTGACGGCGATCCAGAGATCGCTCCAGTCGGGAACGCGCGGCGCCGGGGCGCTGTGGACCAGGTGCGCGCCGCGCTGCGCCAGCATTCGCCCCAGCTGCTGGCCTACGACACGCCAGTTGCCGACCGCCGTCAGATCGGTCTTCGCACGATCGATGTTCAGGTCTTCGAGCACGCGCATGAGGTCGACCTCGCTGCTCGTGTTCTCGACGTCGATGAAGACCGCGTGCCGTGGTCCGGAGCGCGGCGCCGCCGACGGGCGCGCGGGAAGAAAGTCGAGCGCGGCATCCTCGCGCCCGGTGCCGGGGCCCGGCGCCGCCGCGACGATCTGCGCTACGGCACCGGAGGCTTCTCGCGGCGCGCGGTCGATTCCCGAGGCGCGCTTCTTGGTCGCGCTTTTCGCGGCGCCGCTCGATACCGTCGCGGCGGTGGTCTTCGTCGCGCGCGCGCGTGTCGATGACGCCGCGGGATGTTTCGGCCTCTTCGATCGTGAGGAAGGCAAGTTGATCAGGCTTATGCCCCGCTTCCGGCGAATAGTCGAGGACCGCGGCGGCGCGGTGTCAGTAGCGCTTCTTCCAAAAGACGTCGACGCCACTCTCGCCGAGGGTGTCGCTCGAGGTCTCGATGCTCCAGTGCGGCCGGACGCTGTACTCGATGCGGAGCTCCTGGACGCCTTGCTTTGCGAAGCGGTGTGCCAGGCTGACGAAGACGTCGGGCGCGACGTACTTCCCGACCGACAACGACGCGCCCTCCACGCCCTGCCCGCCGGTCTGAAACTGCAGCACGTCGACGCCGAGCGCATCGGCAACCGACTGGCGCAGCTCGGAGGCGACGTAGCTGCTGGCGACGCCGATCGCCTGCTCGCGCAAGCCCGCCGACTCGCCGCGATTGAGCTCGCTCGCCGGCTTACCGAACAGCAGGACCGACAGGACGTCCGCTTGCTCGAGTGCGGGCTCGCTCTCCAGCGTCAGCGTCGGCTTCGTGAGCGTCCCGCCGATCTTGATGCGCACCGTGTAGTCGCCGGCGGTGTACCGCGCGGTGAGCTCCAGGACCGGATTGAAGTCCTGCCCCGTGAAGCTGACGCGTCCCTCCTCGAGCGTGAACGTCTTGCCCTGGAAGGTGTACCAGCCGCGCACGGTGTCGATGACGCCGGCGAGCGCCAGCTCTCGAGCCGGCTTCTTCCACGCCGTCATCCAGCCGCGCAGCTCGATGTTGGTGTCGGAGCGACGGACCCACGCGTCGCGCGGAATGTCGATCTGGACGGTGATCGCGGCGCGATCGTAGACGCCGGGTGTCGGCGCGCGCGGGGGGGCGGGCGGCTCGGGCGGACCCAGCACACCCGACGGCGCGGTCGCCGCGATCGGTTGCGGCGTCGGCGCGGCGGGTCCGGCGACGACGGTGATCGTCGGATCCGGCGGCCGCACGGATCCGGGCAGCGCCTCGGGAACGAGGAGCACGAAGCGGTTGGTGGTGAGCGTCCCCTCGACGACGGGCGCGGCCGTCGTGCCCGCGAGCCAAAGCCAGCCGCTGACGACGCCCTCGCCGTACTCGTTCGCGAAGAGCGGAAAGCGGTCGAGCTCGAAACGGGCGTCCATCACCGCGCCCTCGCTGCCGAGCCGGGCATTGCCGCCGCCGCGGAGCGTGCCCTTGCGGCTGGTGATGCTGAGCGTATCGATCGAGACCGTCGTGCCCTCGAGTGTGAGCTGCAACTCGACCGGATCGTAGGTGAGACCGGCGGGGACGACGTACGCGCGTCCACCCGTGATCGTGAGTGGACCGCGCGCCTCGGGCGCGGCGACGCTGCCGCCGAGCGCGAGGTCGGCGTTCAGGACGCCGGCAAGCTTCGAGACCTGGGGAATCAACGGATCGAGGAACGTGAGGTCGATCGCACTCGCACGGAGCGTGCCGGAGAGGGCGCCGGACGTGACATACGTGAACGGCGACAACGAGAGACGAAACGGCGACGACGCATCGAGCGCGAGCTGGCGCGGCCCATTCTGCACGACCCGCGCCGTCATCGCGACGCGACCGCCGCCGATCGTCGCGTCGACGGCGGCGGACTCGTAGCGCACTTGCTCGATGGTCGGCGCCGCGATCGTGACGTGCGCCTGGACGTCGGGCGCCGCGGCGGAGCCGCCGAGGTGCGCCGTCGCCGAGAGGCGGCCGCTCACCTTCGCTTGCAGATTCTTCTCGAAGGTCGCGAGATCGAGATCCTCGAGGCGCAGATCGAGATCTTGCGCGCCCGTCGTGCCGGCCTCGCCGTCGACGCGGACGAGACCGCGCGCAGAGCGCAGCGCCAGCCGATCGACCGCGACGCGTGTTCCCCGCTGCGTCACGACCGGCGTTCCCTCGGCGCGCCAGGTGTCGTCGCCGAGGTCGAGCCGCAGCGAGGCGATCGTCACGCGCCGCTCCGCCGGCTCGAGGGCGGCGCTGAACGCCACCTCGTGCCGATGGTGCGCGTCCTCCTGCGCGTGCACCGTGGCGGTCGCCGTCGCGCGTGTCGCAGTCGCTCGCTCCCAGTGCCCGCTCGCGTCGAGGGTCGCGAAGTGGCGAGCGGCGGCCTGGAGATCTTCCGCCTGGACATCGACGTCGGCACGCGCGCGCGCGCCGCCGATACCCTCTCCGC
The DNA here is from genome assembly GCA_041488235.1 of Binatia bacterium. Lineage (GTDB taxonomy): Bacteria > Desulfobacterota > Binatia > UTPRO1 > UTPRO1 > DP-19. Next base: position 7,699 of record JBGPOW010000026.1, read on the forward strand.
TGACGTGGGCGGTGAGCTTTCCGACGACGGCCCCGCCGCCCGCGAGTTGGCGACCGGTGATCGTCGCGCGTATGCCGAGATCGGCGAGGCCGCCGGTCGCGGTCCCTTCGACGCCGACGCTGCCCGCGAGCGGTCCGGCGCCGGCGATGCGCGCGACCGGCGCGAGGTCCGACGCCCGAAGTTGGTAACGTAAGGCGCCGGTCGTCGCGCTCGGCTGCGATCCGACGGCGAGCGTCCCCGACGCCTCGAGCTGCACCGCGCTCGCGTCGACGCGCAGCTGGTCGATCGTGAGCGTGCCGTTCGCCGCGCGCAGATCCGCCTTCGCGCTCGCGACGTCCACTTGCTCGATCTTGCTCGGCGTCATCGCCAGGTGCGCCTCGGCGTGCGCGGTCTCCGCTCGAAAGCCGGTGCCGGCGAGCGTCACGGTCGCGCTCAGTTGCGCGTGCAGGTCGGGACGGCCGACGAGCGGCGCCGGATCGAGCGCGCGCGTCGTGAGACGCAGGTCGTAGCGCTCGTCGGCGAGGCTGACCGTGCCGCGCGCCTCCGCCTCGCCGCCGCCGAGCGCCGTGGCCGCCGTGAACGTGACCTGCCGCCCGGCGACGTCGCCGTCGACGGAGAGCCGCGAGATCACGCGGTCGCTGATCGTCGAGTCCTGGAGCAGGACGGCGGCGCTCGCCGCCGCGTCCAACGTCGCGCCCTTCCCCTTCAGCGTCACCGTCCCGTTCAGGTTCGTGACCGGGCGTGAGGGGCCGAGAAGACGGGCGACGTTCAGCGCGGTGAGGCGCGTCCGCACATCGTAGCTCGGAGGATCCCCTAGCCCGGCATTGCCGTCGAGCGCGATTTCGCCGGCCTCGCTCGTGATCGCGGCGTCGACGCTCGCCCACTCCGCGGGTCCGCGGACGTGCGCGCGGAGCGCGAGATCGGTCGCCGGAACGGCGCCGCGGACGAGCCGGTGCACCTCGGCGGCCGCGAGGTGCGGCACGTCGAGGCTCACGTCGTAGGCGCCGCCACTTTTGCCGGGCACCCGCGCATCGGCGCGGACCTCGGAGGCGTCGGTGCGGAGATGGACGGCGTCGGCGTGGATCGTGCGGTCAGCGTCGACGGCGATCCTACCGCTGAGCTCGGCGACGCGCAGATCGCGACCGGGCAACGCCGCCGAGAGCGCGGCGAGCGTCAGCGCCTGCCCGCCCGGGCCGAATCGCGCCGAGCCGTCGACGCGCAGGTCGCGTACGCGCCAGACGTCGGCGGGTCGCACGACCTTCACCGACGCGTCCGCGACGCGGGCACGGTCCAGCACGACCTCCAGCGTGCTCGGCTGCCGCGGCTGCGGCGCCGGCCGAGAGAGCCGCGCCACGTTCCACCCGCGCTCGTCGGCGACGACTTCGAGCGCGAGACCGGAGAGCTCGACGTCGCGCAAAACGAGACCGCCGCTCGTCAGGAGCGTCACGAGGTCGTAGCGTGCCGCCACACGCCGCACCGCGAGGACGCGCCGCCCCTCCGACCGGAGTCGCACGTCGGTGACGACGAGGCCCTGCACGAGGTTGCCCTCGAGTCGACCGATCGTCAGCTCGCCGTTCAGTCCCGCGTTCACACGCGTCACGACCTGACGTCGCAGCCAATCGCGGAACGCAGCCGTCTGCGAGACGACCGCAGCAACGGCGAGGAGCACGACGACCAGCGCCACGAGGCCGACCAGCATCCGCACGATGAAACGCCGGGCCCGCATCAGAACGCCTGTCCGATGCTGAAGTGGACTTGCCACCCAGCCTCGCCGCGCGGCCGATCGAGCGGGAACCCGAGGTCGACGCGGATCGGCCCCACGACCGTTTGGTACCGCGCGCCGAAGCCGACGCCGAATTGCAGATCGCCGAGGTTGTAGCTGAACGGCGGGACCCGCACCTCGCCGGCGTCGAAGAACACAACGCCGCCGAGGCCGCCGTAGATCGGCGTGCGGAACTCGAGGTTCCACTCGAGGAGGCTGCGGCCGCCCATCGGATCGCCATCCTGCGTGAGCGGGCCGATCTTGGAGCGGCCGTAGCCGCGCGTGCTGTTGATGCCGCCGGCGAAGAAGCGCCGGAAGATCGGCAGGTCGCGATCATGTCCGAGGCCGTCGCCGCCGCCGACCCGGAATCGACCCGCAATGACGCGTGTCCCGAACACCGGAACGTAACGCTTCGCCTCGAAGACGACGCGGTAAAACGAGAAGTCGCCGCCCCAGGGGCCACCCGCCTGCTCGCCGCTCAGATTCAAGACGCTCCCTGCATGCGGTTCGAGCAGATCGGCCGTCGTGTTGCGCTCGACGAAGCCGGTCACGCTCGACACGATACCGCGCGCCTTGAACTCCTCGAGGCGGGCGCGCGTCTCGTCGGGCACGTTGCTCGTGTCGTCGTACTCGATGTTGTAGCCGAGCGCCGCCCGCACCTCCGGCAGCAAGCGGCGCTCGATCCGTGGCGCGAGCCGAATACGCTCGACCGTGAAGCCCGGCTCGTCGTCGCGCTCCTGCGTGAGCGGCACCACCAACGTTTGATGCGGATGCAGGAAGTACGGCTGACGGAACTCGCCCTCGACCGCCTGCGTGATCTCGGATCCCTTGAGGCGAAATCCGAGCTGCCGGCCGCCGCCGAGAAAGTTGTAGTGCTGCCACCGCACCTCGCCGCGAGGGCCGTCTTCGAGGCCGTAGCCGACACCGATCTTGACCTCGCGCAGCGGCCCTTCGCCGACCGAGATCGCGACGTCGACGACACCGCTCTGCGCCTCGAGGTTTGCGGGCTTGACCGCGACCGAGCGGAAGAGGCGGAGACCGAACACGCTCGCTTGCGTCTTCTCGATCTTGCGCGGGTCGTAGGCGTCACCGGGGCGGTACTGGAGCTCGCGCGTGACCAGGCCGGGATCGATCTTCTGCGTGCCGCTGACCGCGGTTGCGCCGAACACCGCCGGGATCGCGCGCGTGATCGTGTAGGTGACGGTCGCCTGGTCGGCTGCGGTGTCGACCACGGCGGCTTTGTCGACGTGCGCATAGGCGTAGCTGCGCTGCTGGTAGTACGCCTCGAGACGCGCGCGGCTCTCGTCGTACTGCGCTTGGGTGAACGGCGCGTTCGGCTGCAACGTCAGCTCCCGGCGGAGCGCGGCCTCGTCGGCCTCGGTGAGGGCGAAGTCGGTCGTGACGAGCTTCACCGCGCTGACGCGGGCGACCGATCCCTCGTCGACGTGCAGCACGATGGTGATCGCCTCGCCGTCGAGCTCGAGGTCATGCGTGACGCTCGCCTCGTAGTGGCCGGACTCGCGCAGCGCCGTCCGCACGCGGTCGAGGTCGGTGCGAAAGATCTGCGGATTGAAGGCGGTCTTCGTCCGCCAGCGCTTCCACGGGCGGTACCAGGGAGGCCGTTGCGTCAGCATCGCGGCGCGGAGCGCGCGCGCGGTGAGGATGCTCACGCCTTCGATTCGCACGGTGCGAACCGTGAAGACGCCGGCGGGCAGCTCGTCGACGGTGAGCGCGGCGGCAGCGGTAGCGATCAGCAGGGAAACCAGTCCCGCCGCGATCCCCCACACCCGCATTGCTGCGATTATCCCCCGCGCCCGCGCGACGGGCAAAAAACCACCGATGGATCGAGGATCGTTACGAGCTCGGCGAGCTCGGCGACTGCGGGCCGTCGACGGAGAGGATCGTCGTCTCGGCGAGCGCACGATACGTCGCCAGCACGCGATCGGCGTACGTTCGCGGGATCGGCGCACCGCGCTCGAGCCGCCGACGAACGCTGGTCGGTCCGAGATTGTACGCCGCGAGGGCCGTCGCGCGGTCGGCGAATTGGCGCTCCAGCTGTCGTAGGTAGCGCAGCCCGACGGCGACGTTCGTCTGCGGATCGCGCAGATGCTCGGCACGGCGCACGCGGTTCGTCGACGTCGTCGCGACGGTGCGCGCGACGCCTGGTCGCACTTGCAGCAGGCCGATTGCGCCGCGCTTCGAGACCGCATTCGCGCGGAAGTTACTCTCGATCTTGATGAGCGCGAGCGCGTACAGGGGATCGAGATGCAGCGCACGACTCTCGCTGTGAACGATCTGCGCGAGCTCGGCAGCTTCGGCGCGACCGGTGCCTTCAGCGCGCAGCACGCACACGAGCGACGCGATCTCTTCCGGCATCCACCGCACGTGATCGCCCGATCGAACGCGCGCCGGGAGCGCGGCGTTCAGATTGGCCACACGTGGGATGATCGTCGCCAACGATGAAACGACCATCACCACGAGGAGAGCACGGACGAAACGAATCACGCGTCACCTTATACAAGCGGGGCGCCGTCGTCGGCGAACGCAACGACTGGTGCTCGAGCGTCGTGTGCATGACGCTTTGTCATCCTGATACGCGCGGTTTTGCCTCCTTCGGCCCTAAATGGCTGATTAACCGTGAGCCAATTTCGCGGCGCACGCGGCATTACGATTGCTTTATACGTCGATGAAAAAGAGCGGCGGTCTATTCCCTGGCAATGATGAGAGGTCGATCACGTGTTTGCCATGCGACTTCGCGAGAATCTCGCACAAGTGCATGATATGGCTGAATTTCCGGACTCTGCCGGTCAAACTTTCTTCTTGACAAGGCAGACGAGGGGCTCTTATAGTCGCGACGCATTCAGGAGCAGCCGTCCCGAGGTGCCGTGTCACAGTTGGTCGTCTCACGTTTCTTGATCGACGCTTCTACTGTCTATGCGTGTGGCGCGATCGGGAGCGGCGATCCTGGGAAGCTGAGCGCTGAACGAAAAAGCCGATGATGATCAAACGTACGTCTCTCCCGTGTGTCGTGGACCGCACCAACGTCCGTGTTGATCGCCATCCCCAACCACCCGTTACGAAGGAGGGTACCCATGATTAAGCAGCTAGTAGGGGGCCTGGCCGTGGCCGCATTGGTCGTCGGCGCTTCGGCCAGCGCGCACGCCCAGTGCACGTTCCAACATCCATCCCAAGCGAAGAAGTTCCAGGGCAGCTTCGTCCAGGCATTCGTGTCCTGCGGCAACGTCGGCGGCAACTCGGCGAACACGTTCGCGGGCGGCGGTGCCGCTCCGGCATGCAAGCCGCCGGAGACATTCAACGAGCAGGCGGGCAGCCCGCCGTTCGGCTGGCTCTGGGGTCCGAAGAGTAAAGTGCAGGTCCAGTTCAAGTCGTTGAAGAAGAACTTCGATCCGTCAACTACGCCGGCCGACCCGGATGCATCTGACCTCGTCGTCAAGCTGAAGGGCAAGGACATCGAGTACGCGCCGGGCGACGGCAGCGTCCTCGTCGATGGCGGGCCGGGCGGCACGCTCTCGACCGTCAGCCGTACCACCTTCAACGATCGCGATCCCGCGGTTCAGGACGTCACGGTCGTCGACTTCCCGGTCAACTTCCCGTTCACGGTCGTCGGCGGCAAGATCAAGATGAAGCGCTCGGCCAACCAACAGCTGAACTCTGGCGGTCTTGCCGGTCTGCCTCACTGCACGAGCATCGAGGTCGTGAAGCTCCTGATCGTCGACGAAGAGAACCACCATTTCGGCAACGTCGGCTCGTTCCTGCCGTAAGCACCCACGGCGAGAGACTTCTCGCCCGTACGTCCTCGCGAGGCCACCCGCCGTCCATGGCGGGTGGCCTCGTCGTTTGTGGAGGTGCGAGAATGCCTACATACTGGCTCACATGAGGGTCGTCGCCTACGCGCTCGCATTGCTGTTGACCGCGGTCCTCGGCTGCCAACACTCGGAGACCGCTACAGGCGCCGCGCCGTCTCCCGCTCGGACAGTTGCCGCAGCCAACGCCGTCGCGGCGCCATCCGTCGCGCCCGCGCCGCCGGCGCAGCAGCCTTCGCCCGTTGTGTCGCCATCCGACGAGGACGCGGAAGACGATGACAATGTACCGATGGGGCCGGAGTTCGAGATCGATGCCGACGCCAGCCGCTACTTCGTGTACCCCCCGGTGGTGGTGCATTTCTTCGCCCATCCGCTGAACGGCGAGTCGCCCTTCTCCTACGTCTGGGATTTCGCCGACGGTTCACCACCGGCAACGGGGGAGCGCGTTGACCACGGCTTCGACAAAGTCGGCAGCTACCACGTCATCGTCAAAGGTACGGACAAGAGCGGCGAGCTGTCGCACGTCGAGCTCGTCATCGACGTCGTGTCGCGCGAGGACTGGGCGCGCGTGAAGAACGTCGATCCGGCGACGCTTCAGTCGCCGGTGCCGACGCCGTAAACCCGCAGCGCGAGCGCCCGCAACACGCCGATCGACGGCGGTATGTCGGCCGGCGTGTTGGGAACGAGGACTTCGACGTCCGCATCGGGTGACAGTACGTGCATTGGAACGCCGCTCATGTCACCGCGGGACCCGAGGCGCTCGCCGATCCAGAACACGGGCCGCCCCGTCGCGGCGAGCGCCCGCATGACGTCGCGCCAGCGGCTTCCGCCTTCGCTCAGCACGAGCGTCTCGCGTCCGGTCATGAGCCAGAACGGCACCTGCAGTTGCGCGTCGGCGAGCTCGCCGTCGAAGCCGACGATCGCGTCCTCCGGTAAGCGCTCGGCGAGCGCGGCAACGGCCGCGAAGCTTCCTTCGTAGTACGCTCGGGCGCGTGCGGGCATGATGGCCCGACCCTCGAGGTACACGACCACCAGTACCGTCGCGATGGCGATGGCGCGCGCCGCCCGTCCACGCGTCGCGAGCGATGCGAGCGCGGCGGCGCCGGCGATCGCGATTCCCGGGATGACCACCGGCAGAAACCGACGGATCGCCCACGGCTGGTAGGCGGAGATACGCGGATTCAAGCCGAAGACGACCGTCTCCAGCAGCCAGAGCACCGCCGCCAACCGCACCGCCTCCCCATTGCGTCGCCACACCACCGGGAGACCCGCGACGGCCGCCGCCAGTAGCGGCCACGAGCAGTACGCAGCGAGCCACGACAGGTCGCGCAACGGGAAGACGAGATTGGCAATACGAACATACACCACGACCGCAGCGACGACGCCGAGCGGCGCGATGAGCCGAAACGCGCCGCGAACGCTGCCGACGCCGGCACGTCGGGCGCGCACTGCCGCGACGAGCACGAGCAGCAGCAGCACCGCGACACCCACCTGTACCCATCGTGTGTGAGCGCCGAGCCAGGGGAGAATCGCGAGATAGTGCAGCTGGAGGTCGTTCCGCAAATACGCGAGGTGATGACTCGGAGAGCGCCCGGCGATGAACAACGCGAGGAGCACGAGCGGCGCAAATCCGGTCACGATTCCGACGAGCGACACACGGACCCGCGTCCACGCCCACGTCACCACGACCGCCATACCGAGAAAGAGAAACGTCTCGGTGCGCGCCAGCCCCGCGATTCCGAACAGGGCGCCGGTCAACACGGCACGGCTCGTGTCGCGCCCTCGTGCCGCCCGCTGCAACACGACGAGCCCCGACCAGAGCGCCGCCGCCGCGAGCGGCTCCGGCATCGCGAACTTTGCGTACCACCAGAACGCGAAGTTCGCGATCAGCATCGCCGCGGTGAAGCCCGCCGCGGCGAGCCCGAGCGTCTCGCCCGCAAAGAGCACCATCGCCCACACGGCGAGCGCAGAGAAAAGCGGCGCCACTAGGACGCTCGACGTCGCGCCGCCTGCGGCGCCGAGGATCCCCGTCCAGACCGGCAGCAACGGGAAAAAAGCCGGCTTTGCGAACCCTGCGCCGAGACTGTCCATCAGCAGCCCTCCGGGCAGGCGAATGAACGGCCCGGTGCCGCCCCAGCCGATGCTGCTGAAGATCGTCCGCGCCGCAACCGGCGGCAGCACGGACGCAATCGTCTCCGGCACGGCGAACGCACCGGCGCGGGCGAGGTAGAGGCCGGCGTTGACGTACATCGTCGAGTCCGCGGCGGCGATGACAGTCTCGAACGGCGGCCAGCTCCAGACGAGCAGCGCGAGCGCGGCGACGACGCCGAGTGCGCGTACGGCGCGCTGCGCGGGAACGTCGGTGATCGGCGCGGCAACCGCCGGGGTGCGGAGGAGTCGCGACGCGACGACACAGAGCGCGGTGACGACTGCCGCCGCCACCGCGACGCTCGTCAGCGAGAACCATCCGAGCTCGCCGAGGACGAGCCCGACGGCGGAGCAGATCGCGACGCCGACCCAGAGCCGCTCGAAGGCGTCGAGCGGCGTGCGACCGAGGCGTGCCACGGCCCATCCGGGCACGTAGCAAAGCGTCAGGAAGAGCGCGAGCGCCGTGCTCGCGCCGACGAGACTCAAGGAGAGGCGGCCGGAGGGCTGGGCGCGCTCGCAGGGGCGGGACTCGGCGACGCCGACCCTCGCAGTTGCCGCTCACGCAGGCTGCGCGCGATGTTCTCGGTGACGATCTGGCCCGCCGCGAAGATCGCGTCGGGCACGGGACGGTCGGCGTGCTTCGGGTCGGCGTAGTATTCGTTCACGAGCCGGCGCCAGTACTCGAAATCCGCCGTGCCGGAGGTCGGGATCATGGTTCGTCGGTCATTCATGTGCTCGAGCTTCACCGCGTCGAGATACCCGACGATGTAGCCGAGCTGGAAGTACTCACCGTAGCCTTGCCATGCATTGAGCATGGTCGTCGCGGAGGCGATGCCGGCGGCCGTGCACAACCCCGCCGCCCACCCCAGCACCGTCGTCCAGATGGTCCGTCGCATCGCGCGCCCTGTCCTTCCCTTACTCATCACCTTCCGAGCGGTCAACGGGGTGTCGCGGCGAGCGGGTGAGCGCGCGCCGCAAAAGGCGCACGTCCTCCATGCCGAAGGCTCCGACCGCCACCGTCGATCCGAGGAACACCGCCGTCGCGATCGGCGTCATCGCGAGCGGTGGCCCGGCGAGGTACGTGCCGGCGAGGACGAGCGCCAGCGCCAGCGCGCACGGCGCCCACAGCGGTCGTACGCAGGCGAGCACGTCCGCGCGCGTCGCCGGGAAGAGGGCCAGCAGCACCTGCGCGAGCAAGCTCGCCGCCAGCGACACCGCCGCCGCGCCGACGAATCCGAGTCGCGGCACGACGACGAGCGACAGCACGACCGTGACGAGCGAGCTCACGGCATTTGCGGCGAGGAGCACGCGCTCGAGACCGCGCGCGATGAGCAGGTTCGTGAAGACCGACCCCGTCGCCGCCAGGAGCGCCAGCCAAATCGAGACCCGCAGCACCGGCACCGCCGGCAGATAGCGTTCGCCGAAGAGCAGCGCGACGAGGGTCGGGGCCGCCGTCGAGGCGGCGACGATGACGGTGAGCGCGAAAAGGCCGAGCCAGCGCACGACGCGGACACCGAGCGCACGCTGCGCGCCGCGCGCCGCGAGGTCGTACGCGGAAAACGCCGGCAGCAGGACGAGCATCAGCGGCTCGGGAATGAGCGCGAACCCTTCCGCGAGGCGCGAGCCCGCGGCGAGATAGCCGCCCTGCTCGGCGCCGAGCAGATCGACGACGACGAGCTGCCCGACGCGGAACGTCACCGTCAGGAGAAGCGCATTCAGCGCCAGCGCCCAGCCGGAGCGCGCGAGCCTCGCCGTCACCGCGTGTCGCCAGCGCGGCCGCACGAGAAGGATCTGCCGCGCCAGGGCCGTCGCGGTGAGCGAGCTTCCGAGCTGTCCCACACTCCACGCGGCGACGGCGCCGGCGAGCCCGAGGTCCCACGCGCGCGCGATCGCCAGCGCGCCGGCAAACGTCGTCACGTTCACGAGCGCGACGATGCAGAGGCGGTCGAGACGCTGCTCGGTGCGGAAGACCGCGCGCAGGACGGCGCCGCTCGTCGCCACGAGGCCGCCGGCAGCGAGCGCCAGCGTTGCCGCGCCGATCGGCAGGAGCCGTGCGCCGACCACGATCAGCAGCGCGCCTCCGATCGTCGTGAACGCGAGCCGCATCGCCATCGCGCCGCCGACGAGACGCTGCGTGTCGCCCGCCGCGCCTTGCGCGAGCAACCGCACCAACACCGGCTCCTGTCCGAACTCGGCGCCGAGCTGCACGAACGTGAGCAGCGCCATGAGCGCGGCATAGCGGCCGAAGTCCTCGGTACCGAGCGTACGCGCGATGAAGAGCAGGAGCAGCATCGCCCCGCCCTTCTCGATCGCGGTCGCCGCCACCGCGAAGGCCGTCGCACGCGCGGTTCGGTGTGGATCGAGGCCGGACGCAGCCGTCGACGTCACTGCTTCACGGCCAGCACACCGAGCCGTGCATTCATCCCGATGGCGGCGCCGGCAACGAGGATGATCTCCAGTGGAATCCGCATCGCCAGCGACATGCGATAGCGACCGAGGTAGACGCTTCCTTGGCGTAGGCTCTGAATCCGGAATCCGGCGGCGCCGACGAGGCGGCGGATCGTCGACGGCGTGAAGTAGTGGAGGTGCGGCGCGACGTACAGCCGCAGCAGCAGCTTTTGCGCCCCGGGGCCGCCGGCGTGCGCGTAGGCGTCGACGAGCGCCGTGAGGAGACACCGCTGATTCGGCACCGCGATGTACACCGCGCCGCCCGGGCGCAGGAGGGCATGGACACGCCGCAGGGTCGCGAGCGGGTCATGCACGTGCTCGAGCACGTCGAGCAGCGTGGCGGCATCGAACTCCGCGCCGTCGAAGTGGTGCTCCTCGAACGGCCCGACGGCGATCTCGACGCCGAACTCGCGCGCCGCCTTTTCGGCCGTGAGCGGGCAAATGTCGACACCGCTCGGCCGCCATCCGCGCTCGCGCGCGAGGTGCATGAACACGCCGGTGCCGGCGCCGACGTCGAGCAATCGACCGGGTCCGCCGAGCGTGTCCTCGAGCATCGCCAGATCTCGCCGCATCGTGCGGATCACCGGATCGTCGACGTAATCGCGGTGACAATTCTTGAAGAAATCGGCGACCTCGGGAAACGCGTGCTCGTCGGTGTAGCCCTGGGTCTCGACGACCACCTTCTCCGCCATCGTCGGCAGTGGGTCCGCGCGAACGAGGCCGCACTTCGCGCACCGGATGATGCGCCGCCACCCCATGTCGTGAAAAACGTGGAAGTCCGTCGCGCCGCAGAGCGCGCAGGGAATGCTCGACGACATCGTAGTTGAATATGGCATTGTTCCTGAAAGGGTCTCCAATGGAAAGCGCCGCCCGCGGTGCGCTATACCCGCCGACCGTGGAGGCAGAGCACGAGCGCGCGGGCGCGAGGCACGACGCGTCCGCGGCTACCGCGCGAGCGCCTGCGAAGGCCATCGCCACGGTCCTCGTCGGCGCGCTCGCGATCTCGCTCGTCGTCGGCATCCGCGGCGAGTTCCCCCTCAGCGACGATTGGTCGTACGCATTCGCGACCCGCAGCCTCTGTGAGGAAGGACATCTCCGCCTGCTGCCGTGGACGGGCGCCAGCCTCGTGCTGCAAGCCTGGTATGGCGCCGCGTTGTGCTCGATCTTCGGATTTTCCTTCGCGGTGCTTCGCGCCTCGACCGTAGCGCTCGCGGTGAGCGGCGCGATCGCGAGCCTGCTTCTCCTGCGCGCTCTGGGAGTCCGTGGTCGGGCGCTCGCGCTCGGCACGAGCGTCGTCGCGCTGAATCCGCTCTACGTGAACCTCTCCTTCAGCTTCATGACCGACGTGCCGTTCGCCGTCGCGGCGCTGTGGGCGGGCTATGGCTACGTGCGCGCGCTGCAAAGGCGGTCGGTATCGCTTCTCGCGGCCGGCTCACTGCTCGCGAGCGCGGCGATTCTCATCCGTCAGCACGGCATCTTCATTGCCCTCGCCGCCGCCCTTGCCGCCGGCCTCGCCACCGATCGGCCGGCTCGTGAGCGGTTACGCGGCGCCGCCGCAGCGATTGCCCTCCCCGCGGTCACATTCGTCGCTTTCCACGTGTGGCTGTTCTTCCTGCATGGCGCGCCATCGGGCTACACCAACAAAATCGGCGAGGCGCGCGGCGTTCACCTCGCGGGGGCGGTGAACTGCGCGTTTCGCGGCCTCGAGTACCTCGGCCTCTTGCTGTCGCCGATCGTCGTCTCGCTGTCGCCGCGATCGGCAGGACGGCGCATCGCGACGGTGGCGGCCGTGGTGCTGCTCACCGCGCTCGCAGTTTTGCTCTACCTCCGCGAAGGCGCCCTGATGTTCTACCTCAGCAACGTGCTCTACGACCTCGGCGTCGGGCCGCTATCGCTTCGCGACACGCTGTTCCTCGGCCAGCTGCCGCCGCTGCACGTCGGTCCGCTGCTGCAAGTACCGCTCACCGCGATCGCGACGCTCGCGACGGGAGCGCTCGTCGTCGCATGGGTGTGCGCGTGCGTTCGCCGGCAGGCGCCGGAACGCGCCTTCGTGGCGTTCTGCTCCGCGCTGCTGTTCGCGGGCACACTGCTCCACACCCGGTACTATTTCGACCGCTATCTGCTGGTGGTGATTCCGTTCTTGGTCGCGGCCGTGCTCCTCGATGCCCCTCCGGGGCGGCGGGAAGGGTTGGGCATCGCGCTCGCCGCGGTCCTCGCCTGGTACTCGGTCGCGGGCACGCACGACTACCTGGCCTGGAACCGTGCGCGATGGTCGGCCCTCGATGCGCTCAGCGCCGCCGGCGTTCCGGCGACGGAAATCGACGGTGGACTCGAGTTCAACGCGTGGCACCTCGCCGCGGAGCTCGACAGGTGGCCGTCCGACGAGGAGGCACGGCGGGGTCAATCGGAGAGCCGGCGGAGCTGGTGGTGGGTGGTCGACGATCGGTTCGTCGTCGCCTTTCGTCCGCTCGCGGGGTACACGGTGCGCGCCGACGTACCCTTCGCGCGCTGGCTCGTTCCCGGCCGCGGGCACGTGCTGATGCTCGAGCGCGCGCACTAGGCTCGCGTCACGCGCGGCAGAACGCGACGAGGTCGAGCGCGTCGGGCCGACTCTCGTCGACGACCGCGAAGTCTTCCGGCGTGATCCGCGACCCGGCTTGGACTACGCCGACCGCACGGCGGCGCACCACCGCGGCCAGCTGCGCGAAGGCGAATTCCACGAGCCGTCGCGGCAATCGATGACGAAGCCCGAAGGGATCGAGGCGGAGAATGCGTCGGACCTGCCGCCCGCGCTCGCGGTCGAACGCGCGGACCTTGTCGTTGCCCATCATGCTGCACAGCCGCACGTAGCTGAAAAGCGGCGCGAGTAACCCCCGCATCTCCGCCGCCGTGTATTCGCGCAGGTGCACCGGGTTCTCGGAGACGCTGGTGAGCCGATTCGGCGTCGTGAGCATGAGCATGCCGCCGGGAGCGAGCGCGCTGCGAATGGCCGTCAACAACCGTTCCGGATCCGGCAAATGCTCGATCACCTGAAAGTTCGTGATCAGGTCGAACGCCATCCCGACCCGTGACACGTCGTGGACGTCGAATCGCTCGAAGCGAAGATTCGGCCGCACGTACGTCGCGCGGGCGCTCGTGATCGCCTCATCTGCATAGTCGATACCGAGGACCGATCGCGCCGTATCTGCAAGCAGAACGGTCCCGAAGCCTTCGCCGCAGCCGGCATCGAGAACGGCTTTGTCATGTGCGAGCGTACGGGCGTGCAGATACGCCGCCAAGTGCCGCGCCTCGTCGTAGGCGAACTCGATGCCGCGCCCCGGCCGCTCGGCGCTGAGCCAGCGTCTCCTCGTCGTCGGTTCCTGCGTCATCGCGTGCTCTCCGTCGCCCCCTGCGCAATCACGCGCGGTGCCGTTCCCGCCCGTTTCGCCAGCGCACCGGCGGCGGCGCGACGCGCGGCGCCGTCGCGGTCCTCGCGCGCCATCTGCGCCAGCAGACCTTCCGAGCTCGTGTCCGACGCGAGCTCACCGAGTGCCCACGCCGCCGCCCTGCGCACGTCGGCGCGGGAGTCCTGCAGCGCGGCGCGAAACGCCGGCGCGAACGACGCGTCCACGAGCTGGGAAGCGACCCAGATCAGGGCGGCGCGTGCGGGCGACGGCACCGCCGCTGCCCGCGCCAGGCATGTGCGCGCTTCCGAGCGCACCGGCTCGTCGCGATCGGCCAACTGCAGGAAGACCGACGGCACGCGCTCGACGATCGCCGGATCGTCGCGCGCGAGCAGCGCCGCGAGGTCGCACGCGAGGCCCTCGGGTGCGAGGTCCGCGAGCGCGGCGGCGGTCGACGCGATGGTCGCCGCGTCTCCGGCGGCGACTGAACGTTCGGCTGCCGCGTCTGAAACGCCCGCAGCGAGTCGCATGCGGAGCGCGGGCACGAAGCTCGCGTCGCCGAGCAACCCGGCGAGCTCCGCCGCGAACGCGACCGCCGGCGCCGGCGCCGCCGCGTCGCCGAGAACGGCGCGAACGATCGCGACGAGCGTCTGACGTGCGGGCCACGCGCCCGGCACTTCCGGCCCACTCCACAGATGACGGCGTGCGACGAGCTCCGCACGCGTGCGGTCCATCGCGTCGAGCGCCTCGTTGACGAGCCTGCGCTCGCCACTGGCAGCGGCACGGAAGAGATAGCTCGCCGCTCGCGCTTCACGCGCGTCGCGAATCGTTCGCAGCAGCAGCACCTGCCGCCGCAGATCGAGCTGACCGCGATCGACATAGGTCTCGAGCCCGGCTTCGGGATCCACCGCGAGCGCGTCCACCAGTCTCGCCAGGCCGACGGCGCGCGTCGCGGCGTCATCGGCCGTCGCCTGGAGAAGAAGCGCCGGCACCGCGGCGGGAGCCGCCGCCTCCGCCTCACGCCGTTCCACGGACGCACCGCCGTCCGTCGGCGCCGAACGGTCGCCGTCGCGTCGTACGAGGACGTCGTAACGACCGTCGCGGGCACGCAGGACGTAGTGCTCACGCACGAATCGGCGCAGCAGGAAATAGTACGCCGGCGCCGCGTCGAAGAACGTGAAGTGTCGGTTCAAGCTCGCGAGCGCGCGAGGGGGCGCCGCGGCGAGGGCGTCGACGATCTCCGCCTCGTCGCCGTGGTCGGGACGGCCGGGATAGAAATAATCGTGGGCGGTCGGATTCCGAGCGCCCGCCATCACGAGCGCCATGTCGAGGGCCGGAAACCCGAGGCTCGTACGCGCGGAGTCGGCCCTACCGCTCGTTCCCGTGCCCGCATCGTCCAGCGCCGCCGCCAGCGCCGATGCGGCCGCGGCGAGCTCATGCAGATCACGACCGTGCATGCGGTCGACGCGCACGGGCGCAACGTCGGACGGCAGCGTGTCGTGGTGATCCGTGACCGCCAGCGCCGCGAGGTTGGGCGAGACGCGCAGCGCAACGGCCGCGGCCAGCATTGCGACCGCCACGCTTGCGACGAGCCACGGCGTCCGCCACCCGGCGCGGCGCACGGCGTCTTCCCACCACGAAACGACGCGCTCGAGAAGAAACGCGGCAAACACGAGCGTGAGCGGTGCCGCGATCACGAGGTGCGTGAAGTCGGCTCGCGGATAGAGCTGCAGATACATGAAGAGCGCGAAGACGAGGACGACGCCCGCCGCTCCCACCTCCGTTCGGCGACGTCGCCACAGCCAGAGCACACCGGCCGCGTGGGTACCGAGCGTGAGGGGAAAGCCCGCACTCTCGAGCTGCCAAATGATGGACCACGTCATCCGCTCCGGCATCACCCCGAGTCGCGCCACGAGGGCGAGTCCAGCGATCAATCCGCCGAACGCAACACCCAGCGCAAGCGGAACGAGCCGCGGGACCCGGCGCACGAGCGCGCCGGCGGCGGCGAGCGCGGTGACGAGCGCGGTCACGAGCAACGCCCACGGTTCGAATGGTGGATACGAACGGTAATAGAGGTCCGCGGCTCCCGAGCCGATCAGCAGCACCTCGCGAGCGAAGCGGCTCGGTCCGAGGCGCCAGAGAAAGAAACCGATCCATGGAACCGAGCACGCGCTGAAGGGCACCAACAACGCGAGCGCGTCGCCGACGAGCGCTGCGCGTCCGACGCGCGCCCGCCCGTACAGCGCACCCATCGCGAGGACGATCGGCGCCACGTACACGACACCCTCGGCGCCGAGAACGCGCCGACC
This sequence comes from Binatia bacterium, assembly GCA_041488235.1. Taxonomy (GTDB): domain Bacteria; phylum Desulfobacterota; class Binatia; order UTPRO1; family UTPRO1; genus DP-19. Next base: position 23,573 of record JBGPOW010000026.1, read on the forward strand.
GAAGGTCGCTCCCACGCTCACGACGAGACCGATGCAGAAGACGACCCAGAGCGCGCCTGCAAACGGCGAGCGCGCCTCGTCGCCGGTCACGGGAACGAGAAGGAGGGTCGCGGTCGCCGCCGAAACCGCGAAGACGCCGGCATTCGGTTTGATGCCGAGCGTCGCCGCGGCGACGACTCCCGCTGCGACGAGCCACCCTCGCCGGCGCGTAGCGACGAACGCGAGCATCGTCGATGCCGTCAGCGTCCAGCCGAGCGTCGCCAGCCATGCCGGATACGGAATGTTGAAGGCGCAGAATTCGCCCGGAAAGACAGGAATGAACGCCACGTAGAGGAGCGGCACGACCGCGGCGATCGCCGGACGAGCAACTCGGCCGACGAGCAAGGCGAGCGTTGCAGCGGTGATCGCGTGCACGACGGCGAGCACGGTCCGAAACGCGACGATGGTCCCGGCCGCACGCCAGGCGCGCGCCATCAGCACGAAGAAGAGCGGTGTATATCCGGTGCTGAAATCGACGTACGGAAGCTCGCCATACGCGACGCGCACGATCTGGTAGAGAAGTGTGCCCTCGTCCTCGACGTTGAGACCGTAACTGCGGAACGACATCACGTAGGCGAGCACGACGCCGCTCGCGAGGAGGATCGGCAGCACCAGAACGTACCCGCTGCGGATGGGTGTCTGGTGCAGGTCGCTGCCGCCTTCAGCGAATCGGTTCGACGGCACCCGGGTTGATCCGTGCAGCGCGCGTCGCGGCGCTCGCTCGCTCGGCGAACTCGCGGATCGCGAAGTCCGGGTCGACCGTCGCCGGCTCGATTGCCGCTCGCGTTCGTGGATCGGCGATGCGCGTCAGACCCGCCAACGCCGCCAGTCGCAGCTCACGAATGGGAATGTGCAAGAGCCGCAGGTAGTCGCCACGAAAGTGTCGATCGCCGGTCGCCGCCATGAGCCATGCGATCGGTGCCTGATCGAGGAGCGGACCGGTTTCCAGCGCAGCACGTAACGTGCGACGCGTCGCCGCTTTGTCGCGATGGTACATCTCCAGCGCGATCGATGGGGCGAACGTCGGCTCACTTCCGACGTAGGTGAGCAGACGGTCGAGCAAGTCGAATCTCGGATCCGCGTGGAGACGCACCAGACCCTGGACCGCCGCACTGACCAGCACGGGCCAGTTACTGCCGAGGGTGACGTACAGCGCCGGAATCGAGCGCTGATCTCCGAGACGCGGGAGGACCCAGGCGAGAAAGAAGCGCACGCGTGCGTCCTCTCCCGAGTCCGCCAACATCGCCCGCCACTTGCGCCGTCCCGGCACGTCGAGCGGGCTCAAGCGAAACCCGCGGCGATCCCCGAGCCAGTAGTCGCTGATCGCCAGCTTCGACGCGATGCCGTCGAGCGCGCTGAGCACGAGCTGGCGCTCGCGGAGGTCGATCAGATCCGGCAGCATCTCGAGGAGAGGGCGGATCACGCGCCCGTCAGCGGACGCCGAAATGCGGCGTAGCGCCCCCAAACGCATGGACGCGGGCACGGCGCCTTGGAGCAGCGCCCGGGCCAGCGGCACCGCGACGCCGGGATCGACGGCACCGGCGAGCGCCTGCAACGCCGCGCCGCGGATGCGCGGATCCGGATCGTCGAGCAGCGCCGCGACGGGCGGCCAGGGATAGTCGAGACGGTCCGCTGCGAGCTGCGTCGCGGCGGCGAGACGCTCCTCCGGAAGGCCGCGCAACGCGTCGCCGTAGCGCGCCTCGAGCGCCGCGGATGCCGACGACGACATCGACCATGCATCGACGCCCGGGGGAGTGTCCGGCACCCCATCGGGCATGTGCAGCGCCTCGTCAGGCACGTCGTGGCGAGCGAGCACGGCATAGTCGCCGAACTGCGCGACCTGCCGATAGCGTGCCGCCAGAAACTCGCGGAGCGCATAGTAGTAGGCGGGAGCGCCGACGAAGAAGAACTGGTGCGCGTGCAGCACGACGACCAGCCGTGGCGGGGCGGCGGCGAGCGCATCGACGACCTCGGCTTCGACGTCGTGTCCGGGCCACGCCGGAAAGAAGTGACCGCGGCGGGTCGCCTGTGGCCGATCGGCGAGGAACGCCACCAGCTCGATCGCGGGAAACGTGAACACCGCCTCGCCCTCCGCGGTGTTGGCGTTGACGTACGTCGCGGCGTCGTGGAGCGTGCGCAGACGCGGCCAACGACCCAGCTCCAATCCGAGCGGCGCGCCGCGCAAGTCGAGCGTCGCGAGCTGTCGCCACGCAGGCCCGTGCTCCCAGGTCGCGATCGCGCCGAGGTTGGGCACGACGCGAAACGCGGCGAACGCGAGCGTCCCGCCGATCAGCAACACCCGCGCGGGGGCGCCGAGTCCTGGGGTCTCCGCCATCGCCGCAGCGAGTCCCGCCGCGAGCCCGGCGCCGAGCACGAGCGTCAGCGGCACGGCGGCAATCACGTGCATGAAGTCGCTGCGCGGATACAACTGGAGGTACATCGAGTACGCGCCGATCAGGATCGCGAGGCTCGTGAGCTCGCGCGGGGTTCGACGCCTGCTCCACAAGACCGGCAGCATCGTCGCCAACGCCGCCCAGTGCACGACGAGCGTCGCGGTGAAACTCAGATCCTCGGTGCGCGACACGACGGCGGCATGCAGTCCCTCGGGCATGTCGGCGCGCCAGAGCGCGATCGCCGCTCCGACTCCGCCGATCGCGGCGCCGGCGAAGAAGAGCGTGCGCGGAAGGCGGCGCGCGCGCGCCAAGAAGCCGAGGCACGCGGCGGCGATCACCGCGACGACGAGGGCGCTGTCCCAAGGACCGGCGTAGTGGAACGGGACGTAGTAGTAGCGCTCGAATCCGGCGCCGATGAAGAGCACGAGACGCATGAATCGCTGCCGTCCGAGCGCACGGATGAACACGACGATCCACGGTACGATCGCCGCCGCCGTGGCGAGCCCGAAGACCACGCCGGTGGCAAAGAGCCCATGCGACGGCACGTCGGCGCTGCGTCCCGCGATACGGCGCGCGGCGAGCACGACGAGGACGGCGATCACCGGCAAGAGAAAGATGCCGACGTCGCGTGTGCTCGCCTGCGATCCGAACACGCCCGCCAATCCCCCCGATATGCCGGCGGCGAGGAGCCACCACAGCGCGACCTGCCAGCGCGACGCCCGTCCATCCGCGGGCGGCTCGAGCAGAACGAGGAGCACGAGCCCCGCGGCGGCGAATTGAAAGAGACCGACGTTGGGCTTGAAGCCCAAGGAGACGCCCGTCAGCACGCCGCTCGCCGCGAGCCAACCGAAATGGGTCGTCTCCTGATACCGCAGCAGCGCCCAGAACCCGGCGACCCCGAACAGCACCACCCACCACGCCGGATATGGAATGTTGAAGGACGCGAACTCGCCCGGATAGAAGGGAATGATCGCGACGTAGACGGCGGGGGCGAGCACCGCGAAGGCCGTCGGCATCACGCGCCGGCCGATCGCGAAGAGCAACATCGCGACCAGCGAGTGGCAGACGGCGAGCGCCCACCGCAGCGGGACGACGCTGACGCCGAAGCACCGGAACAGCGCCGCCTGGAAGTAGTGCCCGAGCGGCGTGTAGCCCATGTGGAAGTCGCGGTACGGCAGCTCGCCGCGGAAGGTACGGTAAAACTCGGCGAGCAGCGTCCCCTCGTCGTCGACGTTCAACCCGTAGTGAACGAACAACGCGAAGTACGCGAACGCGACGGCGAACACGAGGATCGCCGCGCCCGTGCCGGCGCCCTGTCGTTCAGCCACCGGCACACCTCTTGCCCGCGGCGGCGACGCGCTCGATCACCGCTTGCACTTGGTCGGCGACCCGGTCCCAGCGAAACTCTGCCGCCCATCCGAGCGCACCCGTTCGCAGGCGCCGCCACGTGTCCTCGTCGCGGAGGATGCGAACGACGGCGTTTCCGGTCGCCTGCACGTCCCCGAACGGCACCAGCAAGCCGCTTTGCTCGTGACGAACGGCGTCGCGCAGTCCCGGGACGTCGCTTGCCACCGCGGGCGTGCCACACGCGTTGGCCTCGAGCACGGTGAGACCCCAGCCTTCTTTCTCGGACGGATTCACGAAGACGCGCGCCGCCTGGTACAACGCGACCTTCTCCGCCTCGTCGACGAAGCCACGAAACTCGACCGCATCGCCGAGGCCCAGCTGCGCAGCGCGCTCGCGCAAACCCGCGACAGCGTCGCCGCGGCCGACGATCAACAAGCGCGCGTTCGGCACCGCCTCGCGAATCCTCGGCATCGCATCGATCAGAAGGTCGATGCGCTTGTAGCGCTCGATCCGGCCGAGCGACAGCACGAGCGGGCCGGGCTCGTTCGTCGCAGGCCGGTAGCGCTCGTGATCGACCCCGTTCGGAATCACGGTGATGCTCGCCGGCGTGACACCCCTGGCGACGAGGTCGTCGCGGGTGCTCGGCGAGACGGCGATCATCGTGACGCCGCGATACACCCGCGGAATGACCAGCTCGGAGAGGTACGTCACCGCGGCGATCGGCGGGCTCACCTGGCGAAACGCGGTCGTGCCGAAGAGATGGTGTACGATGGCGAGTACCGGAAACCGCGAGTACAGCGGCCCGTAGAACGGCAGCTTACAGAGGTTCTCGATCAGGATCGCCGGACCCTCGATACCGCGCGCGAGGCGGCGATAGAGCGCCGGGCCACGAACATAGAAGCTGTAGCGATGGCCGACGCGGCGGACGTCGATGCCGCGCTCGGTGGCGGTCGCTGCCGCACCGCGATGGCGCGCGCAAATCAGGGTGACCGGGAAGCCGCGGGCCGCCAGACGACCGAAGACCTCGAACAGATGCACCTCGGCGCCCCCCGCCCGGGGATTGTCGAGATCGCGCTCGTTCAGGACGAAGAGCCTCGGTCGCGCGGCCGAGATCACAGGCGTCCGCGCAGGTCCTGCATCTTCAGCCACCACACGATCCACAGCGCCTCGATGCTGATGCGCTTCGACATCTTCGAGTCGCCGACGGTGCGATCCATGAAAATGATGGGGACCTCGCGGATCCGCATCCCTTTTTTCCAGAGACGATACGTCATCTCGATCTGGAAGGCGTACCCGTTCGAGCGGACGGAGCCGAGGTCGATCGCCTGCAAGGCCTCGCGGCGCCAGCACTTGAAGCCGCCCGTCGTGTCGCGAATCGGCAGGCGCGTGATCGCGCGGATGTACGCGTTCCCGAAGTAGCTGAGCAGCAGACGCTCGATCGGCCAATTCACGACCGTGATGCCGTTCAGGTAGCGGGAGCCGAGCACGACGTCGGCCTCCGCGGCATACGCGAAGAACTCCGGCAATGCGCCCGGCGGATGCGAGAAGTCGGCGTCCATCTGCACCACCAGCTCGGCGCCCATCTCGAGCGCGCGGGCGAACCCCGCCTTGTACGCGGGACCGATTCCCTGCCGCTGCGGGCGGGCGAGGAGATGGATGCGCGCCATCTGGGTCGCCATGTCCGCCACGGCCGCGCCGGTCTTGTCAGGCGAGTTGTCGTCGACGACGAGAACCTGCACCTCGGGATCCTGCGCCAGGATCTGCGGCACGATGCGCGTGATGTTGTCGCGCTCGTTGTACGTGGGTATGACGACGATCTTCGAGCCCATCGCGAACCGTCAGCGCAGCCCGAGCGCCTCGAAGGGCGGCTCACGGTCACGCAGGCCGTCGATCCAACCACGGACCTTCAGAACGACGCCGCGCGCCTCGCCGGTCAGCAACCGGCGGATGAACACGAAGGGCAACGTGCAAATGATGCTCGCCCACAGCTTCACGTGCTGCCAAGGGCGCGCATGCTTACGCGCGAAGAGGACGGTACTGCGCGCGCTCAGATACTTGCGTGGACTCGCATACACCGCGCCGCCGAGCGTGCGATTGCCGCGGTGGCGCACGACGGATTGCGGCGCGAACAGAATGCGCCAGCCGCGCTCGCGCGCCGTCGTGCACCAATCGACGTCCTCATGGTACGCGAAGAAACGCTCGTCGAAGAGACCGACGTCAGCGAGCGCGGCACACGAGAGCAGCATCCCGCATCCGGGCACCCATTCGACGTCGCGCAGCGAGTCGTACTGGCCGTGATCGCGCTTGCCCCAGCCGGCGAGGCCGATCAGGCTTTGTCGGTAGTTGACGGTCCCGTACGTCATCCACAAGCGCGTCGGATCGTCGAACGCGACGACCTTGCCACCGACGCACGCCACTCCCGGGGCGGCCGCCGCTGCGAGCGCCGCGCTGAGGAAACCGTGATCGACGACGGTGTCGTTGTTCAGCACGTACGCAAAGTCGTATCGCTCTCCCAACGCGACACGCAGCCCGACGTTGTTCCCGCCTGCGTATCCCTGGTTCACCGGCAACTCGATGCAGCGGACGTTCGGAAACCGCGTCCGCACCGTCGGCGCAACCGAACGGCGCGACCCGTTGTCGATCACGAGAACGTCGAAGGGAGGCGCGGGCACCGCCGCCAAGCTCTCGAGGCAGGCCAGGGTGTCATCGGCGCCATTCCAATTCAGAACGATCACCAGGACGCGTGGAGACGCGACGGGATTCACCATGCACGGGCGCCAGTTCAGCGGAGCCCGCAGGAGATTGCAAGCGCAAATACGCGGCGCGCGTGAAGGCGCGCGTATTGACGGCGCGGATCAAATCGGAGACTTGGCAGCTACGACGATGCGACGCGCGTGGATCGTAGTGGTCCTGGCCGTACTCGGCACGGTGTACGGGTGTGACCGCCGCCCCCTGCGCGAGCAGGTATGGCGACCTCTCGCGGCGACGAACCGTACGACGATCGCCGGCGAGACGAGGCGTGCCCTGGAGCAGCTGCCGCCGCCGGGAGTCGGCCTCACACGTTTCGAGCTGCCGCTCGTCCCACCTGGCGCACGACTCGAGGTCGCCTATGGGGTCGCGCCGGAAGGGTGGAATCCGACGTCGTCTGCGGTGACGTTTCACGTCCTCGTCGCCGGGCAGGCAATCCCGCTTTTCTACGCCCGCCTCGACCCAGCGGCGTCACCTTCGCAGCGCCGCTGGTTCACTGCGGAGGTCGATCTCAGCCGCTTCGCGGGACTGGCGGTCACGGTCGTGCTGCAGACGGCGCTGCACCGCGCCGCAGATCGCCATGCAACCAGCACGCCCGTCTGGGGCGAGCCTCTCGTGTTTTCACCCGCGCAACTGCGGCCACGCCGGAACCTGCTCCTCGTCGCGTTCGAGGGCGTGCGACGCACCGACCTCGGCGCGTATGGCTCCGAGCGGCCGACCAGCCCCAACTTCGACGCGCTCGCGAAGGAAAGTGTCGTCTTCGACCAAGCCCTGACGCACGCCACGTCCGACCACCCTTCGCTAGTCTCGCTGCTGACGGGCCTCTACCCGCGTGCGCACCGCATCCTTCGCGCTGCCCGTGGCAACGACACGAATCGATTCCTGACGCTTTCCGAAGCCCTTGCACGCGAGGGGTACGTGAGCGGCGCGATCACCGTGAGCGCGAACCTCGCCGGTAAGACCGCGGCGCGCGGGTTCGATTGGTTCCGCACGTCGCCGACGACGGAAACGGACGAACGCCAGGTAGTGCAGGCGGCGACCGACGCCGCGGCAAACTGGATCGCCACTCACCGCGCGGTGCCGTGGCTCCTGCTGGTGCACGCCGGCGTGAGCGCGTCACCCCCCGCACCGACGATGTCGAAGCCGGAGGAGCTGGATCGCCACGACGCTGCGGTGTTTCGCGCCGACGAGACACTCGGACGATTGTGGCGCGACGTCGGGGCGCTGGGCCTCGCCGACGACACCATGCTCGTCGTTACGTCCGACTATGGTTATCCGCTCGACCGCGGCACCTCCGATCCCGGAGCGCTCTTGCGCGGCGAAATGCTCCGCGTCCCGTTGCTCATTCGCACTCCCGATCGGAAGCCTGGAGGCCAGCGGATCGGCGACCAAGTGGGCCTGATCGACGTCATGCCGACGGTGCTCGCCCTGCTCGGCGCTGCGCCCGCACCACAGGCACAAGGGCTTTCGCTGGCGCCGCTTTTCGCCGAAAACTGCGATCGCGCGGCGGCGCAGCATTCGGCAATGGCCTTACACGCGGCGCTCGCGAAGCGCCCGCTCTTCGCGGACGCGCTCGATGCCAGCACGCCCAATATTGGGGCGCCGTCGCTCGCATACACATGGCGCATGCCGGTTCTCAAAATCATCTGGACGCCGGCGAGGGGCGGCAACCGGGAGCACTTCGAAGCCTACGATCTCGCGAACGACCCGCAAGAACTGCACGACGTCTTCGACGAGCGCTTCGCGCTGCATCGCGAGGCGCTCGCGCGCTACGCGCGAACCGGTCAGCCGTTCCCCGCCGAACCGTTCGGCCCCTACCGCCGGCTACCCTGACGGCGGCGGTTACTGGACGTAGCCGAGACTGCGCAGCTTCTCGAGGTGCTCGTCGGTCACGTGCACCTTCTCGGCGGCACGCGCATCGGCACCACGGCGTACGTCTGCGAGCGTCGCCTGCAGCAGCGCGGTCAATTGCTGCTCGCTCTGCATGACGCTCTGATCCTCGGTCGGGTCGAGCAGCAAATTGAAGAGGTCACGGCGCTCCACCTTGCGCGTCGCGTCGGGCGGCGGTGGGGTATCCGCGCCGTAGATCGGAACCGGCTCGGTGACGACGTACTTCCACGGCGGGCTGAGAAGTCCGTACCGACGGACGCCGACCGGAATCTCCGGTCCGTCGCCGCCGGAAACCATCTCGGTGAACCCGGAATCGGCGGGCATGTAGGTTTCGGCGTACAGCGTCGAGTGTGGACGCGCTCCGTCGTGTGCCACCGGAATCAGCGACCGGCCATCCATGTTCGCACCGTCTTTCGCCAGCCCTGCCGCCTCGAGCACCGTGGGAGCGATGTCGATGTTGCCGACGAGCGCCTGCGCGCGGATCCCTGCAGGTACGTGGCCCGGCCAACGTACGATCAGCGGTACACGCAAGTTGTCCTCGAAAAGATACCG
>JBGPOW010000027.1:0-32043 GCA_041488235.1 Binatia bacterium
TCGGGCGGCGCGAGCCGACGATTGATTGCGACCCATGCCGCGCCGGCGCGTACAGCGGCAAGCTGCGCGACGACGTGCGCGACCGAGTTCGGCAGGCTGGTGGCGACGCGATCGCCGCGCTCGACGCCGAGCCGCCCGAGCAGACGCGCCACCCGATTGACGCGCGACTCGAGCGCGCGAAACGTGAGCGCGCGCTCGGCGTCGCGTACCGCCTCGCGATCGGGCCAGCGACGCGCGGCGCGGCGGAGCGGTTCGGTCGCGTTCACGGAGATCTCTTCGGCGAAACGCCGCCACTCTGCAAGCCGCACGATGCACGCCGGTACGCAAGTCGCCGGTGCGGTTTGACGTTGACACTTCACAAACCACGGTGCTAGCGTTTTCAATCACGGGGGAAGCATGGCCGTCGAACGGTGGCCTGCGGTGGAGGAAGGGTGGGAACGACGCGCCAGCTGCGCGCCCGTTTCTCCTCCTCGTCTCCCCTCTACGACGTCGTCCTCGCCGCTCTGCGGCGTTCGCTCGGGCGAAGCATACTTGCCCGAGCCTTCTACACACCACTATACTTTTGATAGGCGTCATCGCACGCCGGGCGTCGCGCGCAGCATCGGTGGCGCGGGCCCCCGCAATCCCGGTCGTTGGCCGGGAAGGAGCGATTATGGACAACGGGAAGAGCGTCTTTGAGAAGCTGATCAAAGACGATCGCGCCGCCCACGAACAGAAGCTGTGGCACGGCACGTTTCTCGATTACCTGGAGCGCGTGCGTGAGGATCCCAGCCTCTCGAAACTCGCGCACTCGCGACTCTACGACATCATCATCAAGGTGGGCACGTCGGACATCCTCGAGGGGGACGATCCGCGCGTGAAGCGTCTCTACAAGGACGAGTCCGTCAAGGTCTACAACTTCTTCCGCGACGAGTTCTTCGGCATCGAGCGGACGATCGCGCAGATCGTGCGCTACTTCCATGCCGCATCGCTGAAGGGCGAGGAGAGCCGTCAGGTCCTCTACCTGATGGGGCCGGTCGGTTCCGGCAAGAGCTCACTCGCGGAGAAGCTCCAGCGCGGTCTGGAGGCGAGCGAGGCGATCTACACGATCGACGCCTGCCCGATGTTCGAGGAGCCGCTGCACCTCATTCCGCGGCATCTCCGGAAAGAGTTCGAGAAGATGCTCGGGACGCACATCGAGGGCGACCTCTGCCCGGTGTGCCGCTACCGGCTGAAGGACGAGTTCGGGGGCCGCTACGAGGAGGTGCCGATCGTGACGCGCTTCTTCTCGAAGCGCAACCGCATCGGCATCGGCGTCGTGCCGCCGGTCGATCCGAACAACCAGGACACCTCGGTGCTGATCGGCAGCGAGGACATCTCGAAGCTCGATCAGTACTCCGAGGGCGATCCGCGCGTCCTCGATCTGAACGGCGCGCTGAACGTCGGCAACCGGGGCGTCGTCGAGTTCATCGAGGTCTTCAAGAACGAGACCGAGTACCTACACGCGATGATCACCGCAACGCAGGAGAAGGTGATCCCGGCGCCGGGACGCCACGGGCTCGTGTACGTCGACACCGTCATCGCCGCGCACTCGAACGAGGCGGAATGGCAGAAGTTCCGCGCCGACCACACCAACGAGGCGATCCTCGATCGCATCGTCGTCGTGCGCGTGCCGTACAACCTGCGCCTCACCGAGGAGGTGAAGATCTACCAGAAGATCATCCGCAACTCGGACTTCCGCGCCCACGTCGCGCCGCACACGCTCGAGATCGCGTCGATGTTCGCGATCCTCTCGCGGCTCGAGCCCAACAACAAGTGCGACCTGATGACGAAGCTGAAGCTCTACAACGGCGAGGAGGTCGTCGAGAAGGGCAAGACCAAGAAGATCGACTTCCAGGAGCTGCGCGAGGACGCGAAGCGCGAAGGCATGAGCGGCATCTCCACGCGCTTCATCATGAAGGCGCTCGACAACGCGCTCTCCGACAACGTCGAGGGCAACTGCATCAACCCGATCAACGTCCGCGAGGCGCTGATCGCGATGGTGAAGGAAGCCGACGTCGGCGACGACACCCGGAAGATGCATCTCGAGTTCCTCCAGGACGTGCTGCACAAGGAGTACCTCGAGGTCCTCGAGAAGGAGATCACGAAGGCGTTCGTCTACTCGTATCAAGAGCAGGCCGAGGCACTCTTCCAGAACTACCTCGACCACGCCGAAGCGTTCGTGAACAAGACGCGCGTGAAAGACCGCAACACGCGTGAGGACCTGCAGCCGGACGAGGGCTTCCTCAAGTCGATCGAGGAGCAGATCGCGATCATCGGCTCGGCGGCGGAGGGATTCCGTCAAGAAGTGATCGCGTACCTCTGGGCGGGCAGCCGCCGCGGCGAGCGAATCACCTACAAGAGCTACGAGCCGCTGAAAGAGGCGATCGAGAAGAAGCTCATGACGTCGGTGCGCGACATCAGCCGCATCATCACCAAAGCCCGCACCCGTGACGAGGACCAGACCGGCAAGTACAATGCGATGGTGAAGAATCTGCTCGACAACGGCTACTGCGAATCCTGCGTCGACGTTGTACTCAAATACGCGGCAAACAATCTCTGGAAGGACTGAACCGGCTGCCGATGAGGGCCCATCTGCTGCGTTGCTCGGTCGCTCACTTGCTTGCCCTCGTAGGGTGCGGCGTAGCTCCCGCTACGCCTCCGCGTTCGCTTCCTCGCGCCTTGCAGCTGGACCCTCCTCGGCACCCGGCGCTTGAGGCTTCTGAAGAAGCCTCATCGCGCAGCTTCCTTCTAGGCGGCGCGATCCTTCGGATCGCGGCCGCTTAGCGCGGCCTCATGCCAATATCCACCATCTTTCGGCCGTTTCGGCACTCTGATGCTGAGCGGAGTGATCGGACGGCGGGGGATCGGCTGCGCCACCGGCAGAAGATCCGCGAGTCGATTCGCGAGAACATCGCGGACATCATCGCGGAGGAGTCGATCATCGGGAAGAGTCGGGACCGGGTGATCAAGGTCCCGATTCGCGGCATTCGCGAGTACCGGTTCGTGTACGGGGACAACACGCCGGGTGTGGGTCAGGGTGACGGCGAGTCGCAACCGGGGCAAGTCGTCGGCAAGGCCAAGGGCGAGGGGCAAGCCGAAGGCGCCGACAAGGCGGGCGATCGCGCGGGCGTCGACTACTACGAGACCGACGTCACTCTCGAGGAGCTCATCGACATCATGTTCGAGGACCTCGACCTGCCGGACCTGGAGCGCAAGGCGCTCAGGCAGATCGAGGCGCTGCGGATGTCGAAGCGCCGCGGCTACCGCACGGTCGGGATCCGCGTCCGATTGGACAAGCACCGGACGGTGAAGTCCCGTGTGAAGCGCAAACTCGCCGCGCAGCGCCGCGAGCGAAACGAAGCGCGCGACGCCGCCGCCGCGCGATCCGACGTCGCGGACGAGGGCATCGACTCCGCCGCGGCGGCCCTGCAAGAGCTCGACGAGCAGCGCCTCGACAACGACGGCGGCGCCCAGCGCACCGACGCGGCCGAGAAGCGCTTCCCGTTCCACGTCGACGACCTCGTCTATCGCCACATCACGACCGACGTCCGCCGCGAGTCGAACGCCGTCGTCATGTGCATCATGGACACGTCGGGCTCCATGGATACGATGAAAAAGTACCTGGCGCGCAGCTTCTTCTTCCTCTTGTACCAGTTCATCGCGACGAAATATCGCAGCGTCGAGATCGTCTTCATCAGCCATCACACCGAGGCGCACGAGGTGACGGAGGAGGAGTTCTTCCACAAGGGCGAGTCCGGCGGCACGTTCATCTCGTCGGGCTACCAGAAGGCGCTCGAGATCATCGCCGAGCGCTACCATCCGTCGCTGTGGAACATCTACGCCTTCCACTGTTCGGACGGCGACAACTTCGATTCCGACAACAGCACCGCGCTGAAGAGCGCGAGTGAGCTCGCGAACGTGTGCAATCTCTTCGGCTACGGCGAGATCAAGCCGCTCGGGTCGCGCTACTACGAGAGCTCGATGCTCAACATCTTCCGCCGCCTCGACGCCGACAACTTCCAGACCGTCCTCATCGAGCGCAAAGAGGACATCTGGCCGAGCTTCAAGGCGTTCCTCGCCAAGGAGCGGGTGCAGGATTGAGCGCGGCGCGCGCGGAGAGCTGAGCTCGTGGCGAACTGGGACCTTTCGGACCTCGAGTACTGGGACGCGCGGATCCGCGAGCAAGCGGACGCGCTCGGACTCGACTGCTACCCGCAGGAGTTCGAGGTCTGCAACCACACCGACATGCTCGCGTACATGGCGTATTCGGGCATTCCGTCGCACTATCCGCACTGGTCCTACGGCAAGTCGTTCGAGAAGCTGAAGACGCTCTACGAATACGGCGTGAGCGGGTTGCCGTACGAGATGGTCATCAACTCGAACCCGGCCCTCGCGTATCTCATGCGCGACAACTCGCTCTGCCTGCAGATCCTCACGATCGCGCACGTCTACGGCCACAACGATTTCTTCAAGAACAACTTCACGTTCAAGACGACGCGCGCCGAGTTCACGCTCGGCACCTTCAGGGCGCACGCAGAGCGCGTGCGCGGCTACACGGAAGATCCGTCGATCGGCGTCGATCGCGTCGAGTCGATTCTCGACGCTGCCCATGCGCTCTCATTGCAGCGGCGCCGCAACCTCGCCGTCCGCAAGCTCACGCCCGACGAGGAGCGCGAGCGCATGCTGCAGGCGGCGGAGCCGGCGCCCGACCCGTTCCAACGCCTGCACCGGCGCAGCGACTACGTGCAGCCCGATCTGCAGAAGCTGCCTCTCAATCCCGAGGAGGACTTGCTGCTCTTCGTTCGCGACCACAACCCCTACCTCGCGAACTGGGAGCGCGATCTCCTGACCATCGTCGACGAGGAGGCGCGTTACTTCATTCCGCAGATCGAGACCAAAATCATGAACGAGGGCTGGGCCTCCTGGGTGCACCGCGAGATCCTGAACGCGATCGACCTCCCGCAGGAGCTGCACCTCGAGTTTCTCGTCCGTCACAACCAAGTCGTGCGTCCGACGCCCGGCGGTCTGAACCCGTACCACGTCGGTCTCAGGATCTGGACCGATCTCAAGCGCCGCTTCGACGAGCCGACCGCCGAGGAGAGCGAGGAGTACGGCGCATCGACGATGACGGGCATGCAGAAGCTTCTCGACGCACGCGCCACCGACCGCGACATTTCCTTTCTCCGCCGTTACCTCAGCGAGACGCTTATGCGTGAGCTCGACCTCTTCGAGTACGAGCCCAAGGGCGAGGACCTCGTCATCAGCAAGGTGTCCGACAAGCAGGGCTGGCGCGACGTGAAGGAGCAACTGCTGCGCAGCGTCGGCATGGCTGGCATCCCCGTGATCCGCATCGAGGACGCCGACTTCGGTCACAAGCGCACGCTCTACTTGGCCCACCAGCACGACAGCCGCGATCTCCACCTCGAGAACGCCGAGAAGACGCTCGGCTACGTCTACCGCCTGTGGGGACGCGAGGTCGTCCTCGAGACCGTCGTCAGCGGCAAGCGCACGCTGCTCACGTTCAACGATCGCGGCTTCTCGGCGAAGACGCTGAAGTAGCTTCTCCGACCGCGGGGCCGGCGCCCGACGGGCGTCGGTTGCGCCGAAGCGGCGCAACCCGTCCGCCGTATGCACCCGCAGCCCTACCGTGCGGGCGGGCGCAGTTGACAGCGGCGGCGGCGTACGAGACGTTTGCGTGGGCGCGGGGCGTCGGCGGCGGGGCGGGGACGGGCCTCCGAGGAGCACCGCATGGACGCGTACATCCAGGAACGCTACCGGATCGAGACGCGGCGCCTCGTCGCGCGGCGCGGTATCTTCGGGGCGAGTGCGTTCGCGATCGGCGTCGGGCTGGCCGGGCTTCTCGAGTTCGCGTACCACCCGGAGCGGCTCGGGTATCTGATTTTCACCTTCACTCTCGAGCTGTCCGTCTGTCTCATCGCCAACGCCTGCTTTCGATCGCGTCGGCTGCGGCGCTTCGGGATTTGGCTGACGAGCGGCGCGTGCGTCGCGCTCGTCGGCTGCGTGACGTTGTACGGCACGTTGACGGGAGCAAATCACGCGACGCTCGCGCTCCTCTTCATCGTGTTCGAGCTCACGACGCCGCTGATGTTCCCGTGGGACGCCGGCAGCCAGGCGCTCATGGCGGTCGCCTGTCTCCTTGCGCAGAGCTCGCTCGTCCTCCACGCGTCCGGCGTGGACCGAGCGCTCCCGGTCGTCTACGAGCTCTACGGGGTCGCCGCCGGCGGGCTACTCTCCATCGTCGGCGCGGCGTTCCTCGACCGCCAGCGGCGCACCGTCTTCGCGCAGCGCGAGCAGCTCGACCGCCATCTCGCCACCTTCCGTGACCTCACCCGCACCTTGCACGGCTTCGATCCGCAGCGCGTCTTGTCGATCGTGTGCGCGTCGACGCTCGAGACGTTTCGCCTGCGGCGACTGTGGGTGTTGTGGCAGGCGCTCGGCCGCGGATCCGTCGAGGGTTACCTCGTCCGTTACGTCGGCAAGCGCATCGTCTGGGAGCCGCTCGCCGACACCGGGCCGTTTTGGAGGTGGGTGACGCATTGGCGGAGCGGCGGCGCCGCGTTCCTCGCGAGCGCAACCGAGGAGGACGTGCCGAGCGCGCTCCGCGGCGCACGCGTCGGCACGATGCTCTGCATGCCCCTCGGCGACCAGGGCGAGCAACTGGGCGCGATCTGCGGCGACCGCGGCGGTGAGGCGCTGCCGCTCACCGAGCGCGAGCTGGCGCTCGCCACCGTGCTCGCGAGTGGCACCGCGATCGCGATCGCCAACGCTTCGTTGTACGAGCAAGTCACCGCGGCGAGCGCGGAAAAGTCCGTCTTCCTCGCGCGCATCGCCCACGAGCTCCGTAACCCGCTGCAAACGATTCTGTGGGATGTCGACGCGCTCCGCGAAACGGTAAACGGCGAGCAGCCGCAACTCGAGCGTGTGCGCGAGAACGGGATGATGACCCTCGATCTCGCGAAGGAGCTGCAGGACTTCGCCGAGATCGAGACCCACCGCCTCACCGCCACGCCGGAGACGATCAACCTCGCGCAAGCGCTCGACCAGCTCGAGGCCACGGCGGTCGGCCTCGTCGCCGGACGGCCGATCACCTTCCGGACGCTCGTCGAGCCGGCGGCGGGCGTCATCGTGACGGATCCCTTTCGTCTGCGGCAGATCCTGACCAACCTGCTCTCCAACGCCGCCAAGTTCACCGCGCGCGGCGCGATCGAGATCGAGGCGCGCCGACTCGGAACGGAGATCGCCATCGACGTTCACGACTCCGGCATCGGCATCGCTCCCCGCGACTTGGCGCATATCTTCGCGCCCTTTTTCCGCGGATCGACGCGCGCGCTCACCGGCGTCCGCGGCATGGGGCTCGGGCTCGCGATCTGTCAGGAGCTCGCGACGCTTCTCGGCGGACGGCTCGAGGTCGAGAGCAGAGTCGGCGAGGGCTCGACGTTCCGCCTCGTGCTTCCCGCCGATCCTACGGCAGGGCTCGCCGAGGCTGCCGAGGACGCCGCGCGCCTGCGCGGCAGCACCGTGCTGCTGATCGACGACGACTCGCGCTATCGCGATCGCACCGCGAGCTTGCTGCGGCGGAGCGGTGCGACCGTGCTCGAGGCGAGCGAAGGATTCGAGGGGCTGCGCCGCGCCCGCGAAAGCTCCCCCGACGTCGTCATCCTCGACCTCGGCCTCCCCGGCTTGAGCGGACTGCAGATCCTCGCGCACTTGAAGCGCGACCGCCAGCTCGGCGACGTACCCGTCGTCGTCGCCACGTCGGACGGGGATCTGGAGACGCGCTGCCGCGAGGCGGGATGCGCCGCGTGGATCGCCAAGCCGTTCGGCCCGGACGAGCTGCTGCGGGTGCTCGCCGCGGTCGTGCGCGGCGCCGACGAAAGTTTGCGCGCGCGCCCCTCGTAAACCGCTACCGCGAGCGGCGGCACCGTGCCGTGGCGACGGCGAGCGGCGGTCACGTGCCGACCGAGCGCCTGCCGTTTCGCGAATGGCGTTACGTCCCGAAGTACCCCGCAGCGTTCGCGACGATGTGCTCGGCGGTACGCGTCGCGAACGTCATGACGGCGAGCTGCGGCGGCACCGCGACGCTCGTCGGGAAGATGCTCGCGTCGGCGACGAACAGGTTGCGGATCGCGTGCGCCTCGCCGGCGGCGTCGACGACGGACTGCCGCGGGTTCCCGCCCATCCGCATCGTGCCCTGCGGCTGGTAGGAGATGAAGAGCGGGTCGTTGGCACGGATGCCGCGCTCGCGGATCGACTGGTAGGCGCCGCGCCGGCTGATCGTGACGATATCGTTGTAGGGCAAGAAGACGTTCTCGGCCCCGGCGGCGAAGCTCAGCTCGCTCGCCTGCACCATTGCGTCGAGGAGCTGCTCCTGGTCCATCGTGCCGAGCCGGTACGCGACCGTCGGCGGCGCGTCGTCGGAGAACTCGAGCCTGCCGCGTGAATGATCGTGGAGGGAGATGCCGATCGCGCCGAGGCGGGGATAGAGCTCCATCAGCTGGCGGTGCTGCTCGCCGTAGCCGGGCAGCACGCTCGCGGCCGCGACCGGAAACGCAAACGTCGGGATCAAGAGGTAGCCGTGCCCGGCGCTGTGCTCGTCGAGACGGAGGAACTCGTCGACCACGTAGCCTTGCGGGATGCCACGCCACGCCGTGATGACCTCGGGATAGAGCGCGCTCACGACGACGTTCGGCTGCAGGCGCAAGTTCCGTCCGACGGCGTCGGCGGGATCGGGAAGGCGGCTCGCCTGCCAGAGCCGGGGCGAGTTGATCGCCCCTGCCGCGAGAACGACGACCTTCGCACGCACCTTGAGCGCGTATCGCGCCCCCGTCCGCGAGCGGTTGAAGAGCCCGTCGACGCCGACGGCGCGTCCACCGTGGGTCACGATCTGCCGCGCCTCGCAATCGGGGACGATGACCGCGCCCGCGCGCGACGCCGCAGGGATGTACGTCGTCAGCATGTCGCCCTTGCGGTCGTACGTGCAGCCGAGGGCGCAGTAGCCGGAGTCGACGCAGCCGTTGCGGTTGTGGAACGGCAAGTAGCCGCGGTAGCCGAGCTGCTCGGCCCCGAGAAGAAGCTTGGCGCTGTTCGCGTTCATCTGCTCGGCCGTGATGCGTCGGACGCCGATCTGTTTCTCCACCTTGCGCAGGTGCGGATAGATCGCCTCGTATCCGACGCCAGGCAGCGCGAAGTTGCGCGCCCAATACGCGAGGATCGCGCGCGGCGGCCGTATGCTCAGGCAAAAGCTCGGGACAGTCGAGCCGCCGACCAGACGCCCCTGCGACACCAGCACCGTGTACTCGGCGCTCGCCGTCGTCCCGCCCTCGCGGTAGATGCGCGGGTACATGACGTCCTCGCGCTGCACGAACTCGGCGCTGCGGACGTACGGTCCGTCCTCGATGACGACGACCGACCGCCCCGCCTCGGCGAGTTCACGCGCGACGACGGCGCCGCCCGCACCCGAGCCGATCACGCAGACGTCGCTGGTGAGCGTGACGTCGCTGTCGACGGTCGCGGTATCGAGGATCATCGATTCCGAACGCGCGCTCGCACGGCCGCGAGCGGCACCGGCTCCTCGTGCGTGAAGCTCGACCCGATCTCGATACGGCCGAGCCATGGACCGTCGTAGCCGATCGGCTCCCAGGCGCTCGGCTGCGCATAGTAGCCGAGCGCCGCGAGCGTCTTCAGCGCACGAAAGACGATCCGCCGCGCGCCGAGGCTGCTCTCCATCCAGCCGCGCAGGTAGGCGTCCTGGTCCGCGGGCGAGAGGCGCGTGAAACGCCGTGGCTTCAGGTCGAAGAGGTGCGTCCCGTGCTCGACGACGCGCAGCATGAGCCGCGCCTGATTCTGCGTCGTCGGCGGCAAGTCCGCGAGCAGCGCGTCGATGAAGCCGCCGATCTCGTCGCCGCGCTCGTCCGGCAACCCGAGAATCCGCACGGCGGCACGCGTCACGACCGCGAACTCCTTGCGCGAGAGGAACTTGAGCGGCCGTCCGATCGGCGAGTAGCGCGCGCACCCGGACGGCAGAAGCGCGCCGAACGACAGCAGCAAGACGCCGCCGAACCCCGTCCGCAGCATCTCGCGGCGCGTGAGATCGAACTGTAGCGCGCCGAGCGCTGTCGCCCGATCCCGCATCACCGCCGGTCTCGCATGGGGAGCGCGCATGCTACGTGCGCAGGCGCCCGGAGGGCAAGCGCCCCGTCCGACGTTGGCCGGGTGTTCGGCGTGCGGTATACAGACGGAATGCCGCTCTACGAGTATCGCTGCACGGCCTGCCGAAAGCGCGTGACGGTGCTCACCTTGCGTGTCGGCGAAGAGGCGCACCCGAAGTGCGAGCACTGCGGCAGCACGAAGCTCGACCGCCTGTTGTCGCGGTTCGCGATGCCGCGCTCCGAGGAGTCTCGCCTCTCCGCCCTCAGCGACCCGTCGCAGCTCAGCGGCCTCGACGAGAAGGACCCGAAGAGCATGGCGCGCTGGATGAAGCGCGTCGGCGGCGAGCTCGGCGACGAGCTCGGCGGCGGTGAGCTCGACGAGATGGTCGACGGCATCGAGTCAGGCGCCGGTGCCGATGACGACGACACGTCCGGCGGCGGCAGCTGCGACGACGGCGGCGGCTGCGACGTCGACTGACTGACCGCGTTCTCCGCACCCCTTTCTGAGCTGACGAGCGGCTGAGCCGACGGTGCGCTGATCTGTGAGATGAAGTCGCTCCTCTGAGCGGCTCCGGCTCCGGCTCCGGCGCGCGACGCCTAGGCCTACGTCTACTCGTAGCGATCGCGTAGCGAACCACCGCGGACGATGCGAATGCGATGCCACTACTCACGGCAGCGGCGCGGGACGATGGGCGCCGTGCGACGCGGCCGTTGGTCCATGCTTATCGCCCGCGCGCCGCCGAGCACACGATTCTCCACCGCATCGTGCGCGCGCATCTCGCGACGTTTCTTCAGGCCGCCGAGCACGGCGGCGGCGTACCGACATTCGTCGAGCGTGAGTTTCGCCAGTTCTTGGGTTGCGGTGTCTGGGCGCGAGGGTTCGCGCGCTTTCGCTGCGACGCGTGTCACGCGGAGCGCCTCGTCCCGTTCTCCTGCAAAGCGCGCGCGGTCTGTCCGAGCTGCGGCGGGCGGCGCATGGCGGAGCGCGCGGCGCATCTCGTCGACCATGTCCTTCCCGCCGTGCCCATGCGCCAATGGGTGCTGAGCCTGCCGTTCCGGTTGCGCTATCTCTTGGCGTGGAAGCACGAGCTTTGTCGCGAGGTCCTCGCCGTCTACGTGCGAGCGCTCCGGGGCTTCTATCGGCGCCGCGCCCGGCGCGCCGGATTTACCGCAGCGGAGACCGGCGCCGTGAGCGCGATCCAGCGGTTTGGGAGTGGCCTCAATCTCAACGTTCACTTCCACACGCTCGTGCTCGACGGCGTCTTCGCGCGCTGCGGCGATGACTGGCGCTTCGTTCCCGCGCCGCCGCCGACGCCGGGCGAGCTCACGCGGCTCGTCGCGACGATTGCCCGCCGCATCGAACGTCTCCTCGCGCGCCGCGGCTTCACCCTCGGCGAGGGGGACACGGTCGCGCGCGACCCGGTCGGCGAGGATGCGTCGGCGCTCGCTGCACTCTGCGCAGCGTCCGTCGCGGGGCGCAGC
The DNA here is from genome assembly GCA_041488235.1 of Binatia bacterium. Lineage (GTDB taxonomy): Bacteria > Desulfobacterota > Binatia > UTPRO1 > UTPRO1 > DP-19. The sequence continues at coordinate 11,673 of JBGPOW010000027.1, forward strand.
GTGCTCGGGCGCGCCGCTGGCGCCCGTGTCACGCGCGTCGGGCGCGATCCCGAGGCCTACGTGCCCAAACCCGAGACCCCGTGGCACGCCCGCCACGCGAGCTTCGATCTCCACGCGGGGCGCACGGTTCGCGCCGACGACCGCGCGGGGCTCGAGCGCTTGTGTCACTATCTCCTCCGCCCGCCGCTCGCGCAGGAGCGGATCGAGATCCTCGCCGACGGCCGCGTCGGCATGACCCTCGCGCATCCGTGGGCCGACGGCACGCGCGCCTTCGTCTTCACCCCGATCGAGTTCCTGGAAAAGCTCGCGGTGCTCATTCCGAAGCCGCGGATCAATTTGGTCGTCTACCACGGTGTGCTCGCGCCGCGGGCCCGCCATCGCGCGGCCGCGCTGCGCGCGATGCCCTCGCCGACGTCGGCTGCCGCCACATCGGCAGCCCCTGGATCGACGACCGCCGCACCCGTGGCGCTGGTCGGTGCCGCGATCGTTGGGCTGGGGCTGGCGCAAGCATCCGCTCCGGCGCTGCCGGGCGCCGCTCTCATCGTGGATACAGACGGTGCACCGTCGGCGTCGGATGCGGCGCCACCCCGGATTCCCCGGCGGTATCTCGCCTGGGCCGAGCTCCTCCGGCGCGTCTTCGAGGTCGATGTGCTCGCCTGCGCGTGCGGCGGTCGCCTACGATTCATCGCCACGATCGAGGACCCGCCGGTCGTCGAACGGATTCTGCGCCACCTGGGACTCCCGACGGCAGTCCCCCACGCTGCCGCCGCGCGTCCGCCGCCACGCGGCCCCGAGCTGGCGTTCGACTTTCCCTCGTGAACGGCTGCCGCTGACGTCATCGAGCGGCGCCGCCGCACTGCGCCTTGCCGCGACCCCGTTCCCCCTCTGCGAAGGCGGCCTCTGCGCGAAACCGCGGGTGCCCACCTCATCCGCCCCGTCTTGAGCGAATAGGCGGCAAAGAGGCGGGCGTCCGATAAGAGGGGGTTACGTCAACTACGCCGTCAGTGCTTCCTTCTGTGAAGCGGCGCCCCAGGTCAAGCAGAAATGTCTTGTCTGAATTTCCTTCTCGGCTCTCTCTCCTTATTCTTCCCGCTGCGAGATACGCGGATGCGATTGGATGCACCGATCGCTCCGCGAGGTTTTGTCGGGTGCCCCAGCGGTCACGACATCGACGCGAGCCGGATACCGGGTCGTGGGCGGTCGTCGCGGAGAGTTACGGATCGCATCGCGGTGCGCGTGTGCGAGGGGCACCGAGGTATGCCCCGCGTGCGTGGCGTCGATCCTGAGGCAAATGCGGCGGTCGTTTTCTCGCACGCCTAGTGCGAGACACGCGTCACGCCGCGACCGGTGGCGTCGCGACCTGTGCCACGTGGAGTGCTCAGCGAGATTCGTCATCCTTCTGTCCGCGCTCAGGGTGATGGCGTCCCATCGGGTCGCCGGCGCATTGGGGGATACGAGGGTGCGGGGCGCGATCTACGAAACGGCTCTCAACAGCGGCCAAGGAAGCACTCACGCTCACCGCACCCACCATGTGCGCTACTTCGACCTGGAAGACGCCGTCGCCGAGGCGCGTTTGGCGGAGCCGATGACGACGCTCGCCCCGTTGCGCGGACTCGTGATCCTCGACGAGTCGGCGTCCGATGATTTTCGGCAGCGCCGCACGACAGCGTTCCGCGATGACCGCCTTACAGAGAAAGCTGATCGTGCCGGCGCTGCTAGGAATCGAACCGAACGTGCGCTCAGCCCGACTTCTCAGTCGGCCGGGATCTCGACTTCGGCAAAGCTCCCGGGCGTCGCACCAGCTACGGCTGCCGCAATCGCGGAAAGCCTCGTCTTGATGAGCCTCCACCGGCCCTTGTTGAGGACCACGAGCGCGATCGTCCGACCCGACAGATTCTGCTGATAGCGAAGGTTGCGATCCGTCGTGACGAACACGTCGAATCCCGCGGCCTCAGCGGCGTCGAGCAGTTCGCCGTTTCGAAGGGTGTCCCACCCGTGAGCACGAGCCTCCTCGACGACGTGGTCCTTCAGAACCGCGGCGACGCCCCTCGGCGTACCGTTGTCGAACAGCACCCGCATCAGCGTGCAGGGACTGGCGCGTCAAGACTCCGGGCGGCGAACTCCAAGACGGCCCTGACCTGATCTCGGGACACAGGGAACTGCTCCATCACCTCGTCGATGGTCATGCCGTCTTCGAGGTTCTCGAATACGACGGCCACGGGCGTGCGCGTGCCCTTGAACAGCCAAGCGCCGCTCACCTTGCCAGGAATGCTCTCCACGGCCGGACACCGGGACCAATCAAGAGCTGCCATGGATCGATCTCCTTCCAGCCACCAACCTACGGGATATCGGTCTCGACGTCACGCAGGGTCACGCGACACATCGGAGGCTGGTTGATAGGACTTTCTAGCGACGTTTTCGCTCAGGCTGGTTGACATAGTTCCCAAAGTCGGACGTTCGCCCTTGTACCCCTTGTACTGCTGTTTGCCACACGCAAACAAAGCAGCGGGTGCGGGCCGTCCGCGTGACCGAGGGAGCGGGATCACACGCACCGGACGCGGCGTCAAGACGGAGCGCGGCGAGCACGCAGGGGCGCGGAGCTGGGGGCGCCCGTCCGATGCGGGCGTCAGGTGAAGTCGAACTCGTCTCGCCCGTCTTGAGCGAATAGGCGGCAAAGAGGCGGGCGTCCGATAAGAGGGGGTTACGTCAACTACGCCGTCAGTGCTTCCTACCTACCTCCGTGCGCCGCTCGATCGTCGTTCCTGCTGGTGCGGTTGCGTCCGGGAAGGAGAACTCGGGTGTCATGCCGTCCTCGAACTCTGATTGCTGTTCCGGAGTCTGCGACTGCCCAACTGGTCCCTATTGCGAGTGCCAATGATGGAAGAGCGAGGACGCCGCGTAGGCGTTCACACACCAAGCTGCAGGAACCACTGAATGCCTTGGCTCACCTTCGTCAGGAGGGCGACTGGCAGTGTTGCCACGAGCTCCTCGAGATCGTTCTTGTTCACGGTAGCAAGCTGAGACGCGTTCGCGACCGAGTCCCGAGCGAGCCCCGTCACGCGTTTAGGGAGCAGCGTGTTACCCGGCGCCCGGCCGAGTGCGGTGTTGCTCGTGAGGACGCAGACGACCACCGTGCTGATCTTGCTCGCGTTCACTTCATCGCGCTGCAGAACCAATGCCGGATGGCGGTAGCCAGGTTCGGAGCCGCGCGGTTCGGCGAAATCGACCCACCAAATCTCACCGCGATGGATCACGTTCGCGACCGACGCGCACGACCGACGACGGCCTTGGTTCGCCGCCGAAATGCGACCGCCGCCGGATCGTCGCCAGGCTGACCAGCCGTGGCGATGGCCCGATTCCACGCCTCGGTCACGTCGGTGGGCCGACGTGAGCGGGCGAGGAACTCGCGCGCTGCTGCTGCGAGAAGTCCGCTCCGAGAGAGCTTCAACTGTCGCGCGCGGGCGTCGATTTCTCGGAACAGATCATCGGGGAGGGAGATGGCCGATTTCATCGCCATGAAAGTATAACCGGTATTACTCGGACGTTCAAGTTGATCAATCCGGGTCGTCGCCGAGCCCGAACATCCACAGAGCTCGCGACCTGCCACCGCAGCGACGTCAGCGCCAGGGAACGCGGCCGGCCATTGACTGCTCCCAGTGCCGTCCGTCGAAGCGTGTAACGGGGAGCTCGTCGACGTCGACGCCGTCGAGGCAGCGGACGTTGACGTCGATTTTGTTTGGGTCCGACCGCGGGACGTAGAACGAGTGGATGCCGCAGTGGCGGCAGAAGCGATGCTTTGCCACGCGGGTATTGAACTCGTAGGTCGTCAGATCGTCCGCGCCGGAGAGCAGCTCGAATTGCTCGGGCGGAACGATCAGGTGGAGGAAGCCCTTCTTGGCGCACATCGAGCAGTTGCACTCGCTCACCCGGTCGAGGTCGGCGGTGACGCGGAAGCGGACCTTGCCGCAGTGACAGCCGCCCTCGTACGTGGTCACGACGCGGGCTCCAGCAGCACGACCGCCTGGGCGGCGATGCCTTCGGCGCGGCCGATCGCGCCCAGGCCCTCGCCGCGCGTCGCTTTGACGTTCGCGGCATCGGTGCTCACGCCGAGGAGGTCGGCGATGTTGGCGCGCATGCGCTCGAGATACGGCGCCAGCTGCGGCTCCTCGGCGAGAATCGTGACGTCGGCGTTCGCGACGCGATAGCCGCGGGCGCGGACCGTGGCCATCGTCTCGCGCACGAACTCGGCGCTGCTGCGATCGGCGTGACGCGCGTCGGAGTCGGGGTAGTGCCGGCCGATGTCGCCGGCGCCGATCGCGCCGAGAAGCGCATCCGTCAGCGCGTGCAGCGCAGCGTCGGCGTCGGAGTGGCCGGCGAGACCGCGCTCGCTCGGAATCTCGACGCCGCCGAGAACGAGCCGCCGCCCGGGAACGAGCGGGTGGATGTCGAATCCGTGGCCGATGCGCAAGGACATGGCGCGCAGGCTAGAGTCCGTTACCCGCCGCTGTCAACGCGCCGGTGCAGACGCGCAGCGGCCGTGCTACCCTGCGCGGACGCATGAGCTCCGCGGCAAAATCGAACCGCGCCCCGGCGCCGGCGACTCCCGACGCCGCGACGTTTCTCACAGCGCACACCGAGGACGTCCTCGCGAGCCTCGGTGACGGCCTCGTCATTCTCGACCTCGCCGGACAGGTCGCGTTCGTCAGCCCGCGGGCCGAGGATCTGACCGGCGTCTCCGCCGCGCAGGCGGTCGGGCGTCGCGCGGAGCAGGCGTTCGCCATGAATCCGTGGATCGGCGACACGATTCATCGGCTGCGGAACGGCGCCGTCGGTCGGACGAGCGAGGCGGGCGAGCTCGTCGCGCCCTTCGGCCGCCGTGTCGCGGTCCAGTTGATCGCCGCGCCCGTGCTCGACGCCCTCGGCGCCGTCGTCGGCACCTTGCTGCTCTTCCGCGACATGACCGCGCAGCGCTCGCTCGGCGACGCGACCGAGCGCGACAACCGCGTCGGCGATCTCGCGGCGGTCGCCGCCGGGCTCGCGCACGAGATCAAGAACCCGCTCGGGGGCATCAAAGGCGCGGCGCAGCTCCTCGCCGAGGAGCTCGCCGCCAGCCCGAGCGGCGTCCGCTTCACGAGCTTGATCACGCGCGAGGTGGACCGTGTCTCGGCGCTTCTCGAGCAGCTGCTCGAGCTCACGCGTCCTCCCAGGCTGCGCCTCACAGCCGTGAACGTCCACCGCGTGCTGAACGAGGTCCTGACGCTGGAACGCGCGGCCGGTGCCGGCGCGCTCACGGTGCGACTCGTCTTCGACCCAAGCCTGCCCGAAGTGCTCGCCGACGAAGCCAAGCTGCGGCAGGTGTTTCTCAACCTGGTGAAAAACGCGCTCGAAGCGATGGGCCATGCCGGCACACTGACGATCACGACCCGCATCGAGACCGATTTCCACGTCCGGCACGACGCCGGCGACCGCGGCCAGTTCCTCTCGATCGACGTCGAGGACACCGGACCCGGCATCGCGGCGGAGGATTGCGAGCGCATCTTCACCCCGTTCTTCACGACGAAAACGAGCGGTACCGGCCTCGGTCTCGCCGTGAGCGAGCGTCTGGTGGCGCAACACGGCGGTACGATCGGCATCGAGAGCGAGCTCGGCCGCGGCACACGGGTCCGCGTCCGCCTGCCCGTCGGCCCGGGCGGTCAGCGCGGGTAGTGGCGATGGCGCGCATTCTCATCGCCGACGACGAGGAGTCGATCCGCATGGTCCTTGCCACCGCGCTCACGCAGGCGGGTCACGAGGTCGAGACCGTCGCGACCGGCGGCGACGCCCTCGCGGCGCTCACCGGCGGCGAGTTCGACGTCGCGATCCTCGACATCCGCATGCCGGATCTGAGCGGACTCGACGTCCTCGAGCGTGTCCGCGCCACGGACAAGAGCGTCATCGTGATCGTCATCACGGCGCAGAACACGATGGCGAACGCGATCGAGGCGATGAAGCGCGGCGCCTTCAACTATCTCACCAAGCCCTTCGACCTCGACGAGGTACGGGCGCTCGTCACGCGGGCGAGTGAGATGCACGAGCTCACCCGCACCGTCGGACGTATTCGGATGGAGGTCGGCGAACGCTACGAGCCGGGCGTGACGCTCGTCGGCACCAGCGTCGCGATGCAGGAGATCTTCAAGACGATCGGCCGCGTCGCGAAGAGCGACGCGACCGTGCTGATCGAGGGCGAGAGCGGCACCGGCAAGGAGCTGATCGCGCGCGCGATCCACTTCCATTCGCCGCGTTGGAGCGGCCCCTTCGTCGCGCTCAACTGCTCGGCGATTCCGCGCGACCTCCTCGAGAGCGAGCTCTTCGGCCACGAGCGCGGTGCCTTCACCGGCGCGAGCGAGCGCCGCGTCGGGCGCTTCGAGACGGCGAGCGGCGGCACGCTCTTCCTCGACGAGGTCGGCGACATGCCGATCGAGCTGCAGGTGAAGCTCCTGCGCGTCCTGCAGGAGCGCGAGTTCAGCCGCGTCGGCAGCACCCAGGTACTGAAGGCCAACGCTCGCATCATCGCCGCCACGAATCAGACTCTCGAGCGTGCGGTCCGTGAAGGGCGGTTCCGCGAGGACCTCTTCTTCCGGTTGAAAGTCGTGCCGATCACGGTGCCCCCTTTGCGCGACCGCCGTGGCGACATCCCGGACCTGATTCGCCACTTCCTCGCCAAGATCAACGCGGAGATGGGCACCGGCATCAGCGCGATCGCCCCCGACGCCGAGGAGCTGCTCGTGCGCCATCCGTGGCCCGGGAACGTCCGCGAGCTGGAGAACTGCCTCTTGCGCGCCGCGGTCCTCGCCCCCGGCGACACGCTGACGGCCGAGGATCTGCAGCTCTCGGAGACGGCGCCGCCGCCGCCGCTCAGCGGCTCGCTCGCCGACACGCTGCGCAGCGCCGTCGCCGCGCTCGTCCACGATCCGGAGCGGCCGGCGAAGGACCTGCACGCGGCCGTCGTCGCCGCGGTCGAGCGGCCGCTCGTCGAGCTCATTCTCGAGCAGACCGGCGGCAACCAGCTCCGCGCCGCCGATCTTCTCGGCATCAACCGCAACACGCTCCGCAAGAAGATCACGTCGCTCGGCATCGCCGTTCCGCGCGGCAGCAAATGAAGCTCCCCTCGCGCGTCTACTTCATCGTCGACCCGCTCGACACCGGCCGTGACCCGGTGGCGCTGGCCGAGGCGATGCTCGCCGGCGGCGCGCGTGTGCTGCAGCTGCGCTTGAAGAACGTCGCGACCGGCGCCCTCGTCGAGACGGCGCGCCGCGTGCGCGAGCTGACCGCCGCCGCCGGCGCGCGCCTCGTCGTCAACGATCGCGTCGACGTCGCGCTCGCCGTCGGCGCCGACGGCGTCCACCTCGGCCAGGAGGATTTGCCGGTCGCGGTCGCGCGCCGGCTTCTCGGTCCTGACCGCTGGATCGGCTTCTCGACCCACAGCGAGGCGCAGCTCGCCGCCGCCGCGGGCTGCGGCGCCGACTACCTCTCGCTCGGACCGATCTTCGCGACCACGAGCAAGTCGGCCGCGGATCCGGTGATCGGCTGTGCCCGTTTGCGTACTGCCCGCGCGCACGCGGCGGAGCCGCTGGTCGCGATCGGCGGCATCACCGCCGCGATCATGCTCGAGGTGCTCGCCGCGGGCGCCGATGCGGTGAGCGTGATCGCGGCCGTCGTACGCGCGCCCGACGTGGCGCGCGCCGCCGCCGAGCTGCTGGCGATCGCCGGCGAGTGAGGTCGGCGCACGTAGAGGCGCAAAGCCGTCACGAACGTCGTCGTCTCAGGATACGGGTTGCCGTCGACGACGGCGCTTGACGCGCACCCTCGGCGGCGCATCACGCCGCCGCAACTCGTCCATGATGTCGCGTGCAGTGGCTCGAATCAGCGCGTGAAACGATTGCCGAAACTCCTCGTCGGCAAGAACCTCGCGGGCGAGTTCCTCGGTCAAGCGGTCGACTGCGACGCTGACTGTTCCCACAGTCGTGTAGGCGACCCGCTCCTTGACGATTCGCTCGAGGACGCTCTGCCGCATGAGCACCGCAAGCGTAGCATGCGGTCCGTGGCGCGCCCAAGCAGTACTCGCACGCAGGTGCAGCGTCGCGACGTTCGCCTCAACGGTAATCCTCGTTCAGCGCACGCAGGAATGCCGCGAGCGGTGCAACGTCACCGGCGTCGACCTGCACCGCCGCGAGCTCGGGAGACGCGTTCCGCAATTTGCCCGCGCGCGCGAGCTCGGACGTCGCGACGTAGTGGCGGAGCACGTCCTCGATCGTGTCCATCGCGCCGGAGTGGAAGTACGGATACGACTGGCCGAGATCGCGGACGGACGGCGTCTTGAAATACGCGATGCTGAGCGGCAACAGTCGCGCGGGTGTACAGTCGTTCGATCCGAGGGCGAGCTGCTCGCACAGGATGCGCGTGATCGCGGTTTGCGGCTTCGGCAGGTCGGGATTCGCGAGAACGTTCCACACGCCGAGATCGGCGTAGCCCGGCAGCGCCGCGGACGGGACGGCGCGGAATCGGCTCGCCGCGTGCGGGTGAGCGGGCGAGGGCGGGAGGTACGTATCGAACGCCGCCTCGCGCATGGTCAGGTCCGGAACGTCGAGCGCGGCGAACGCGCCCTCGCCGAAGATGCGATCGTACTCCGCCTGCGACACGCCGTTGTTGTGCAGACGATAATCGGTGAACTGCGGCGGTGGATGACAGGCGACGCAATTGCCGGCATGCATGCTCCCCGGCGTCGCGCGCCCGAAAAACAGCTTCAGGCCTCGTAGCTCGGCGGGCCCGAACTGAAACGGCTGCTCGTGCAGCTCGAACTCTGCGTCGTCGGGTGTGACCCACGTCGGGTGCGTGCGCTCGTCGATCCCCGCGAGGAGCCGCGCGGCGTACGCGCGTCCCGATTGGCCGCTCGCCGGGGCGGACGGCAGGCCGTTCTTCTCGAGGAAGACATCGTACGGCGACGGGGACCGCCGCCCGGTGTTCGTCGTCCCGAAGCGCAGCGAGTCCATGTAGGCGCGCATCAGCCTTGCGACGGCTTGCGCGACCTCCGCGTCGGACGCGGTCGCGACGTCGATGCGATAGTCGCGAGAGATTTGCAGCGCCGACGGCAATTTCGCATCGGTACCAAGGAGCACCACGCGATACGGCACGCCACCGCCGCCCGGATACGTGACCTGTCGGGGGTTCTTACCGTCGTCCTTGCGGATCACGTTGGCGACGTGCGCGAGAGCGGTTGCCCGCTCGCCCGGAAGCCAGCCGAGGTTGCGGCCGGTCAGCGTGTCGATGACGAGGTCCTCTGGTGTCGCGAACTCGCCGTCGAAGTGCAGCAGCATCGGCACGTCGCGCGGGAGGCCGATGTTCACCATGAGCGGCGAATTGCGCGCGGTCGTGGTGAGACCGTCGCCGCGACGAGGAATCGGCGTGCGCCGACTGAAATCGCAGTACGTCCGCCCGGCGAGCGGCTCTTCGAGCAGGAAGTCGTCGCCGAGATGACATTGCCTGCAGCTCATGCTCTGTCCGCGAAACGGGCTCGTGAGCGACTGCGCCGCGGTGAATGGCATTTGATCGATCACGGGATCGCCCGTCGTGAGCTTCGCGTTCACGTCGCCGTGGGAATGCTCGAAGAAGAACTGCGCGAACCGCGAGTCGAAGAACAGCCGGTCGCCGACGCGAACCTCGGGCGACGACGCAGACAGGCGCCGCCCGCCGTCGCTCGCGCTTGCGGCAGCGGCGAGACAGACCGCGATCACGAACGTCGCCGAGAGAATCGACGGCGAAACCGGCGGGCGGCGCGTCACAGCCGTCGCAGCGTATCGCGCGTCCGCTCGTCGCGAACGTTGCCGGTGTTGCGAGTGCCGATTGGCTCGAACAAGAGGACGTGCACCTCTTCGGTGGCGACCGGCTTGTGCTCGACGCCTTTCGGCACGATGAAGAATTCCCCCGGTTCCAACGCGACGTCGCGGTCGCGGAGCATGATGACCAAACGGCCGACGAGCACGAGGAACAACTCGTCCCCGGCGTCGTGATGATGCCAGACGAACTCGCCCGCGAGCTTTGCGATCTTGACGTGCTGGCCGTTCAGCTCTCCGACGACGTGCGGGTTCCAATGGTCGCTGACGAGGCTCAGCTTCTCGCGCAGGTTCACCTTCTCCATCGCGCGTTCTCGTCAGGGCTCGGGGAGCAGGTCGAAGTCGTCCTTCTGCGCCTCGATCATGTAGGCGTCGTCGCCGGGGAGCGCGTGATCCTCGAACCGCATGAACTCGCCGCGGAACACGACGCGCACCGTGTCCGTCGGTCCGTTGCGCTGCTTGGCGACGATGATCTCGGCCTCTTTCTCCTCGTCGGTGCCGACGATCTCGCGGTTGTAGACGACCTCACGGTACACGAAGGCGATCACGTCGGCGTCCTGCTCGATCGCACCCGACTCGCGCAGGTCGGCCAGCTGCGGACGGTTGCCGGCGCGGCTCTCGACCTGACGGTTCAGCTGCGAGAGTGCGACCACCGGTACCCGCAGGTCCTTCGCAAGCGCCTTCAACGACCGCGAGATCTCCGAGATCTCCTGCTCGCGCGAGTCAGTGCGCCCGGAGCCGCGCATGAGCTGCATATAGTCGACGACGATCAGGCCGAGATTCCCCGACGTCTCGCGCATCAAGCGCCGCGCCTTGGCGCGCAGCTCGAGGACCGAGAGACCCGCCGTATCGTCGATGAAGACCTGCGCCTCCCAGAGCCGGCCCGCCGCCTTCGTGAGCTTGGTGAAGTCCTGCTCGCGCAGGTGCCCGGAGCGGACGTTGGCGTAGTTGATGAGTGCCTCGGAGCAGAGCATGCGCAGCGTGAGCTGCTCCTTCGACATCTCGAGCGAGAAGATCGCGACGGCGATCCCGGTCTGGAGCGCCGCGTGCGTGGCGATGTTGAGCGCGAGCGCGGTCTTTCCCATGCCGGGGCGCCCGGCGACGATGACCAAATCCGACCGCTGCAGGCCGGCCGTCAGGCGGTCGAGATCGTGGAAACCGGTCGGGACGCCGGTGATCATCTCCTTGCGCTCGTAGAGCCGCTCGACGTCCTTCAGCGACTCCACGAGGAGATCGCGAATCTTGTAGAACGACGGGCGGAACTTCTGCTCGGCGATGCCGAAGATCCGGCGCTCGGCCTCGTCGAGGAACTGCTCGACGTCCTGGCGACCGTCGTACGCCTGTGTGGCGATCTCGGTGGTGGCCGAGATGAGGCCGCGAAGGATCGCCTTCTCCTTCACGATGCGCGCGTGATGCGCGACGTTCGCGGCGCTCGGCACGCGATCGGTGAGCTCGGCGATGAACGACGCGCCGCCGACGGCTTGCAGCTGGCCCTGCTGGCGCAGCGACTCGCCGAGCGTCACGGCGTCGACCGGCGTACCGCGTTCGGCGAGGTCGAGCACGGCGGCGAAGATCTTGCGGTGCGCCTCGCGGTAGAAGTCGTCCGGCCGGAGCCCGACCTCGACGGCGCGATTGCAGGCGTCGTTGTCGAGCAGGATGCCGCCGAGGACGAACTCCTCCGCTTCGAGGTTCTGCGGCGGAAGCTTGCGCAGGTTCTCTTCGATCGACGCCATCACCCCAACCCCCCGGAGGCGAGCCCGAGCCGTCGGCGTTTATGAGCGCGCCGGCGGCAAAAGGCAAGAACGAAGTCGCCGTGCGGCGCCGTCGCTGACAAGACTACTCGGAGCGCATGTCGGCGACCGCCGCGAAGCGGCGCGCGAACGTCGCGACGGCGTCGGCGATGCGCAACCCGTACCAAGTGAGCGCCTTGCCGTCGACGAAGTGCATGGGAACGCTGCGTTCGACGAGCGACGCGACGGCCGGAAGGTCGCGCTCCGTGAAGTGATACGGCTCGTCCGGGAGCAGGACGACCTCGGGCGTCGCCGCGGCGACCTCCTCCAGCGTCACGACCGGATACCGCTCGGCGCGAGCGGCGAAGACGTTGCGGCCACCGGCGATGCGCAGGAGATCGTAAGCGTACGTGTCGGCGTTGAACGCCATCCACGGCTTCCGCCAAATCGGACAGAAGTACGCGACCGCCCGCCGGCCGCGCGTCGCCGCACGCACCTCCTCGACGCCGGCAGCTTGCGCTGTAGCGAAACGCGCACCGAGGTCGCCTTGCCCGACGAGGGCGCCGAGACTCGCGATCAGGCGCACGCCGTCGTCGACGCTCTTCGGCTCGGTGACGAGAACGTGCAACCCCGCGGCGGCGAGCGCCTCGAAGTCCTGGCGTCGATTCTCCTCCGCGTTCATGACGACGACGTCGGGGCGCAGGTCGATGATCGCGTCGCAATCGGGATTCTTGGTGCCGCCGACCTTCGCGACGCCAGCGACGCAATCGCCCGGCGCGACGCAGTAGCGCGTCACCCCGACGATGCGCTCGCCCACCCCGAGCGCGAAAAGCAGCTCGGTCAAGCTCGGCACGAGCGAGACGATCCGCCTGCGCGTCACTCGCGGCCGGTCGCGGTGCCGCGCTCGCGCAGCACGCGCTCGAGCTCGCGTTTCTCCGGCGGGGTGATCTCGTCGCCGCCATCCGCGCGTGAGTCGCCGGTTTGCGGCGGCGCTTCCTTCAAGATGCGTGCGCCTGGCACGCTGCTCGGAGGCGCGGGCGTCTCGGCGCGGCGGGCGCTGATCCACCACAAGAGCGCGAGCACTCCCGCGATCATCATCGCGGCGAAGAGCCAACTCCCCTGCCGTGTACCGCGACGAGCCATCAGGCGGAGAGCGCGACGCGGTCGTCGAGACGGAGCTGCAGCACCTGCCAGCCGCGCTGGCGCGCGATGCGGCGCAGCAACGGATCCGGGTTCACGACCTGCGGGTGGCCGACGATCTCCAGCATGGGTACATCCGTCACCGAGTCGGTATAAAAGAAGCTCGCGGCGAGGTTCACATCGTGCTCGGCGGCGAAGCGACGTGCCCAGTAGAGCTTGCCGTCGCCGTAGCAGATCGGATGGTGTGCCTCGCCGGTGAAGCGGCCGTCGCGCACGACGAGACGCGAGACGAGGAGGTGATCGATGCCGAGCTCCTCGGCGAGCGGGTCGGCGAGATAATTCGTCGTGCTCGAGAGGATCGCAACGACGTGCCCCTGCTCGCGATGCATGCGGACGCGCCGCACCATCTCCGGCTGCAGGTACTGGCGAACCATCTCCTGGTACCAAAGCCGACAGTGCGAGGCGATGTCGGACTCGAGACGACCGCGGATCCAGGCACTCGAGCGCTCGACGGCGCGCTCAATGTCGAGCAGGTTCAGCCGATAGCGGACGTAGAAGTACAGCGTGCGGAGCGCGTCGCGGCGGCGGATCTCGCCGCGCTGGCGCAAGAACTTCATGTAGAGCGGACCGGAATTCTTCGCGATCAGCGTGCCGTCGACGTCGAAGAAGGCCGCCACCGCCACCGGAGCTTCTCCTCGCGCGTCAGCGCTCGACGATCATCGCGATTCCCTGCCCGCCGCCGATGCAGAGCGACGCGAGACCGAGCCGCGCGTCGCGATCTTTCATCGCGTAGAGCAAGGTGACGAGGATGCGGGCGCCGCTCGCACCGATCGGGTGTCCGAGCGCGACCGCGCCGCCGTGCACGTTGACGCGGTTTCTCGGAATGCGCAGCTCGCGCAGCACGCCGAGCGATTGCGCCGCGAAGGCCTCGTTCAGTTCCCAGAGGTCGATCTCCTCCTTGCGGAGACCGGCGCGCGCGAGCGCCTTCTCGGAGGCGGGCCATGGGCCCATGCCCATGATCGACGGATCGACGCCGGCCGACGCGTAGGCGCGGATCGTCGCCAGGATCGGCAGGTTCTGCCGTTTCGCCCGCTCCTCGGACATGACGACCACGGCGGCCGCACCGTCGTTGATGCCCGACGCGCTCGCCGCGGTGACGGTCCCGTCCTTCTTGAACGCGGGCTTCAGGCCGGCGAGCTTCGCGGCCGTCGTCTCGCCGCGCGGATGCTCGTCGGTGTCGAAGCGAATCGGATCGCCTTTCTTCGCCGGAATCTCGACGGCGACGATCTCGTCCTTGAACTTGCCGGCCTTCATCGCGGCCGCGGTCTTGTTCTGGCTCTCGGCGGCGAACTCGTCCTGCTCCTCGCGCGAGATCTCGTACTTCGCGGCGACGTTCTCCGCCGTGATGCCCATGTGGACGAACGTGATCGGGCAGCTCAAGCCGTCGGCGATCATCGAGTCGATGATCTGATCGTGTCCCATGCGGTAGCCGAAGCGCGCCTTGTTCAGGATGTAGGGGGCGCCACTCATGCTCTCCATGCCGCCGGCGACCACGATGTCGGCGTCGCCGACCGCGATCGACTGCGCGGCGAGCGCGACGGCCTTGAGACCCGAGCCGCACGCCTTGTTGATCGTGTAGCCCGGCACTTCCTTCGGAATCCCCGCTTTGAGATACGCGACACGCGCGGGGTTCAGACCGAGACCCGCCGGCAGCACGTTGCCGAGAATGACCTCGTCGACCTGGTCGCCGGGAAGGTCGCCGGCGCGGCGCAGCGCCTCGCGGATGGTGATCGCGCCGAGCTCGGGCGCGGGAGTTTGGGCGAGCGCTCCACCGAGCGTACCGACCGCCGTCCTGGTTGCGCCGACGATGACTGCCTTCTTCATACGAGCCTCCTCGAGACGTACGCGCAAAAGCGGGCGTTCAGTTATTGCATCCCGCAACCCGCCGAAGCAACAGCCGTGCGCGCCGTCGCGCGCATCATCGACGTCGCGGCTCGCGACTCATTTGCGCAAGAGCTCGCGCAGACGCTCGGGATTTGCCGCGTCTTCCGGCCGAATCTCGATGTGCCGTACCCGCTCGGCGCCGGACGCCAGCTCGAACACGTGCAGCGAGGCACCGCGCGTCTTCCACTCGCCGACTTGCTTCCCGTACACCGCGAGCGTCGAGAGAATCGCGTCGCGCTCGTCACCACCGTTCGGCCGTGGAAACACGTGCGCGAAGAGCACCCACGATCGACCTCCTGCGGCGAGCAGCGGCCGCAGCTCCGCTTCGTACGCGTGCACGTCGTCGCGGTGCGAGCCGCCGAGCGTGACCCCGGCGTCGAGCTCGGGACGGTAAAACGTGAAGGCCGGCACCGCCCCGTAGTAGACGTACACCCGCTCCTCGGGCTTGCGCTCCGCCGCGAGCGTCGCGAGGAGCGGCGCCGTCTCCTCGTAGACGAGGCCGGCGTTCGGGTCGGCCGGAGCGAGGAGCGGCAGCGTGAGAAGCGCTCCCGCCGCGGCGACACCGAGAGCGCGCGCGACCACGGCGCGCGCGTTGCGACCGTGCGGACGCTCCTCGCGCTCGGCATCGCCGCCGTTTCGCGTGGGCGGTCGCGGCGCACTGTACAGCCAGGCCACTGCGGCCCCGAACGGCAGATACACGAACGGCAGCAAGAACAAGCTCGTCCTCCCACCGGAGAGCGGGTAGACGCGCACGAAGCCGGCGACGACGACGGTCGCGATCGCGCCCAGACCCGCGGCCGCGAACCAGCGCGGCGCCCGCACCCATCCGATCGCGAGGCTCATCCCTCCGAGCCACCGCGGCGCGCCAAGGGTGAACGCGAGCAGCTCCGTCGCCGCCGCCGCGACCATCGCCGCACCCGCCCGGTCGACCGACGGAAACGTGGCCGCCCAATATTCCGCGTTGACCGGTCGCGCGCGTTGCGTTGCGATCACGAGGACGTACCACGCGAGCACCGCCGCGGCCGCGACGCTCATGGCGACGGCCCAGCGAACGACCTCGCGGCGATCACGGCACGCGACCAAGAGACCGAGCGCGATGCCCGGCAGCACGAGGACCGCCGGATACGAGAGCCCGGGGACGAGCGCCGACGCCAGCGCGAAGCGCGTCCACGACGCGGCATCGCGACGGGCGACGATGCGCGCCGCGAGCAGCACGAGCACGAGGACGACGGCGACGTCGAGGGCATAGGGCTTGAGCTCGCGGCCAAACGTCACCGCGGCCGGGTAACACGCGAAGCACGTGGCGGCGGCGACACCCGCGACGGTTCCGTACACGCGCCGGCCGACTGCGAACGCGAGCGGCACGGCCGCGACGCTCGCGACGAGCGACGACGCGCGCAGCCACGCGACGGAGCGTCCGGCGACGAGCGCCACCACGCGGAGCAGGAGGGCGTAGAGCGGCGGCATCGGCGCCTCGACGTGACCGCCGCCGAGCACGTCCGACCAGAACGCCTGCCACGTCGGCGCGAGCGCCAGGTTCGCCCGCCACGCCTCATCGAGCCAGAGCGAGCGCGAGCCGAGCTCCGGCATGCGCAGCGCGACGGCGACGATTGCGAGCACGCCGACCGCGACAACGGCCCAGCGCGCGGGGGTCACGATCGAGTCGTTCGCCGACGCGCCTCCAGCCTCGCCGCGACCGGACGACGCGCGAGAGCTCGCGTTCACGAGCGCGCGCGCATGACCGAGGCGGCAGGCTCGACGTTCACGCCTCCACGCGTTCGGAACGCGGCGCGCAATGCCGCCCAGCCGCTGCGGCGGTCCCAGCCGTCGACGCCGTTGTACCAACAGAGCCCGACCCGCTGGGCGCCGCTCCAACGTGCGGCGACGCCGAGCCATAGGCGCGCGCCGCGCCCGTAGAACATCGTCGCCGCTTGATCGAGGCGACGGAGCTTGCAGCCGACCCAGGAGCGGCGAAACCGCGCCTCGGCGGCACGCCACTCGAGCGCGCCGGTCGCGAGCGCGATCCCGAGCTCCGCCGCCGCCCAGCGCCCGTACTCGAACGCGAACGAGATCCCTTCTCCCATGAGCGGCTCCGCGCCTGCCGCATCGCCGACGAGGAGCGTACGCTCGGCCGCGAACGGCGCCCGCGACCAGCAGCGGATCGGCGCCGCCTGGTGGCGCACGTGCGGCCCGCCGAGCTCCACCTGTAACCGATCGAGCAACGCGCGCACGTCCGGTCCAACACCGGTTCGCCGCGTGTACACGCCGGCATTGACGTGCGGCCGCCCGTCGATGAGGCACGGAAAGGCCCACGCGTAGCCCTGGAGACCGTCCGGCACCGACCGAAAATCGAACTCGTAGCGCGCACGATCGTGACCGTCCCACCGACAATCGTCCGCAACCGGCACGTCGGCCATGACGGCGCGCCCGATCGCGTCGCGGTCCGCCGCGACGTCGGCGCTCACGAGCGCGCGGCGGACGAAGCTTCCCGATCCATCGGCGCCGACGACGAACGCCGCGCGGTACGTCTCACGGTCGGTGCGCACGACGACCGCGTCGCGATCGCGCGCGAGACTCCGCACCGGCTCCTCCTCCCGCACCTCGACGCCGCGCTCGCGCACGGCGCCGATGAGCGCGGCATCGAACTCGGCGCGGCGTACCACGGCGCAAAAGCGATGCCCCTCGACCTCGACCCGTCGTCGCGGCACGTCGACGCGCGCACGGTCGACGACGACGTGCGGCACCGCGAGCGCGACGTCGAGCTCCTCGAGGCAGGAAAGCGTATGTGGGATCAATCCGCCGGCGCAGACTTTCGGGCGCGGGTGGCGAGCCTTCTCGAGCACGAGCACGCGACGCGCGAGCGCCGGATCACGGCGCACGAGGTAGAGCGCCGTCGCGGCGCCGGCCGGCCCGCCGCCGACGATCACGATGTCGCGCCGTTCCACGGCGGCGCGACGTTAAGCCGCTTCGCCGGCGCGCGCAACCACCGCGCGAACGACCGCGTCCCGCGCCCGCGCATGCGGGCGTTGTCGCGGCCGACGTGGTGTCGGGGCGTCGTGCGCCGGGCGGGGCAAGTCGCCTCCGCGCGCACAGGCCATCGCGGGCCGCCACGACGGGTGGATCCTTCCGCACGTCGCGACGCACTCGTAGCACGGACGTCCTGAATGCGCGCTTCGCCGACGTGCCCCGCCCGGCTCGCAGCGTCCGACAAGACGTAGGCCGCACCACCGACGCTACATGTGCGTCGCGAGCGAAGCGCTCGCTCGCGGCGGTTGCTATCTCCCACCGTGCGAGTAAGAGTCGGCGATCGACGACCGCGCACCCGAGTCGACACCCGTGCAACCCTCGATCATCTCCTCGCGCGTGACCGGCGGCTTTGCCGCGCTCTTGGTGATTCTCGTGCTGGTATTCATCGCCAGCGTCCACGGCGCGTCGCGGCTCGCCGATCTCGATACGGCGGTCGGCCGCACACACGACGTGCTCGATGAGATCGGCGTCACGCGCAACGCTCTGCGCGAGGTGGAGACCGCGCGCCGCGGGTACCTCCTCACGCGCCAGAGCGAATTCCTCGAGCTCTATCTCTCGGCAATGAAGAATGCCGTCGCCAACCTAGATCGCTTACGCGACTTGACCGGCGACGACCCCGCGCAGCGCCGGCGCGTCGACGCGCTCGGCCCACTCGCCGCACATCAACTTACGCTCGTCACCGAAGCAATCGCCTCGTCACTCAACCGTCCGCGCGACGTCGTCGCACCGACGCCCGACGACGGCACGATCGTCGCCGAGCAGATCCGCGGACTCGTCACCGAGCTCGAAGATACCGAGCGCGAGCGTCTGCGCGACCGCGAGGCAGAAGCGAACGCACGGACCATGAAAGTGATCCGCGGCTTCGGCGCCGTCGCGTTGATCGCACTCCTCCTCCTCGGCACCGCCTACTACATCCTCGACCGCGACGCCGCCGTCCACGCCGCCGTGCTCGAAGAGCTGCGCATGTATTCGCGATCGGCGACATCCTCTGAAAGCGCCTCGCCATCGGACGCGCCACGGCGAGACTGACGCCGCGCAACTCGCTCGCAGCGCGGATAAGGTCGTGCATAGGCGGAAGGCGCTCCGACGTACGCGCGAATCCCCACGCGGCCGCGCCCCGCCAGACCTCCTGAGCGCAGCGAGCGAGTTGCGCGCCGGCTCCTCGCGCCGCCTCGCCGCCGTCACGGCGATCTTCAGTCGCCGCGCGGCGCGATGTTGGCGCGGATCCAGGCGACGATGTCGTCCATCGACGCCCCCGGCGTGAAGATCTCGCGGACGCCTTCCGTCTTGAGACGCGCGATGTCCTCGGGCGGAACGATGCCGCCGCCGAAGATGGCGACGTCATCGGCGCCCTTCTCACGCAGCAGGCGCAGGACCGCGGGAAAAAGCGTGTTGTGGGCACCGGAGAGAATCGAGAGACCGATCGCATCGACGTCCTCTTGGATCGCGGTCTCGGCGATCATCTCGGGCGTCTGGTGGAGGCCCGTGTAGATCACCTCGAAGCCGGCGTCGCGAAGGGCGCGGGCGATGATCTTGGCGCCGCGGTCGTGGCCGTCGAGGCCGGGTTTCGCCACGAGGATGCGAAGTGTGCGCGCGGGCGGCACGCGGTCACAGCCACGCGGGGTCGCGATAGACGCCGAACTCCTCGCGGTACACGTCGCAGATCTCGCCGAGCGTCACGCCGTCTTTCACGGCGGCGATGAGCGGTGGCATGAGGTTGCCGCCGTCGCGGCATGCGCCGCGGACGACATCGAGACGCGCGCGCGCCCGAGTCTGATCGCGCGCCGCTTTGAACGCGCGCACGCGCGTCGCTTGCCGCTCCTCGAGCGCGGGATCGATGCGCAGCAGCTCGATCGGCGGCTCGTCACCCGTCTGGTACTTGTTGACGCCGACCATCACCTTCTCGCCGCGGTCGAGCTGGCGCTGGAAGTGATACGCCGCCTCGGCGATCTCCTTCTGCGGGAAACCGAGGTCGATCGCGCGCACGATGCCGCCCATCGCGTCGATCTGACGAATGTAGTCCTCGGCCTCGGCCTCGATGCGCGACGTCAGGGCCTCGACGGCGTAGCTGCCGCCGAGCGGATCGGCGGTGTTCGTGACGCCGCTCTCCTCGGCGATGATCTGCTGCGTCCGCAGCGCGACCATCACGGCTTGCTCGCTCGGCAACGCCAAGGTCTCGTCCATCGAGTTCGTGTGCAGCGACTGCACGCCGCCGAGGACGCCGGCGAGCGCCTGCATCGCGACGCGCACGACGTTGTTCAGCGGCTGCTGCGCCGTCAGCGAGCAGCCCGCCGTCTGCGCGTGCGTGCGCAGCATCAGCGCGCGCGGGTTCGTCGCGCCGAAACGGTCGCGCATGATGCGCGCCCAGAGCCGGCGCGCCGCACGCAGCTTCGCGATCTCCTCGAGAAAGTCGTTGTGCAGGTTGAAGAAGAAGGAAAGGCGCTGGCCGAACTCGTCGACGTTCAGCCCGCGCGCGACCGCCGCGTCGACGTACCCGATGCCGTCGGCGAGCGTGAACGCGACCTCCTGCACCGCCGTCGAGCCGGCCTCGCGGATGTGGTAGCCGGAGATCGACACCGGATGGAAGCGCGGCGCCTCGCGCGTGCAGAACTCGATCATGTCGACGATGATCCGCACCGACGGCTCCGGCGGACAGATCCA
>JBGPOW010000028.1:0-31565 GCA_041488235.1 Binatia bacterium
CGTAGTGCACCCGGAATCGGCAAGCGCCCTACGAGGGCAAGCGTGCGGCGACTGCGCCGACGCCGAGATCGCCGGCTATCCCGCGACGCTCGTCGACGTGCGCACGTTGGCGACGTCGATTCGCGTGTACGCCGTCGCCGATCTCGAGCGGCTCGTCGATCGCGGCGCGCTGCTGCGCGGCGAGGCGGAGCCGCCGTACTGGGCGTATCCGTGGACCGGCTCGCGCTGTCTCGCCGAGTACGTCACGCGCTGGGTGGATCTGCGTGGGCGGCGCGTGCTCGAGATCGGGTGCGGCCTCGGCATCGCCGGTCTCGCCGCCGCGGCCGCCGGCGCCGCCGTCGTCTTCGTCGACGCGGCGACGCCGGCGCTGGCGTTCGTGCGCGCGAGCCTGCGTGTGAACGGTCTCGAAGCGACGACGGTCTGCGCCGACTTCCGCACGCTCGCCGCGGGAGCGTGCTTCGAGTGCATTCTCGCCGCCGAGGTCGCGTACGAGCCGGCGACGTTCGGGGATCTCGCGGCGACGCTCGCGCGCCATCTCGCCCCGGGTGGGACGGCGCTCGTCGCCGACGGCTTTCGTACCGACACGCGCGCGCTCTACCGCGCGCTCGCGGACCTGGGTCTCGCGACACGCGCCGTCGAGGTGCAGCCGTTCGAGGAAGGCCGCCGCGGACGCGTGCGTGTGACCGAAGTCACGCGCCGCTGACCCACGATACGGCGCCACCGAGGAGTCGGGCGAGCGTGGCGCGGCGAAGCCGCGCGAGGGAGCAGCGCGAATTCACTTCGCGCTGCGACGCCCATCGGAGCATCGGCCGCGCAGCGGCCGAGCGCACGGGGGCGAAATCTACATGAGATACGACGCCAGGACTTGCTTCAGCTGGTCGACGTCGACGGGGAGCCGCAGGCAGCGCACGCGGTCGAGGCCGCTCAAGATCCACTTCATGCGCTCGGTCACCGACTCGCTCAGCAGGACGAACGGGACGGTGCGGCCGTGTTGCCGCGCGTTGCAGAGTACGGTGAGCCCACACGCCCCGGGCAGCATGACCTCGCTCAGCACGAGGTCGTACTGCTCGCGCTCGAGGGCGCCCATCGCGTCCTCGCCGCTGCCGACGACGTCGGTCGTGTAGCCGCAGCGACAGAGAATGCGGCTGATCGTCCGGCGGAAGTTCTCGTTGGACGCGACGAGGAGAATTCGGCGCGTCGAGGCGGACGGGCAAGCCATCAAACCCATCCAGAGCAGCAGAAACCGTGCCATTGGCTCGCTTGGATAGCGCAGACGCCAAGGTCTCGAAAGCGCGGCGTCAGGGGCTGGCGAGCGTGGGCGAGGCATCGCAAAACGTGACAGGCTGCGGTCATTCGAGGTGGTATTTTTCCAGCTTGCGGTACAGGCGCTGACGATCGATGCCGAGGAGGCGCGCCGCTTGGTTCTTGTTGCCGGCGCTCTTTCGCAGCGCGGCGAGAATGAGCGAGCGCTCCGCGGTTTCGAGCGACGGCACGTCGTCGCCGAACGCGACCGTAGCCGGCGCGTCCGCATGCGCGCGCAGGTGGACGGGCAAGTCCGCGCGGTCGAGCGTGTCGCCGCTGCCGAGCGCGAAACAGCGCTCGATGACGTTTTGCAGCTCGCGGATGTTGCCCGGCCAGTCATAGCGCACGAGCTCCGCCATGGCGGCGGCGGTGAGGCTCTTCGGCGCGACGTTGAACGCCTCGCTGTAGCGCCGCACGTACTCCGCGGCGAGCAGCGGGATGTCGTCGCGGCGGTCGCGCAGCGGCGGCAACACGATCGGGACGACGTTCACCCGGTAATAGAGGTCGGAGCGGAACCGGCCCTCGCGTACCTCCTCCGTGAGGTCGCGATTCGTGGCGGCGATCAGGCGGACGTCGACCTTCACCGGCCGTGTCGAGCCGAGCGGCACGACTTCGCGCTCTTGGACCGCGCGCAGGAACTTGACCTGCAACGAGCTCGGAATATCGGCGATCTCGTCGAGAAACAACGTGCCGCCGTCGGCGGCGTGGAAGACCCCGTCGTTATCGGCGACCGCGCCGGTGAAGGCGCCGCGGCGATGGCCGAACAGCTGGCTGTCGAGCAGAGTCTCGGAGACGGCGCCGCAGTTGACCGCGACGAACGGCTGGTCGGCGCGCGCGCTGCGGGTGTGGATCGTGCGCGCCACGAGCTCCTTCCCGGTGCCACTCTCGCCGGTGATGAGAATGGTGCTCGTGTTGGCGGCGACGGACTCGATCGTCCGGTAGAGATCGAGCATCGGCGCGCTCTGGCCGATGATCTCGCCGAATGCCTGCGTGCGCGCGACCTCGGCGCGCAGCCGCACGTTCTCTCGCTCGAGGTCGCCGACGCGCAGCACGTTCTCGATCGTCATCAGCAGCTCGTCGGGGTTGCACGGCTTGACCAGATAGTCGTAGGCGCCGAGCTTCATCGCCTCGACGGCGGCTTGCGTGCTGCCGTGGCCGGTGAGCACGACCGTCGGCGGCGAGACCAGCCGCCGCTCGCCGACGCTCGCGGCGGTCGGCTGCAAGCGGCGCAGCAGCTGCATGCCGTCCATCACCGGCATGTTGAGGTCGGTGATGATGACGTGGAAGCGCGCGCCGGCGAGCTGGTCGAGCGCCTCCTGCCCGTGTCCCGCGACGGCGACCGTGTAGCCGCGGCGGGTGAGGATCTTGGCGAGCGAGCGCGCCATGTTCGGCTCGTCCTCGACGAGCAGGATGCGCGCGCCGCGGGCCTGCCCTCGTAGGGCTTGCCCTCGTAGGGTCGTTTCGTTGGTCACCCGGCCGCCGCCTCGGCGGCGTCGCAGCCGGCGGGGAGCTCGATGGTGAACGTCGTGCCGACGTTCGGCGTGCTGGCGACGCGGATCTCGCCGCGATAACGCCGCACGACCGAGTGGACCACCGAGAGGCCGAGACCCGTGCCTTGGCCCGGCGACTTCGTCGTATAGAACGGATTGAAGATGTCCTTCAGCTGCTGCTCGGGAATGCCGACGCCCGTGTCGGTGAACTCGAGCCGCATGCGGTTCGGCGAAATCAGCGAGGTGCGAATGCGGAGCTCACCGCCGTGCGGCATCGCTTGCACGGCGTTGGTGATGAGGTTCAGGAAGATCTGCCGCAACGCGTTCTGATTCGCCGAGCAGAAACCGGTGGCGGCGAAATCGGTCTGCACGCGGACCTCGCTGCTCTGCAAGTACTTGTTCATGAGCATGAGGGTCTTGCGCAGCAGGTCGTTGACGTCGACGGGCTCGAGATCGACCGTCGACGCACGCGAGAACTCGAGGAGGTTGTTGATGATCGCTTGGACGCGGTCCATCTCCTCGCGGGCGATCTTCAGATCCTCGCGCACTTCGGCGTTGCCGCCGTCGACGACCTCGGACAGGTCGTAGAGCGCGTTCATGATGATGCCGAGCGGGTTGCGGATCTCGTGCGCGATGCCGGCGGCGAGCTGGCCGATCGCCGCCATCTTCTCCGATTGGATGAGCTGGTCCTCGAGGCGCTTGCGGTCGGAGATGTCGACGCAGATCTGCTGGATGAACCGCTGATCGCCGTACTCGATCACGCCCGAGTTGATGAAGACCGGCACGATCGCGCCGCTGCGCGTGCGGACGTGCAGATCCTCGCGGCTGGCGTTGCCGTAGCGTCGCGTGTCGTCCCATAGGCGCCGCGCGGCGTCGCGCTCGGTCGGCGGGTGCAGGTCCCAGCTGTGCATCGCGCGCAGCTCCTCCGACGAGTGCCCGAGCGACTGCTCGGCGACGACGTTCGCCGAGAGCACGGCGCCGTCGTCCCATCCGATTCTGAAAATGGCCGCCGGCGCGTTGTCGATCGACCGGCGATACGTCGCCTCTTGCTCGCGCAGCTGCTCCTCCCGCGCCTCGACGAAGAAATCGGTGATGTGAAGAATGCGCTCGTCGCACTCCTGCTCGAAGAGCGCGAGGAGCTCGGCGCGGTGCGGGCGATCGTCGGCGTAGCGGCGCCGCAGGTGCTCGCCGAGGATCTGGAACATCTTGATCTGCCCGGAGAGGAAGCGCGAGGCGGGGAACTTCGAGATGAAGCCGCGGCGCGCGTGGCTGCGCAGATAGACGTAGGTGTCGCAGTTCTCGGGGTCGACGACGTGGTGGACCCAGCGCTGCATCGACGCGTCGATGTCGGTCGTGAGCCCCGCCCATTGGCTCTCGGCGATGCGGAACGCGCGCCCGATGTGCTCTACCCAGGTCCGCACGCTCGCGGGCATGGCATCGCTGAGGGTTTGCGCGAGCTCGTCTCGGAGCGGGCTGCGGGCGCGCGGGTAGCGCAAAAGCACGCACCCCCGCATGTACCCCTCGATGCGCCGCAGGTGATCGGCGAGCGCTTCGTCCTGACCTGGCTCGGGTGTCATTGGAAGGTGCGATGGTCGCCAAGTCGTCTTACCAACTCGGAAAAGGCGTTGCCAGGCCGCACGTGCGTCTCGCTGCGCGGTTCTCTATGGTGGGTGTGCGCCGCGCGCGCGGACGCAACCAGCGCTCCCGAACGATGTTGAAGACACCGAAGGTGACAGCTCCCGAGCCCTCGTCCGATCCGGACGTTCAGCTCATGCTCCGCTTCCGGGCGGGCGACGAGCACGCCTTTCGCGAGCTGTTCGAGAAACACTCGAGAGCGATCGTGAACTTCGCATACAACTTCGTGGGCAGCAGGCCGCGCGCCGAGGAGCTGGCGCAAGACGTCTTTCTCCAGGTGTATCGCGCCGGCGCGCGCTACGAGCCGAACGCCAAGTTCACGACGTGGCTCTACCGCATTGCGACCAACGCGTGCTTGAACGAGGTGCGCCGCCCGGAGCGCCGCTACCGCACCCGTCCGCTCGAGCGCGACACCGACGATCCCGGCGAGATCGCGCTGCCCGATCCCGACGCGATCTCCGGCGAGACCGCCTTGGCGGCCCGGGAGCTCGAAGCTAGGATACGCGACGTGCTCGGCGCGCTTCCGGAGAATCAGCGGGTGGCGTTGGTGCTGAGCCGCGTCGACGGGCTCTCGTACCGCGACGTCGCGGACTCGCTGCAGTGCTCGGAGAGCGCGGTGAAGAGTCTCGTGTTCCGCGCCACCGCCACGTTGCGTCGCGAGCTGGAGGAGTTCCTGTGATCGCCGCGTGCGACGACTTCGCGGCGGACCTCGTCGCCTATCTCGACGGCGAGCTCGGTGACGCCGACCGTGCGCGCATCGAGGCGCATCTCGGCACCTGTCTCGCGTGCCGGCGCGAGCTCGAGCAGTTCCGCCGACTCCGGGCGCTCATCGACGGCGTGCGGCCGCTCGACCTCTCGGCCGATTTCACGGAGCGCATGTGGCAGCGTCTGGACCCGCTCCCGGCGGGTGCGACGCGACGTCGCACGAGGGTCGTGCTGTGGGCCGCGCCGGCGCTCGCCGCCGCGGCGGCGCTCGGGATCGTCTGGTACTCGTCGATCGGGCGCCTCGGCAACGAGTCGACGGCGACGGCGCCACGGTCGATCGCGGCGGCAGCGCGTCCGCACGAGGGGAAGGAGCAGGCGGTTGCGTCGCGCGACCGGGCGCGCGAGGGTGCCGCTCCAGGCGACGTCGCCAGCGCCGACGACGTCGCGGAGTATCCCCCCGAGCTCGTCGACCACCCCGAGCTGTTCCTCCACCTGCCGGTCGTGCGCCGTCTGCACAAGCTCGAGCACTTCGAGGAGGTGCGACAGCACCAGGACGAAGAGCCGCTCGGGCGGCTCGTACCCGGCGCGGCAGAGGTCGGATGACGGTGCGACCCCGCGACCTGACGCTCGCCGTCGCCGTCGCGTGCACGCTCGCGTCGGCCGCGATCGGTGTCCCGCGGTGCAACGCCGACGATCGCCTCGCGCAACGCTGGGACGAGCTCTCGCCGTCCGAGCGCGGCGAGGCGCTCCGCAATTATCAGCGGTTCAAAGGGATGCCACCCGATCGGCAACGGGCGGTCGAGCAGAACTACGACCGCTGGCGGCAACTCCCGCCGCAGGAGAAAGACCGCTTACGCGGCAACTACGAGCAGTACCGCCGGATGTCGCCCGAGCAGCGCCACGATTTCCAGCGACGCTATCGCGATTGGAAGCACGGCCAGTGACGATGCGGACGCGCCGTTTCGAGCGCCGACGAGTCGCACCGCGTATGCTCCTCGTCGTGGTCGTGGCATTGGCGGTGAGCGGCGCGGCTGCGGTCGCGCTGGCCGGTGCGAGCGACGGGCACACGCCACCCGTGGTGCGCGGCGGGCACCGGCGCGCGTTACGCGCGGTCCCGCCGGGTGGATCGCCGTCGCGCCGCGGGAGGGTGGCGTCGCCGAGCGGCGCTGTCGAACTACCTCGGCTCGACGCCGCCGGTCCGCCGCCGCTCGGTGCTGCCGGACCGCCGCCCATCGGCGCCGCCGGACCGCCGCCACTCGGCGCTGCCGGCCCGCCGCCCATCGGCGCGGCCGCGCCGACGGTCGACACGTTGCCGCAGGAATGACTCGGCCGCGGCGTGCGGTCAGCGCGCGGGTACGACGCCCTGCTCGATCATCGTCCGCGCGGTGTCGAGGATGGACTCTCGGACCGGACGCATGCTCCACCCGAGCTCTCGCTGCGCCTTCGCGGCGGTGACGAGCTCCTTTCGGCCGACGTAGCCGAGCGCGAGGCGTACCGCCTTGTCGAAGCGGGCGAAGATCCACATGAGCCAATACGGCAGCCGACCCGTCGGCACGCGATAGCCGCGTGGGTTGAACTCCGCAGCTAAGACCTTCGCGAGATCCTGCACCCAGAGATGCTCGCCGGCGCAGATGTAGCGGTTGCCTGCGGCTTGCGGCAGCTCCATCGCGAGCCGATGCGCGATCGCGACGTCGCGCACGTCGACGGGCGCGAAGCCGATCTCCGGGCACGCCGGCATCTCGCGCGCCATCAGCTTCCGCACGAGCTCGCCGGACGTGCCTTGGTCGGCGTTGAGCAGCGGCCCGAGGACGAAGCCGGGATTGATGACCGCGAGCTCGAACCGCCTCTCTTTCGGGAGCGCGGCGACGAAATCCCACGCGGCGCGCTCCGCGAGCGTCTTGCTCTTCGGATATGCTTCGCAGTTCTCGGGTATCGACCAGTCGGCCTCGGTGCGTACGGCGCCGTTTCCGTCGGTGTGCCCGAAGGCGACGGCGGCGACCGACGAGGTCATCACGACGCGCTTCACGGTGCCGGCGTCCGCGGACGCTCGGAGCACGCGCTTGGCGCCGTCGACCGCGGGCCGGATGAGGTCCATCTCGTCCTTCGGCACCTCAGCGGGGAACGGCGACGCGACGTGCTGCACGTAGGTGCAGCCGGCGACGGCTTCGCGCCAGCCGCGGTCGGACGTGAGATCGGCCTCGACGAGCTCGAGCGAGCCGCCGAGTCCTGCAGCGATCCGACGGAGGTGCTCGGTCTTGGCGGGATCCGCGAGGCTTCGCACCGTGCCGCGCACGCAGTACCCGTGCTCGAGGAGCTCGCGAATGCAATGCCCGGCGATGTAGCCGGATGCGCCGGTCACCAACACCAGTGGATGTGTCTCGTTCGTCATGGAGATGCCTCCTTGCCGTGAATCCGTGGGCGGCGCGAAGTTGACAGTGTAGTCATATATTGTCAAGTTCGTCGCGTGCGACGACCGTCCGCTCGCGCTTCGCTGCGGCGCAACGCGACGCGCGAGACCATCCTCGCCGCTGCGCTGACCTGCTTCGCGCGCGACGGCTACCGCCGCACCGCGCTCGACCGCGTCGCCCGCGAGGCCGGTATCTCGCGCGCCGCGCTGTACTTGCACTTCGCGAATAAGGAAGAGCTCTTCCGCGCCCTGGTCACGGCGTGGCACGCGCGCGCGACCACCGAGGCGGCGGCGGCGGCGTGCGGCAGCGGCGATCTCGCGGAGCGCGTGACGGCCGTGCTCGGCGCCAAGAGCGGCCGCTTCTTCGATCTCCTACGCAGCTCGAGCCACGCCGACGAGTTTCTCGACGAGAACCATCGACTCTGCGGCGAGCTCTCGGCCGCGGCCGCCGCGAGGCACACCCGACTGCTCGCGCGCATGCTGACGGCCGCGGCGCGCGCCGGCGAGATCTCGTTCGCGGCCGCCGGAGTCTCCGCCGCGCAGACGGCGGAGCTTCTCTTGGACGCGGCGGAAGGCATCAAAGCGCGTGGGCGCGCCACGCTGTCGCCGCGCGCATACCGGCAGCGTCTCGCACGAGCGGTGCGGATCTTGACGGCCGGGTTGGCGCCGCCACCGCGCAATACGGTCCGCGACGCGCTCCGACGTCGTGCGCGTCAGTGACGATCTCGTCCCGTCTTGACGTGGTCGCGCCGTCTATGTCGATGTCGCGAGCGTGCGCGCTTCGACGGCCGTAGCCGCGATCATCTTCGCCTGCGTCATCGTCGCGGTCGGCTACCGCGCCGAGCGGCATCTGGACGTTCTCGGCGTTGCGCCGGGCGAGGGCTGGGCGATGATGGATTTCCGCGACGCCGTCTACTACCCGGCGCGGGCGCTGCTCGACGGCAACAATCCCTACGATGGGTCTTCGTACGTGCGCACGTATCCCGTCGTGAACGAGCTGGCGCCGTACCTTCCAGGGGGCCTCGTGGTTGGGCTGCCGTTCGCGTTCTTGCCTTTCGAGGCTGCGCGCGTCGCGTACTTCGGGCTGACGGTCGTCTTGGTGGTTGCGCTGAGTGCGCTCACGCTGAGAATTTGCGGCATCATTGTGACGCCCGCGCGCTGCTTCGCGTTGGCAACGCTCCTGCTGGCATCGCGGCCCGGTCAAATGGATGCGCTGCTCGGGCAACTCACGCTCGTGTACGTGATCGGCGCGTACCTCGCGCTTGCTCTGCCGACGCGCCGCCCATGGCTCGCCGCTTGCGGCCTCGCGATCTGCGCTTGCAAACCCTCCTTCGGGCTGCCGCTGAGCGCGTGCTTGCTCGCGAGTGACGCTCGCGCCGTCGTCGTGCGCGGGCTCGTGCTGGCCGGTGGCATGTCGGCGGCGGTCGCAGCATGGATCGCGTACCGCGCCGTTCCGCGACGCGGATTGCTCGAGCTCGCCGCCGACAGTTACGCGAGCTTCAGCGTGCGGCCGATGAACCGCGCAAGCGCCAGCCTGTTTCGCGTCGACGCGGCGGCGCTCGTCGCCCGTGTGGCTCCGGGCGGCGTCGGAACGATCACCGAGCTCGTCATCGGCGCCGCGGTGCTTCTCGTGGCGGTATGGGCGCTACGCGCGCGGCGCGCGGCGCACACGTCGAACGAGCTGACCCATGGAGACGCCGCGATCGTCTGTACCGCGACGCTCCTCTGCGTCTACCACCAATCGTACGATCTGCTGCTCGTCGTCTGGCCTGCGGTCGCGCTCGCAACCGACCGCTGGCACGTCGGCTCGCGGTGGATGCGTAGCGCGCTCCTGACGGTGTTGCTGTTTCCGTTTCTGAATTACGTCGCGACCGAGACGACGGTGGGTGCGCTCGGCCTCGGCTCGACGTCGTGGGTCGTGGCAGCGTCGCTGAACGCGCTCGCGCTCGCCGTGGTCTTCATCGCCTGCGTCGCGCCGAGAAGAACCAGCGTCACCGTCGACAAAGGATGTTAGCCACGGTGACGCGCGCGTTGGTGGCGCGCGCCGGCGCCGATATAATCGACCGTCGTGGAGCGCCGTCCGGGCACGTTTCGTCTCGCCGCCGAGGTCACGCCGCAGGGCGATCAGCCGGAAGCGATCCGGCAGCTCACTGCCGGGCTGCGCGCCGGTCAGCCGGCACAGACACTCCTCGGCGTCACCGGTTCGGGCAAGACCTTCACGATGGCGCACGTCATCGCCGCCGTGAACCGCGCGACGCTGGTGATCGCGCCCAACAAGACGCTGGCGGCGCAGCTTTACCACGAGTTCCAGACGCTCTTTCCCGACAACGCCGTGCGCTACTTCGTCAGCTATTACGACTACTACCAGCCCGAGGCCTACGTCCCGAGCACTGACACGTTCATCGAGAAGGATGCGTCGATCAACGACGAGATCGACAAGATGCGCCACTCGGCGACGAAGGCGCTGCTCGAGCGCACCGACACGATCATCGTCGCCAGCGTGTCGTGCATCTACGGTCTCGGCTCGCCGACCGAGTACTTCGACAACCTCGTCTTCCTCGAGCGCGGCGTCGTCTCCGACCGCGATCAGGTGCTGCGGAAGCTCGTCGACATCCAGTACGAGCGCAACGACGTCGACTTCCACCGCGGCACGTTCCGCGTCCGCGGCGACGTCGTCGAGATCTTCCCGGCGTACGAGGAAGCGCGCGCGCTGCGCGTCGAGTTCTTCGGCGACACCGTCGAGACGATCACCGAGATCGATCCGCTACGCGGGAAGGCGCTGCGCGGCTTGCAGCGCGTCGCCGTCTACCCCGCGAGCCACTACGTCACGAGCGAGCCGCGTTTGAAGGACGCGATCACCGCGATCCGCGAGGAGCTGCGCGTGCGGCTCGCCGAGCTCCGCGCCGAGAACAAGGTGCTCGAGAGCCAGCGCCTCGAGCAGCGCACGCTCTACGACCTCGAGATGCTGAACGAGATGGGCTTCTGTCACGGCATCGAGAACTACTCGCGCCACCTCGACGGGCGGCACCCGGGCGAGCCGCCGTCGACGCTCATCAGCTACTTCCCGAAGGACTACCTGCTGATGATCGACGAGAGCCACGTGACCGTGCCGCAGATCGGCGGCATGTACCGCGGCGACCGCTCCCGCAAGGAGACGCTCGTCGAGTTCGGATTCCGGTTGCCATCGGCGCTCGACAACCGCCCGCTCAGCTTCCGCGAGTTCGAGGCCGCGACCGGGCAGGTGGTGTTCGTCTCGGCGACGCCGGGGCCGTACGAGCTCGAGCGCAGCGGCGGCGTCGTCGTCGAGCAGCTGATCCGCCCGACGGGCCTGGTCGATCCCGAGATCGACGTGCGCCCGGCACGCGACCAGGTCGACGACCTGCTCGACGAGATCCGCAAGCGCGTCGAGGTGAACGAGCGCGTTTTGGTCACCACGCTCACCAAGAAGATGGCGGAGGACCTGACCGACTATTTCCAGGACATCGGCATCAAGGTCCGGTACATTCACTCCGACATCGAGACGATCGAGCGCGTCGACATCATCCGCGATCTTCGCCGCGGCGTCTTCGACGTGCTCGTCGGCATCAACCTCTTGCGTGAGGGGCTCGACCTGCCCGAGGTGTCGCTAGTCGCCATCCTCGACGCCGACAAGGAAGGCTATCTGCGCTCGGCGCGCTCGCTCATCCAGACGATCGGCCGCGCCGCACGCAACGTGAACGGCACCGTCATCATGTACGCCGACACGATCACCGACTCGATGCGCAACGCGCTCGACGAGACCGCGCGGCGGCGCACGATCCAGCGGGCGTACAACCTCGAGCACGGCATCACGCCGCGGACGATCATCAAGGCGATCGGCAACCCGCTGGTCGCGATCGCCGAGGCGGATTACGTCGAGGTGCCGCTCGACGACGACGAGACGGCGGAGGACTGGCCCGCGCTCGCGGACATTCCCGGCGTCGTCGACCGTCTGCGGAAGGAGATGAAGCAGGCGTCGGCCGCCCTCGACTTCGAGCAAGCCGCCGCGCTGCGCGATCGCATCGCCGCCCTCGAACGGCACCGCCTCGGTCTCACGCCGGCCGTGACGGCGTCATGAAGTCAGTATCCGCCGACGGTCCTCGGTACGGCTGGCCAGTTCGGTCGGCGTCGCACTCTTCAACATCCAACATGGTTCAGAAGAGAACCGATTTGAGCGAGTCGTCGACTCTGGTGAGGTCTTGCGGAGTCAATCGACCAAGTCGTCGATCGACCAAGGCGCGATCGATCGTGTGGAGTGAAGCTTTCACGACGGATGGTTTGAGAAGTCCGGCTTCTTCCCAAGAACGAACGGCGGTCGCCCCGGGGACGCGCTCGGCGCGCTGTTGGCTCGTGATCGCGCATACGATCAGATCCGAAGTGCCCGCCAGAAAGCTTGCATTTACCACGATCAAAGCAGGCCGTTTCTTTCTTGCCGTCCCGTCGCTGAAGGCTAGCTCAAGTAGCACTACGTCGCCACGCTCATAGGGCATCGTATGCGGCGTCCTCTGAATCGTCCCAGGTGCGCGTGACGGTCTCGGACGTCATCGTTGGAGCGGCTAGGGCGAGAACGGCGCCGAGTAGCTGCGATGTGAGCATTGGAAGCTCGATGGCTTCGAGCGTCTCGCTGCACTCCGGAATACCGGTCACGAAGGGATCGGAGACCTGAGACTTCAACTGGCTCAGAATATTGTTGTAGGAGCGCCAAAGGACGGGACTGGCGACGCATTGCTCCCTCATGCCGGCAAGATTTTGCGCAAGCTCCGCTTCGTGGACGGCGGCCGTGTGGAGTCGCCGACACATCTGCGCCAGACTTTCGAGAGAGAGCTGTATACGAGGCACGGCCATGACGAGATGATAGCCGAGCGAGGGCGGCGTGAGAACCTCTACGAGAGGCGGCATTCAGACGGCGGCGAGACGACGAAACGCCAGTATTCGTCGTGTCGGGAGAAGGACTCGTCGGGCGCGAACGCATAGAAGTGAACGTCGAGACCGAGGCCGCTCCCAAACTGGATCTCCGTCAGGACGGATCGCTACTTTGATGATGTCTCCGCCGCTACTCGTACGCCTCCGCGCGCGTTGGTGGGCCGCACCGTCGCCGATATAATCGCAGACCGTGGAGCGCAGTCAGACCACGTTTCGTGTCGGTGCCGAGGCCACGCGGAAGGAGGATCAACTGGCGGCTATCTGTCAGCTCGCCGCCCGGTTCCGGCTTTCGGGTGGGGCGACAACGTCATGACGGCGGCGGGACGCACCGGATTACCGGACCCGACTGTCGACGCAGACATCGCGACCGCCGACGCGTCAGGCGCCGTCGCGGTGCGGGTCGCGCACGAGACCGACCTCGACGCCAAGCTGGGTGGCCTGCCGCCGCGCCCCGGCGTGTACCTTCTCCGCGACGCGCACGGCAAGGTGATCTACGTCGGCAAGGCGAAGAGTCTCCGCAGCCGCGTCCGCTCGTACTTCCGCGGCGGCGACGAGCGGGCGCAGGTGAAGTTTCTCGTGAGCCGCGTGACGAGCTTCGAGACGCTGGTCACGACCAACGAGAAAGAGGCGTTCATCCTCGAGAACAACCTCATCAAGCAGTACAAGCCGCGCTACAACATCCGTCTCAAGGACGACAAGAGCTACGTCAGTGTGAAGATCGAGGAGAGCGGCGAGTGGCCGCGCCTCGTCGTCACGCGCAAGCTCGTGCGCGACGGCTCGCGCTATCTCGGGCCGTTCTCGTCGGCGTGGTCGGTACGCGACACGCTCGGCACCTTGCGCAAGATCTTTCCGCTCCGCAGCTGCAGCGACGCCGTCTTCCGCAACCGCTCGCGGCCGTGCATCGAGTACCAGATCAAGCGCTGCCAGGGGCCGTGCTGCCTCGAGGTCGATCGCGAGGAGTACGCGCGCAACCTCGAGCAGACGGTCGAGCTGCTCGAAGGGAAGAACCAGCCGATCATCCGCTCACTGCAAGCGCGCATGCACACCGCCGCCGAGGAATTGCGGTTCGAGGAGGCGGCGAAGCTGCGCGATCAGGTGCGCGCGATCGAGACGACGATCGAGCGCCAGCAAGCGGTCGCGCACTGGGGCAGCGACCAAGACACGTTCGGGCTCTATCGTGAGGGCGGCTTCGTCGAGGTGCAGGTATTGCTGGTGCGCGACGGCAAGCTCTCCGGCAATCAGGCGTACAGCTTCGAGGACTTCGAGCTTCCCGACGAGGAGGTCCTTTCCGCGGTGCTGGGGCAATTCTACGACGGCGAGCGTCCGGTGCCCGACACGATCCTCGTCCCGATCCCGATGGAGGACGCCGACGTCCGCGCCGAGTACCTGAGCGAGCGCAAAGGGCGGCAGGTCGAGATCCTCTGCCCGCAACGCGGGGCCAAGCTGCGCCTGGTGCAGATGGCGCGCGAGAACGCGGCGCACAGCTACGCCGAGCGCCACGATGCCGGCAAGCGGCGCGAGCGCATGCTCGAGGAGCTGCAGGCGAAGCTGCATCTCCGCAGCGCGCCGAAGCGCATCGAGTGCTTCGACATCTCGAACATCATGGGCAACCTGTCGGTCGGCTCGATGGTGACGTTCGACGAGGGCGAGCCGTGTACCGCGCGCTACCGGCGCTATCGCATCCGCAGCGTCGAGGGCGCCGACGACTTCGCCTCGATGTACGAGGTGCTGATGCGGCGCTACCGTCGTGCGCTCGAGGAGAACGACTTCCCCGATCTGCTCGTGGTCGACGGCGGCAAGGGGCAGCTGAACGTCGCGGTCGAGGTGCTGCGCGAGCTTGCGATCGACGCCGTCGACGTCGTGTCGCTCGCGAAGATGCACGTCGAGCGCGACCCGCGCGCGAGCACGGTGCAGCGCTCGGAGGAGCGCGTCTTCCTCCCCGGGCGGAAGAACCCCGTCGTCCTGCGGCGCAACTCGACCGCGCTCTTTCTCTTGCAGCGCGTGCGCGACGAGGCGCATCGCTTCGCGATCACGTACCACCGCGAGCTGCGGCGTCGCGAGCGGCTGCGGTCGCGGCTCGAGGACATCGAAGGCGTCGGCCCCGGTCGCCGCCGCGCGCTGTTGCGGTACTTCGGCAGCTTGAAGCGCCTGCGCGCCGCCTCGATCGACGCGATCGCCGCGGTGCCCGGCATCTCCACGCGTCTCGCCGCCGACATCCACGCGCAGCTCGCGACGCCGGAGCTCGCTGCTCCGAACGCGGATCGCAACGACGGGAGCCGAACGCCCGAAGACGGCTGACCGAGCTCGCGATTCTTTGACGTGCGCGGCGCCGCCCCCGGCACCGCGACGCCCATCGACGATCCATTCAATCGGGCATCGCTCGCCCGGCGGGAAGGGATGCGGCGGTGGCGAAGAGCGTGCCGGGGGCGTCGTTGGTTCTGCTGCCGCTCACGGTGGGCGTCCTCGCCGGCGGCGCGATCGTCATCGACGGGCAGACCGCGACGGTCGCCGCGGGGCTCGCCGCCGCGCTCAGCGTCGGCGTTGTGGCCGGGATCGTCGCGGACCGCAGCGCCCGCATCACGGCGTTCGCGCTACTCTGCGGCGGCGCCTTCGGTGCCGGACGTGCGTGCATCGCGTGTGCACCGCTGCCGCCCGATCACATCGCGTGGCAGGCGGGACGCGCACCGATCGCCATCGAGGGTACCGTCGTCGCGAGCGCACACGTCGGGACGGCGTTGCGGCTCAAGCTCCGCGCTGAGCGCTATCGTGGCGCCCGCGGCCGCGATCGGACGCGCGGCGACGTCGCGCTGACGATCGCGCATCCGACGCGCGACTGGCTCGCCGGCACGGAGCTGCGCGCCGTCGGCCGGCTCCGTCGGCCGCGCAACTTCGGCAACCCCGGTGAGTACGACCTGCGGCGTGCCCTCGCGCGCCAAGGCATCTACGCGACGATGTTCCTCTGGGACGAGGCCGGCCTCACCGCGATCGACACGCCACCGCGCGGTCTCGGGTCGAGGCTGCGCGTGCGTCTGGTCGTGCTGATCGCGCGTGCGCGCAGCGCCCTCGGCACCGCGATCGACGCCAACGCCGACGAACCGGCGCGCGGGTTCTTGCGAGCAGTGCTGATCGGGGAGGGTCGCGCACTCACCGATGATGCGCGGCGCGCGCTGGCGCGCACCGGCTTGTCGCATGCGGCGTGCGTCGCCGGCTTCCACCTCGCCGTCGTCACGGCAGCCGCCGTCCTCGGCGTCCGTTGGCTGCTCCTCCGTTCGGAGCGGCTCACGCTGTCGTGGAACGTCGCGAAGCTCGCGGCGCTCGCCGGCGTGCCGATGGTCGCGGTGTATGCGGCGCTCGCCGGCGGATCGATCTCGGCGGCCCGTTCACATCTCATGTACCTCGCGCTCATCACGGCCGTACTCGCGAACCGTCGCACCGACGGCATCCGCAGTCTCGCCGCGGCGGCGCTCGTACTCGCGCTGGCGATTCCGGACGTCGCCGCCGACATCTCGTTCGAGCTCTCCTTCGCGTCGGTTGCCGCGCTGATCCTCGCCGCGAAGGTGCCGCGTGCCCGACCGACGTCGACGCGCTGGCAGCGCATGGCGACAATTGCGGTCGCCTCGCTGCGTGTGTCGTGCGCCGTCGGCGCGGCGACGGCGCCCCTCACGGCGTGGCATTTCCAGCAAGTGTCGTTCATCGGACCGCTCGCGAACTTGGTCACGCTGCCGCTTCTCGGGCCGGGCACGCTTTTGCCCGGGCTGGCCGCGCTCGCGTTGCTGCCGGTCGCGCCGCTCGCCGCCGCGCTGCTGCTGCGCGCCGCCGCGCTCGCGGCGACGCTCGGCCTCGCGCTCGCGCGCCTGCTTGCCGCCGTGCCGGGCGCGGCGATCGAGACGCCGATGCCGACGCTCTTCGAGGTGGCCGTGAGTTACGCGGTGCTCACGCTGCCGCTCGCGTGGCGACGGCTCGAGCCGCGACGGTGCGCCGTCGCGGTAGCGGCGCTGGTGGCGATTGCGACGGCGGACGCAGGCTACTGGACGTGGGAGCGCTGGCTCGATCCTCGCTTGCGCGTCACGTTTCTCTCGATCGGGCAGGGCGACGCCGCCGTCGTCGAGCTGCCAGGCGGCGGTGGTACGATCGTCGTCGACGGCGGCGGCATGCCCGGCGGCTTCGACACCGGCGAGCGGCTGATCGCGCCGTTTCTCCGCTCGCGGAAGATCATGCGCCTCGACGCGCTCGCGCTCTCGCATCCGCAGCTCGACCACTACGGCGGCCTCGCATACCTCGCCGAGCACTTCGCGCCGCGCGAGTTCTGGTCGAACGGCAGAACCGCTGCCGCGTCCGGCTTCGTGCGGCTCCAGCGCGCCCTCGACGCTGCGGCCACGCGCCGCG
Source organism: Binatia bacterium (assembly GCA_041488235.1). Taxonomy (GTDB): domain Bacteria; phylum Desulfobacterota; class Binatia; order UTPRO1; family UTPRO1; genus DP-19. The sequence goes on from JBGPOW010000028.1 coordinate 16,867, forward strand.
TCGTCCTGCGCCGCGGCATGTGCGCGCGCGAACGCGGCGGCGCGCGCATCGACGCCGTGCACCCGGTCGCGCCCGATGACGAAGACCTGAACGACGGCTCGCTCGTGCTGCGCGCGGCGTACGGCACCGCGAGCGTGCTCTTCACCGGCGACATCGAGCGCCCCGGGGAGCTCGAGATGCTCGCCGCGGGCGGCGACGCGCTCGCCAGCGTCGTTCTCAAGGTCGCGCATCACGGCAGCGCGACGTCGTCGTCGCCGCCGTTGCTCGACGCGGTCGCACCGCGCCTGGCGGTGATTTCCGACGGTGTCGACAACCGGTTCGGTTTTCCCGCGCCCGTGGTGCTGCAGCGGCTGCGCGACGCCGGCGTCGACGTGTGGCGCACCGACGAGGACGGCGCGGTGCGCGTCGTCACCGACGGTACGCGTCTGGTCGTCGTCGCGCCGCGCGGCGCGCGACCGTCGCGCGTGCTCGTGCTCGCACGCGACGTCGAGCCGCCGCGATTTGAATTCCCGACATCGCTTTGGTAGCTCTGCACGATTCCGAAAGTTGCTGGATGAAAACCCTCGGGGGCGTCAAAGGATTCCATGACATCGTCCCACCGGAGAGCGAGCGGTTCACGGCCCTCGAAGACCGTCTGCGCGGCGTCCTGAGATCCTACAACTACGACGAGATCCGCGTCCCGATCGCGGAGCGCACGGAGCTCTTCGCGCGCTCGCTCGGGGAGACGACCGATATCGTCGAGAAAGAGATGTACACGTTCGACGATCGTGACGGCACGTCGCTGACGCTGCGTCCGGAGGGGACGGCGTCGGTCGTGCGCGCCGCAATCGAGGCCGGTCTCGCGCGGCGCGAGCGCGTCGCCAAGCTCTATTACGTCGGGCCGATGTTTCGTCGCGAGCGCCCGCAGCGCGGCCGCTCGCGCCAGTTTCATCAAGTCGGCGCCGAGCTCATCGGGCGCGACGATCCGCTCGCGGACGCCGAGACGGTCGTCCTCTTCGCCGACTGTCTCGCCGCAGCCGGCGTGCCCGGTGCGCGCATCGTCCTCAACTCGCTCGGCGACGCCGTGTGCCGGCCGGCGTACCGCGCCGCGCTCGCGGCGTTCGGCGCCGCGCACGAGGCCGAGCTGTGCGCCAACTGCCGTCAGCGCCTCGCGCGCAACCCGCTCCGTCTCCTCGACTGCAAGGAGGAGAGCTGCCGGAAGCTGATGGTCGATGCGCCGCGGGTCACCGATCATCTGTGCGCGCCGTGTCGCGCGCACTTCGACGAGGTGAAGCGGCTCCTCGCCGCGGCCGGTGTCGCGTTCACGGAAGATCCGCGCCTGGTGCGCGGCCTCGATTACTACGTGCGCACCGCCTTCGAGGCCTCGGCGGCGAATCTCGGGGCCCAGAACGCGGTCGGCGGCGGCGGGCGCTACGACGGCCTCGTCGAGGCGCTCGGGGGACCGCCGCTCGCCGGCGTTGGCTTCGCGCTCGGAACCGAGCGCCTGCTGCTCGCTGCCGACGCGGCGGCCGTCGAGACGCGGCCGTACGTCTGCGTGATCCCGCTCGCCGACGCGGCGACGGCGGCGGCGTTGGAGATGGCGCGTCGACTGCGACTCGCCGGCGCGCGCGCCGAGCTCGAGTCGGCAGGGCGCAGCATGAAGAGCGCGATGCGGCGCGCCGACAAGCTCGGCGCACGGTTCGCGATCCTCCTCGGCGACGACGAGCTCGCCGCCGGCCGCGCCACCGTGCGCGACATGGGCGCGCAGCGCGATCACCGGCTCGTGTTGCCGCTGGACGGGGCGGGCGCGACGCTCGTCGCGACGTTGGCGGCGCTCGCGTCGACGGCGCCTGCCGCGGAGGCGGAAGGTGCGGCGCGTGGCTGAGGCGATGAGCGCGCGAGGCGCGACCCGTGGCTGACACGCTCGATCCTCTCGGCGACTGGTCGCGCACCGACTACGCGGGCACGCTGCGGCCCGCCGACATCGACCGCGACGTCACCGTCATGGGCTGGGTCCACGGCCGGCGCGATCACGGCGGCGTCATCTTCCTGGACGTGCGCGATCGCAGCGGCATCGTGCAGGTGGTGCTCGACCCGGAGCGGGGCGCCGACGCACACGCGCGCGGCGCCGACGTGCGCCTCGAGTACGTCGTCGCCGTCCGCGGGCGAGTCGTGCCGCGCTCGGCGGAGACGGTGAACCCCGAGCTGCCGACCGGCGCCATCGAGATCGTCGGCGGCGAGCTGCGCGTCCTGAACGGCGCGCGCCCGAGCCCGTTTCCGATCGAGGATGACGTCGAGGTCGCCGAGAACGTCCGCTTGCGGCACCGCTATCTCGATCTCCGGCGCCCGCGCATGTTCCGCAATCTCTGGCTGCGGCATCGCTTGGCCGTACGGACGCGCAGCTACCTCGACGCCACGGGGTTCCTCGAAATCGAGACGCCGATCCTGACGCGCAGCACCCCTGAAGGCGCGCGCGATTATCTCGTGCCGAGCCGCATCCATCCCGGCAGCTTCTACGCGCTGCCGCAGTCGCCGCAGCTCTTCAAGCAGCTGCTGATGGTTGCCGGCGTGGATCGGTACTACCAAATCGCGCGCTGCTTCCGCGACGAGGACTCACGCGCCGATCGCCAGCCGGAGTTCACGCAGATCGACCTCGAGATGTCGTTCATGAGCCGCGCCGCGATCATGCCGCTCATCGAGGGCCTCGTGGAGGAGCTCTTCGCGGAAGCGGGTGTCGACATGCCTGCACGGCCGCTGCCGGTGCTCACCTATCAGGAGGCGATGGCGCGCTTCGGCACCGACCGGCCGGACATGCGCTTCGGTTTGGAGCTCGTCGATTGCAGCGAGATCTTCCGCACCTCCGCGTTCAAGGTCTTCGCGGGCGCGCTCGCGGCCGGCGGTGTCGTGAAGGCGCTGGTCGTTCCCGACGGCGGCGCCCTCTCGCGCAAGGACCTCGACGACCTCACGCCGTTCGCCGCGATCTACGGCGCGAAAGGTGTCGCGTGGATCCGCGTCGGCGAGGACGAATGGCAGTCGCCGATCGTGAAGTTCTTCTCGAACGAGGAGCGCGAGCGGTTGACGGCGGCGGCAGGGCTCGCGCCGGGGAACGTCGTCCTCTTCGTCGCCGACCGCGCGCGCATCGTCCACGATGCGCTTGCCAACCTGCGCTTGCGCATGGGCGAGAAGCTCGGGCTGATCGACGCCTCAGCGCGGAGCCTTCTGTGGGTGACCGACTTCCCGCTCGTCGAGTACGACGAGGAGGGCCGCCGCCACGTCGCCGTGCACCATCCGTTCACCGCACCGCTCGAGGAGGACCTCGAGCGGCTCGAGACCGAGCCGCTTCTCGTGCGCGCGCAAGCGTATGATCTCGTCTTGAACGGTACGGAGATCGGCGGCGGCAGCGTCCGCATCCATCAGCCGGCGGTGCAAGAGCGGGTGTTCGCCACGGTCGGCATCGGGCGCGAGGAGGCGCAGGCGAAGTTCGGCTTTCTGCTGGAGGCGCTCGCCTCCGGCGCGCCGCCGCACGGCGGCTTCGCGTTCGGCTTCGATCGTCTGGCGATGCTCTTCGCGGGCGAGCAGTCGATCCGCGACGTCATCGCATTTCCGAAGACGCAGAAGGCGTTCGATCTCATGACGGAGGCGCCGAGCGCCGTCGACGCGCGACAGCTGCGCGAGCTCGGCATCAAGCTCGATCGCTGAGGAGGAGCGCATTACGATGCGTGGTGCGTCGGGAGCGATGTGCGCGGCGGCGCGGGGTGCGTCGCGAGTCATGCGCGCCGCAGCGTCGATGCGGACGTGCGCGGCGCGCGCCGCGGTGCTGCTGGTCGCCGTGCTCGCAGCCGGCTGCAATCCGGCGCCGAGTAACGTCACCGTGCGCCGGCTGCAACCGGTCGCGCCCGGGACGATACGCCGGATCGCGGTGCTGCCGTTCACCGAGGCCGCGCTCCTACGCCACCCGGTCGTCCCCGGACAGGAGCCGCTCGCGGAGCCGCCGGGCGAGACCGTCACGCGCGCAATGACGGACGCGATGCGCCGCCTGCCGCAGTGGGAGATCACCGACCCGCTCGTCGTCGGCGAAGGCTTCCGCCGTCTCTACGGCGAGGTGCGCGCGCCGACGCCGGAGGAAGCGCGCGCCGTCGGCAAGCTGCTCGCCGTCGACGCCGTGCTCCGCGGGCAGGTGAGCGCGTTCGACGAGCGCATCGGCACCGAGATCGGCGCCGAGCAGCCGGCGCGCGTCGATTTCGCGGTCGAGCTGATCCGCGTGCCCGACGACATCGTGTGGCAGGGCGAGTTCGCCGAGCAGCAGCAGGCGCTCTCCGACAATTTCTGGAATCTCGGCGGCTTCCTGCGTGCCGGCGCCAAATGGGTGCGCGCGCGCGAGCTCGCCGCGCTCGGCGCCGAGCAGGTCGCCGCGCGGCTCCACGACGCCCTCGTCGGCGGCGGCGCCGGCGCGACGCGCTGAGCGAGACGGTACCGCGTGCCCACCGAATCCCACGTGTCGATCCCGCCGGCTGGTGTCATGGACACGCTCCATAGCGCGGCCGTGTCATCTCGCGCGCGGCGTCTCGACGGCGCCATCGACGCGGCCGGCGCTCCTCGACGGCGGCGTGACGACTGTCGAGAACGTGCACCGAGCAATCGCCCGGCGGTCGTTCGCGTCGCTACGGGTCGTCCCGCTCGTCGGCGAGGTATCCGAGATGGTGAGGGCGATGCACCATGCGATCGCGCGCACCGTCTACGCGACCATTCGCACCGCCGTCGCGATGTGCAGCACCGCGACGAGCGTCACTGCCGCCGTGGCACGCACGGGTGACGCCTCGGCGACGTCGAGCGAGCGCGGCGACGCCATCGTCGCTGCGGTGAATGGATTCGCAGGCGACCGGCTCGCGCGAACGGGTAACCCACTCGCCACGACGATGGCCATCGTGCTCCGCGGTCGCACCGTCGCGCTCGATCGCCGCTCCTTGGACGCCGTCTTTTCGGATGCGTCACCACGGCTCGCCGTCTTCATCCACGGCCTCGCCGGCAACGAGGACTGGTGGCGGCGCGATGCCCACCGCCACTACGGCGATGCCGAGGTTACCTACGGATCGCGTCTGCACGACGATCTCGGCTAGACGCCGCTCTACGTCCGCTACAACAGCGGTCTGCACGTCTCGGAGAACGGCCGCCAGCTCGCGGACGTTCTCGCGCGTCTCGTGGCGGCATGGCCGGTCGCGATCGAGGACATCGCCATCGTCGGGCACAGCATGGGTGGGCTCGTTGCGCGGAGCGCCTGCCACTATGGCCGCGACGCGGGCTGCCGCTGGATCGATCGTGTCCGCCACGTGGTCTTCCTCAGCTCGCCGCATGTCGGCGCGCCGTTGGAGAAGACGGCGAACGTGACCGCCTGGATGCTCGGGCTGACCGACGTCACGCGACCCTTCGCCGACGTGCTGAACGCGCGTAGCGCCGGTATCAAGGATCTGCGCTTCGGTTCGATCGTCGACGAAGATTGGTGCGATGCCGACGTCGACGCGCTGCTCGTCGACCGGACCGCCGACGTCCCGTTGCTCGAGAGCGCAAGCCACTACTTCGTCGCCGCCACTGTCACCCGCGACGCGCGGCATCCGCTCGGCGTCGCCGTCGGCGACCTGCTCGTCCGCGAGGCGAGCGCGGCGGGTCGCGGACGCGCGCGCCGGCTGCGCTTCCCGATCGAACATGGCCGGCACTTCGGCGCGATGACGCATCTCGAGCTGCTGAACCACCCCGACGTGTACGATCAGCTGCGCTGGTGGCTCGCCAGCGACGGCCGGTAACGCCTGGGAGCACGAGGAGGCCGCTCCTTCACCGCGACACGGCACGCCTGCCGCCGTGACGCGAACGGAGTCTCTTCGATAGGTGCGCGATCAGTCGCTGCGCGCTTTGAACTTGCGGTCGGTGTTCCGCACGACGTTTGCCGGCGCGTACGTCGACTCCCAGCATCGTCCCGCGTCGCCTTGGAGCTGCACGCGGAACGGCCCGCCGACGAGCGGTAGCGGGAAGCGGCTGGAATACCGTGCGTTGAGAATGATCTTCGGCGTGCCGTCGGGACCGGCCTTGAGCCGCAACGTTTTCACGTCCGCATCGCCGTTCTTGTACTTGAAACCGCTGCTCGTCGGCTTCCAGCATGGCTTGCCGCGACAGATGCCGGCGGGCGGAACGCTCGATGCGACCAGGACGTGCGGGTCGCCCGGTGCCGTGTCGTCGAACATGCAGAGCTGGAAGCCGTCGGTCGTCTCCGGATCGCCGAAATCCGCCAGCGCAGTCGCGCCCCCGTGCTTCCATTGCCATCCGAGCTTCCAGCCCGTGCCGAGGGCGTTCATGATCCGCAGCGACCCCGCCAGCGGCTGGACCGAGCTCGTGCATCCGATCGCTTCCGCTGCCCGACAGCCGACACCGGGATCGCAGGCCTCACACGCAAGACATCCGGAGCCGGTGCACGTTCCGCTCTCGCAGTGGTCGAAGCTCGTGCACGCGTCGCCGTCGTCACACGTTCCGCCGTCGATTGCCGGCGGGTGTGCGCACGCGCCTGCCGCGCAGCGGTCGTCGGTACACGGATTGCCGTCGTCGGCACACGGGTCGCTGTTGAACGGATGGACGCACGCGCCCGCACCATCGCATTCGTCCGTCGTGCAGACGTTGCCGTCGGACGTGCAGGGCGTCCCCGCATTGTTCGCGCATGCGCTCGTGCCCCAGTTACAGGTGCTCTGGCATTCCGGACCGCCGGTGCAGGGATCGCCGGAATGCACGCTGCACGAGCCGCCGCTGCACGTGTCGGTGCCGTTGCAGAAGAAGTGATCGTCGCACGGCGCAGTGTTCGGCGTGGTCTGACACGTCCCCGCGCCGTCGCACTCGAAATCGTCGGTGCAGGGATTGCCGTCGTCGCACGGCGTCCCTGCCGCGATCGACGTGCAGGTCGACGAGCAGCAATCGCCGTCGGCAGTATTGCCGTCGTCGCACTCCTCGCCGGGATCGACGCGGCCGTCGCCGCACGCGGCGGCGCCGAGGTAGCGGGCGAGGGCGAAGTCATTCACCGTGACGCCCGCGACGACGATCTTGTCATCCGGTTGGAGGACGAGCGCGTGACCGCCGGTCAGCGAGGTGTCGACGTACGTCAGGCGTATCCCGAACCCGGGGTCGGTCGTCCCATCGGCTTCGAGCCGCGCGACCTCGAATGACGAAGCGGGGTATCCCGCGTAGAAAATGTGAGAGAGGGTGCCGGCCACGACGACGCGTCCGTCCGGCTGCACCGCGACGGCTGCCGCCGCGTTCTGCGCGTTTGCAACGCCGAGGGTGACGATACCGTCGCCGCCGCCGAAGCTCGCGTCCGGCGTCCCATCGGCGGCGTAACGAACGACGACCATCGAGGTCGGATCCCCGTAGTACGGTGCGATCGTCGATCCCGCCGCGACGATGGCGCCGCTCGCGTCGAGTGCGACGGCGGCAGCATTCGATGCCTCGCTGCCGATCGGCGTCGTCACGACCCCGCCGGATCCGAAGCCGCCGTCCAACGCGCCCGCGCCCGTGAACCGCGCGACCGCGATCGACGATCCGTTCCAGCCGGCGACGACCAGCATGCCGTCGGGTTGCAGTGCGATCGCATTCGCGCCGCTCGTGCCGGCGCCGAGATCGGCGAGTAGGACGCCGCCGACCCCGAAGGTCGGATCGAGAGTTCCGGTCGCCGAGTAGCGCGCGAGCGCCACCGCGTATGGGCCGCCGAACGGGCCCGAGTATCCGCAGGCGACCAGCATGCCGTCGGGCTGAACCACCACGCCTTGGATCGCCTCCACGGTGCCGCCGAAGTCGGTCGTCGTTCTGCCGCCGGTGCCGAACGTCGGGTCGGGATTGCCGGCCGCGTCGTAGCGGGCGATCGCACCGTCTTGGCTGCCGCCGGCGTCCGCCTTCGCGCCGGCGACGACGAGATAGCCGTCCGGCTGCAGCGCGAGCGCAAACGGCGCCGCGCCCGCGAAGTCGGTGAGCTTGCCGCCGACGCCGAACGAGGAGTCGAGCGCGCCGTCCGGCAGATACCGCGCCAGCATGAACGCGGTGCCGGTTCCCGCGACGACGAGCTTGCCATTGGGCTGGCGCACGAGGGCGGTACCGGTTTCAGCGCCCCCGAAGTCCGTGGTGACCTTACCGCCGCTGCCGAATGCGGGATCGAGCTCGCCCGCCGCCGACGCGGCGCGCGCAGAGAGAAGCCCCAGGCCGAGCGCGAGGAACGCGATGAGGGGGCGAGCCATCATGCTGATTGCCGAGCCTAGGCTCGGGCGTCGTCGGGCGTCAATCAAAATCGACACGTCCGACTCGCGTGCGCCGTTTCGGTGCACCGCGGCAACGGCCGATCGGATGAGCGCTGCCGTTTCAGGCGGTGAACGCCGCCGCGACGGCGGGGTGGACGATCTTCCCGTCCGCGACGTTGACCCCGCGCCGCAGCGCCGGGTCGGCGTCGATCGCGTCCTCGAAGCCGCGGTCCGCGAGGGCGAGCGCGTAGGAGAGCGTGGCGTTGGTGAGCGCGTACGTCGCGGTGTGGGGCACGGCGCCGGGCATGTTCGTCACGCAGTAGTGGACGACGCCCGCCTCGACGTAGATCGGGTCGTGGTGCGACGTCGGACGCGACGTCTCGGAACAGCCGCCTTGATCGATCGAGACGTCGACGAGCGCGGAACCGGGACGCATGGCGGCGATGAGCGCGCGCGAGAGCAGCTTCGGAGCCTTTGCGCCGGGGATGAGGACGGTGCCGATCACCAGGTCGGCGCTCCGCACCTCCTCCTCGATGTTGGCACGGTTCGACATTACGGTCGTCACGTGGCCGCCGAGGATGTCGTGCACGTAGCGCAGCTTTGCCGGCTGCACGTCGAGGATGCTGACGTGGGCGCCGACGCCGACGGCGACGTGACACGCGCTCGTGCCCGCGATGCCGGCGCCGAGGATGACGACCTTCGCCGGGCGCACGCCGGCGACGCCCGAGAGCAGGATGCCGCGCCCGCCGTTGGTCGCTTGCAGGCACCACGCGCCCGCTTGCACCGCGAGCTTGCCGGCGACCTCGCTCATCGGTGAGAGCAGCGGCAGCGCGCCGTCGTCGAGTTGGATCGTCTCGTACGCGACGGCGCGGACGCGGCGGTCGACGAGTAGGCGCGTCAGCGTCTCGTTGGCAGCGAGATGGAGGTACGTGAAGAGGATCAGCTCCGCGCGCAGGTGGCGGAATTCGTCGGTGACCGGCTCTTTCACCTTGAGGACGAGATCGGCGGCCCACGCGGCGGCGGCGTCGCCGACGGGCGCGCCCGCGGCGACGAAGGCCGCGTCGTCGATGCTGCTGCCGCGGCCGGCGCCGCGCTCGACCGTCACCTCGTGGCCGTGCGCGACGAGCGCGGCGGCACCGCTCGGCGTGAGCGCGACGCGATTCTCGTCGGCCTTGATCTCCTTCGGGACGCCGACCCGCACACGTCCATGCTACTGACAACCGTCAGCTTTACAACGACCGACTGCGATATATAGAGAGACGCCTTCCGGAGATGGCGCGCATGGGCGAGATCCTCGACGGCAAGGCGGTGGCGGAGCGCGTGCGCGCGGAGGTCGGCCGGCGCGTGGCGGCGCTCGCCGAGCGCGGCATCGTCCCCGGCCTCGCGACCGTCCTCGTCGGTGACGACCCTGCTTCGCGCGTCTACGTCGGCTCGAAGGAGAAGGGCTGTGCCGCGCTCGGGATGCGCTCGTTCGGTCACCGGCTTCCCGCCGACGCGACGACGCCGCAGCTCGTCGCCCTCGTCGACGAGCTGAACGCGCGCGCCGACGTGCACGGCATCCTCGTGCAGCTGCCGCTGCCCGACGCAGTCGACGAGGACGCCGTCATTCAGGCGATCGCGCCGCAGAAAGACGTCGACGGGCTCACCATCGCGAGCCAAGGGCGCCTCCTCACCGGGCGCGCGGGGCTGCGGCCGTGTACGCCGCTCGGCATCATGCGTCTCATCGCCGAGACCGGCCTGGAGCTGCGCGGCACGCACGCCGTCGTCGTCGGCCGCAGCAACCTCGTCGGCAAGCCGATCGCCCTCATGCTCCTCGAGCAGCACGCGACGGTGACGCTCTGCCACTCGCGGACGCGCGATCTCGGCGCCGTCGTGCGCACTGCCGACGTCGTCGTCGCCGCCGTCGGACGGAAGGAGCTCGTGCGCGGCGACTGGATCCGCGACGGCGCGGTGGTGATCGACGTCGGCATCAATCGCACGTCGGAAGGCAAGCTCGTCGGCGACGTCGAGTTCGCCCAGGCGCGCCAGCATGCGGCGTGGATCACGCCGGTGCCCGGCGGCGTCGGGCCGATGACGGTGGCGATGCTGCTCGCGAACACGGCCGCCGCCGCAGCGGCGACCACGTGCGCCGTCGGCGCGAGCGCATCGGTATGAGTGACGATGCGGCGCCGCGCCGGACGCCGCTCTGGGGGGCGCACCGTCGTCTCGGGGCGAAGCTCATCGAGTTCGGCGGCTGGGAGATGCCGGTCTCGTATCGCGGCATCATCGAGGAGCATCGCGCCGTGCGCGGTGCCGCCGGTCTTTTCGACGTGAGCCATATGGGCGAGATCGAGGTGAGCGGCCCGCATGCCGGCGCGACCTGCCAGATGCTCACGACGAACGACGTTCGCCGCCTCGTCGACGGTCAGGTGCAGTACACGCTCCTGTGCCGTCCCGACGGCGGCGTCGTCGACGACGTCACGCTCTACCGGCACGCCTCCGAGCGCTACTTTTTTTGTGTGAACGCCTCCAACACGCCGAAGGACCTGGCATGGATCCAGGAGCACGCCGGCGGTGCGACGATCACCGACCGCAGCGCGGCGACGGCGCTGCTCGCGCTGCAAGGGCCGCGCGCGGCGCCGATTCTGGCGCGGCTCACCGCCGCGCCGCTCGCGAGCGTGAAGTCGTTCCGCTTCGTCGACGATCGCGTCGCCGACCGCGCGACGCGGATCTCGCGCACCGGCTACACCGGCGAGGACGGCTTCGAGCTCTACGTTGCAGCCGCGGACGCCGAGCGGCTGTGGAACGCGCTCCTCGAGGCGGGGCAGGGCGACGGTCTCGAGCCGATCGGTCTCGGCGCCCGCGACACACTACGCCTCGAGGCGGCGCTGCCGCTCTACGGCCACGAGCTCGACGACGCGACGACGCCGCTCGCGGCAGGGCTCGTGCGCTTCGTCGCGCTCGACGGCGACGATTTTCTCGGACGCGACGCGCTCCGCCGCGAGCGCGAGCGCGGCAGCGCGCGGCGGCTCGTCGGCCTCGAGCTGCGTGCCCCCGGTATCGCGCGCCAGGGCTATCCGGTGCTCGCGGACGGCGTAGCGATCGGGAGCGTCACCAGCGGGACGCAGTCGCCGACGCTCGGCAAGGCGATCGCGCTCGCGTACGTCGATGCCGCGCATGCGACGGTCGGGGCGGGCGTCGCGGTCGAGATCCGCGGCCGCGCGGTTCCCGCGGTCGTCGTACCGACGCCATTCTGCAAGCGATCGCAGAGGAGGTGAGCAGTGAACATCCCCGAGTCGTTGCGGTATTCGGAGGAGCATGAGTGGGTGGCGGTCGACGGCACGACGGCGACCATCGGCATCACCGATTTCGCGCAGGAGGAGCTCGGCGACATCGTGTTCGTCGAGCTGCCGGCGGTCGGCGTGACGTTGCAGCGTACGAAGCCGCTCGGCGTCGTCGAGTCGGTGAAGGCGGTGAGCGACGTGTACGCGCCCGTCGGCGGCACCGTGACCGAGGTGAACGGCGCGCTCGCCGATCACCCCGAGGTGATCAACGAGGATCCGTACGGGAAAGGTTGGATGGTGCGGGTGACGCTCGCCGATCCGAGCGAGGTCGCCGGCCTCATGACGGCGCAGCAGTACGGCGAGTTCATCACCAAGGAGAAGGCGTAGCCGCGGGATGCGCTTCACTCCTCACACTCCCGACGACGTGCGCGCGATGCTGGCGGCGATCGGCGCCCAGACCGTCGACGATCTCGTCGCGCACGTGCCGGCGACACTGCGCGAGCGCGCAGTTCTCCGCCTGGCGCCGGGAATCGACGAGCACGCGGTGCGAGCGGAGATGGCGCGCCTCGCGGCGGAGAACGGGCGGCCGGGGGCGCTCGTCTTTCTCGGCGCCGGCGCGTATCCGCATTTCATCCCTGCCGCCGTCGAGCAGCTTGCCGGGCGCGCCGAGTTCGCGACCGCGTACACGCCGTATCAGCCGGAGGTGAGCCAAGGCACGTTGCAGGCGACCTTCGAGTTCCAAACCGCCGTCGCGGCGCTGACCGGGATGGAGGTGGCGAACGCTGGCATGTACGACGGCGCGTCGGCGGCGGCGGAAGCGGTGTTGATGACGCAACGTCTGCGACCGGGCCGGCCCGTCGTCGCCGTGTCGCGTGCGCTGCACCCGCACTATCGCGCCGTGATCGCGACCTACCTCGAGGGGCTGCCCGAGGCCGAGCTGGTCGAGGTGCCGTATCGCGACGACGGAACGACCGAGCTGCCGGCAGATTCGCTGTTGCGGCGCGCGTCGTGTGTCGTCCTCGGCTACCCGAACGTCTTCGGCACGATCGAGGATCTCGAGCGCGCGGCGAGTGCCGTGCACGCCGCCGGTGCGCTCGTCGTCAGCGCGACCGCCGAGGCGCTGGCGCTGCCGCTGCTTCGCACGCCCGGCGGCGCCGGCGTCGACATCGCCGTCGCCGAGGGGCAGAGCCTCGGATTGCCGCTCGCGTACGGCGGCCCGGGCCTCGGTCTCTTCGCCAGCCGCCAGGGCTTCGTCCGCAATTTGCCGGGGCGTCTCGTCGGCGAAACCGTCGACACGCTCGGACGGCGCGGGTACGTGTTGACGCTCGCGACGCGCGAGCAGCACATCCGTCGCGAGCGCGCGACGTCGAACATCTGCACGAATCACGGCCTCTGCGCGCTGCAGGCGACGATCTATCTCTCGCTGCTCGGCCGCCATGGTCTGCGCGCCGTCGCCGAGCGCAACCTGCGCGGCGCGCACGCGCTCGCCGATCGCCTGAAGCCCGTCGGCCGGCTGCGGTTCGCGGCGCCGTACTTCAACGAGTTCGTCCTCGAGGTGCGCGGCGCGCGGCGACGGTGGGAGCGGGCGCTCGCCGACGGTGTCGTCGCCGGCCTGCCGCTCGGCGATTGGTACCCCGAGCTGGAGGAGTGCCTCCTCCTCTGTGCGACCGAGCTGCACGATACGGCGGCCCACGAGCGCCTCGCCGCCGCGCTCGCCGGAGGCGCGTGATGGAGAGGCCTCGCGTGGGTGCACCGCGCGTGTCCGAGAGAGCTGCATGACCGAACCGTCGGCGGTCCTGCGGCCGGGTCTGCTTCCCGAGCCGCTCATCTTCGAGCGCGGCGCTCCCGGCCGGACGGGCGCGCTCGTCGATCCCGCGGCTGCGGGCGGGCCGACCTCCGCCGACGTGCTGCCGCCGGCGCTCCGTCGCGAGGACGATCTCGCGGGGTTGCCGGAAGCAAGCGAGCTCGATGTCGTGCGGCATTTCACGCGCCTCTCGCAGTGGAACCTCTGCGCGGCGACGACGCTGTACCCGCTCGGCTCCTGCACGATGAAGTACAACCCGATCATGAACGAGGCGGCCGCGCGGCTCGTGGGCTTCGCCGACCTCCACCCGCTGCTCCCCGCGAGCTGGACGCAGGGGGCGATGGAGCTCATGGCGCGGCTCGCCGACTTCCTGCGCGAGGTGAGCGGCCTCCCCGGCATGACGTTGCAGCCCGCCGCCGGCGCGCACGGCGAGCTCACCGGCATGAAGATGATCCGCGCCTACCACGTCGATCACGGCGATCCGCGCCGGCGCGTCCTCATCCCGGCGAGCGCCCACGGCACCAATCCCGCGAGCGCCGCGCTCTGCGGCTACGGCGTCACCGAGGTGCCGGCGAATCGCGAGGGCATGCTCGACGTCGAGACGGTGCGCCGTCTGCTCGCGCCCGACGTCGCGGCGCTCATGGTGACGAACCCGAACACGCTCGGCGTCTTCGAGCGCGACATCGCGGCGATCGCCGACGCCGTGCACGAGGCCGGCGCGCTCCTCTACTGCGACGGCGCCAACATGAACGCGCTCCTCGGCGTCGCGAAGCCCGGCGACATGGGCGCCGACGTGCTGCAATTCAACCTCCACAAGACGTTCTCGACCCCGCACGGCGGCGGCGGGCCGGGCGCGGGGCCGGTCGCCGTGTCGTCGCGGCTCGAGGAGTATCTGCCGACGCCGCGCCTCGTGCGCGACGCGAGCGGCTGGCGCTGGAGCGACGACTTCCCGCGCGCAATCGGCCGCGTGCGCTCGTTCCACGGCAACTTCGGCATGCTGGTGCGCGCATATTGCTACATGCGCGCCCTCGGCGGCGACGGCCTCACCGATGCGACGGCGAAGGCGGTCCTCAACGCCAACTACGTGCGCGCGCGCCTCCAGGGGACGTACCCGCTCGCGTACGCGACGCCGTCGCTCCACGAGTGCGTATTCAGCGACCGCGATCTCGAGCCGACGGGCGTCCACACGCTGGATGTCGCGAAGCGCCTCCTCGACTACGGCTTCTTCGCGCCGACGATTTACTTCCCGCTCGTCGTCGCCGGCGCGATCATGATCGAGCCGACCGAGACCGAGAGCAAAGAGACGCTCGACGAGTTCGTCGCCGCCCTCGAGGCGATCGCCGCCGAGGCGCGTCGCGACCCGGAGATGGTGAAGGCCGCGCCGCACGCGAC
>JBGPOW010000029.1:0-30865 GCA_041488235.1 Binatia bacterium
CGCGCGCGGCAACGAGGTGCAGGCGCAGACCGACTACAACGTCTCGCTCGCCGAGCTCGCCCGCGCGCAGGGGACGCTGCTCGATCAGTACTCGGTCGTCGTCGAGGTGCCGGGCGAGCGCTTCGTTCCGTGGTGGGCGAAATTCTAGTTCATCGCGCCCCCGAGTTGCTGGGCTCGCGATGCGCGAAGATCACTTGGATACGTTCGGCGGCGGCGAGGCGGAGGCGGTCGACGGTGAAGCCGGCGGCATGGACCTCGCGTGCCGTCGGGTACGCGAGTCGGCGCCACGCAGCAAGCGGTTGCACGCGCGCGGGACGCGGCGAGCGCAGAAGCGCCGCGAGCGCGGCGGCGCGCCGGCGCGGACGGTTGTGATCGACGACGATCATGTGCGCGGCCGGCGCGACGATACGCACCACCTCGGCGAGAAGCAGATCACGGCGGTCTCCCTCCGAGGCGTCACCGAGAAACGACAGGACGAGCCACCGCACCGACGCATCGGCGAACGGTAGCGCGCCCGCGGCCGCGGCGTGCGGACGAGGGACGCCGCCCCCTCGCGACACGACGTAGTCGAAGAATGCGCCCCCGGCGTGCACGACGCGCGCCGTCGGAATACCACGCGCGAGCGCGACAAAGACCGCCGGGACGCCGCTCGGCGGCCGGACCAACGCCTCGAGCTCGCGGCGCCAACTCAACGAGCCGCTCCGCGCTCTGCCTGGAGCCGCGCTAGCGGCCGTTGCGGCTGCGGATGAGCGTCATGAACTCCTCGCGCGTCTCTTGGCGGCTGCGGAAGGAGCCGAGCATACAGCTCGTCACGACGATGGAGTTCTGCTTCTCGACGCCGCGCATGCGCATGCAGAGGTGCTCGGCCTCGACGACGACGCCGACGCCCATCGGCTCGATCGCGTCCATGAGGCTCGTCGCCACCTGCGTCGTCAGCCGCTCCTGCACCTGCAAGCGGCGCGCGAAGACCTCGAAGAGGCGCGCGATCTTGCTGAGGCCGAGGATGCGACGATTCGGGATGTACGCGACGTGCGCCTTGCCGAAAAACGGCAGCAGGTGGTGCTCGCAGAGGGAGAAGAAGTCGAGGTCCTTCAGCACGATCATCTCGGAGTACTCTTCGGTGAAGAGTGCCGAGTTGAGGATCGCCGCCGGGTCCTCGTCGTAGCCTTTGGCGAGAAACTCGAAGGCACGGGCGACCCGTGTCGGAGTTTTTACGAGCCCCTCGCGTTCGGGGTCCTCACCCAACGCCCGCAGGAAGTCGCGGACGTTGTCCTCCAAGGTCAAGACTTGCCCTTCTTCTCGATCGCCCGAACCTTTTGGTACTTCCGGTAGTCGTAGCCGGTCGCCATCGCCATGAGGAGGCCCTCCATGCCGCCTTCGGTCTCGCGGCGGAGGATGCGCAGGCGCTCGTAGAACTCGCGGAAGTCTTTGTTCACGCGCTGCACTTCATCGACCGGGTGCAGGAAGAAGTCGTTCAGGCGCGTGACGGTGAAGCGCAGGGCGGAAAAGCGCAGCTCGTTCGGGAAGGCATCCCACTCGGCGAGCGAGAGCGTGCGCAGCGACTCGTAGCCGCCGATCAGCGCCTCGAACCGCTTCAGATCGTAGCGCTCGCCGTCGAAGCAGAGCGAGTTCACCGCGGTCGCGAGGTCGAAGATGTACTTGCCGCGCGACGCCGCCTCGAAATCGAGAATGCCGACGACCTTCTCACCGCGGAACATGATGTTGTCGAGGAAGAGATCGCCGTGGATGATGCCCTTCGGCAGCTTCCACTCGAGGTAGTGCTCGAGGTACGCGACCTCTTCATCCAGCGTGCGAATGATGCGCTTGAAGTAGCTCGGTAGGCGATCGCGCACTTCCTGGTACACGTCGCCGACGCGCTCGAAGCTGAAGCGGTTGTCGATGCCCTTCTTGTAGCCCTTGCCGATGACGTGCAGATCGGCGAGCACGCGGCCGGCGTTCTCGATCTGGCCGAGCGTCAGGTCCGCGGCCTCACGCGCGTGGCCGTCGATGAACTTGTAGAGCGAGAGACACTTGCCGCCGAGCTCGCGGTATTGGCGTCCTTTGCGATCGACGATCAGCTGCGGGCACGGGAAGCCGTGCTTGCGGAGATAGAGGAGGAGATCGATCTCGCGCTTCACCTCGATCTCGCTCTTCACCTCGTCGATCTTGAGGAAATACCTGCCCTTGGCGGCATCCAACCGGTAGTGCGTGTTGACCGATCCCGCCGCGACGCCGTTCGATGCCTGCAACTTGCCGAGACCGTAGTCGTCCGCGAGCTGCGCCAAATGTCGTTTATCGAGGAATGTGTAGACTGCCATCGTGATGACCGCCGTTCCGGGGAATATCAGGCGATCGCGTACTTATACTTGTAACTCCGCGAATGTCAACAACAATCTCCGATGCGTCAGGGGAGTATACGCACCGTGCATATGCCGTGCGTCGCGCGCGGGGCGTGACGGCTGTACGGCGTCGTCCCGAGGCGTCGACTCACCGCGGCATGTCACGGAATTCGCAGCGCTTTTAGATGCCGCCGCGGATGGGGCCTCGAGGTCGGCGGCGACCGGTCGCCGCGGGGCGCACGGGAACCCCGATCTGGGGACAGCAGCGGAGGAGCGGACACTCCGGGCAACAGGGCGCCCGGGCAATGCAGACGCGGCGACCGTGGTGGATCAGGCGATGGGAGAAGTGCGTCCACTCCGCCGGCGGCAGAAGCTCGCGCAGATCCATCTCGATCTTCACCGGGTCGTCCTCGCGGGTGAACCCGAGGCGGTTCGCAAGGCGTCGGACATGGGTATCGACCATGATCGCGGGGACGCCGTACGCAGTGCCGAGCACGACGTTCGCTGTCTTTCGCCCGACGCCGCCGAGGGCGACGAGCGCGTCCATGTCACGCGGCACCGCGCCGCCGCCCGCCGCGATCGCCGCCGCGACGCTCTTCAGCGCCTTCGTCTTCTGCCGGAAAAATCCCGTCGAGCGGATCATGCTCTCGAGCTCCGGCGCCGGCGCCGCCGCCATCGCCGCCGGCGTCGGGTAGCGCGCGAAGAGCGCTGGCGTCACCAGGTTGACGCGCTCGTCGGTGCACTGCGCCGAGAGAATCGTCGCAACGAGGAGCTGCCACGCATTTTCGTGGCGCAGCGCGCACCACGCGTCCGGGTACGCATCGGCGAGCGCGCGCGCGACGCGACGCGCCCGTGCACGCCGCTCGGCGACCGATTCGACCGCGCGTCCCGTCCGGACTGTCATCGCCGCCACCCGGCGCAGCATTGATGGCGCCACACCGTCATCGTCGCCAGCCGGCGCGGCGTTGATGGCGCCACACGGGTCCCGCGGCCGTCAGGCGCGCAGGCGCCGCTCGACATCGCCCTCAGGCGCCGCATCCCCGAGGCGGAGCGCACGCTCGCGGTCGACGCCCGCGCGGTACGCGCTCACGGCCGCGGTCGTCTCCTCGGCGCTCCAGCCGAGGACGGCGCGCATGAGATTCGCGACGTCGTCGCTCACTGGCGCGGCGCCATCAACCACGCGGAACGCGAGCGGCGTGCGCCGCCGTAGCATGTCGTCGAGCGTCGCCGCCATCTCGGCCGCGACCGCGTAGGTCACCTCCGCGCGGCGATACGGCAGGTCGGGGACGATGCGGCGTGCAGTCTCGGGATCGGCGGCGGCGAGCGCGACGATCTCGGGCGCGCGCGTACCGTAGCGGTGCAGGAGGTGCGTCATGAGGCCGTCGTCGACGCCGGCGGGCGCGCTCGCCCGCATGCGCTTCGCATAGCCGCCGAAGCCCCCGCGCTCCGGGAGCTGGAGCTCGGCGCCGGGCAGCGGCACGGAGGCCGTGCGGCACGGCCCGAAGCGCCGCTCGGGATCGCGCACGCGCAGGCGCTCGACGACGCGATCGACGACGCGCTCGGCAACACGCCGGTACGTCGTCAGCTTGCCGCCGCCGAGCGACAGCATGCCGGCGGCGCTCTCGAAGATCTCCTCCTCGCGCGACGTCTCCGACGGGCTGCTCGCGTCCGCCGGCGCAACGAGCGGCCGCAGACCCGCGTACGCCCCGACGACGTCGCGCTCGGCGAGCGTCGCGGCGGGGAAATAACGGTTCACCGCCTCAAGGAGGTAGCGCACGTCGTCGGCGCCGGCGGAGACGGCGGCGGGGTCGCCCTCGTAGTCGGTATCGGTCGTGCCGACGAGCGTCTGGTCCTCCCAGGGGATCGCGAACATCACGCGGCCGTCACGCGGCGCGCGCACGACGATCGCGTGCACGTTGCCGACACGCTCGCGTGGCACGATCACGTGCACGCCCTTCGTGAGGCGCAGGACGGGTGTCGCAGTGGGATCCTCGAGGCGTCGGACGACGTCGAGCCACGGCCCGGTGGCGTTGACGATCTGCCGCGCGGCAATCGTGAACGTGCCGCCGTGCAGACGGTCGGTGATGCGCGCGCCGCGGAGCTGCGTTCCCTCACGGAGGAACTCGACGACGCCGAGATAGTTGCCCACGACCGCGCCCGCGCCGACCGCGGCGAGGGTCGTCTCGAGCGTGAGCCGCGCGTCGTCCGTCCAGCAATCGTAGTAGTGCAGCGCACCGCGCAGACCCTCGGTACGCAGGCGCGGCTCGTGGCGCAGGGTGACGCGCCGGTTCCACGAGCGATGGCGCGCGATGTTCCTGAAGGCCGCGAGGCCGTCGTAAACCCAGAGACCGGCCGTCAGCCGCAGCCGCCCGACGGGATCGCCGTCGAAGACCGGGAACACGAACGGCATCGGCTGCACGAGGTGCGGCGCGAGATGGCGGCGCAGGCGATCGCGCTCGCGGCTCGCCTCGAGCACGAGCGCGAACTCGAAGTTCTCGAGATAGCGCAAGCCGCCGTGGATCAGCTTCGACGACTTGCTGCTGGTGCCGCTCGCGAAGTCGCATTGCTCGACGAGCGCCACCTGCAACCCACGCATCGCCGCGTCGCGGGCGATCCCCGCGCCGTTGATGCCGCCGCCGATGACGAGCAGGTCGAAGGTAGGCGTCGCGAGCGCCTGTGCGATCGCCGCGCGCCGCGCTCGCAGGGCGCCCTCGTTCATACGCTTCGCGGTTTTATCACACGGTCATCGGGACCCGCCACCCGCGATCGCGCCAGACGAGGCCGATCACCAGGTCGGCGACGTTCGTTCCCGTCGGCCCGGGACGATAGAGCGCGCCGATCGCGGCGAGGAGCGGATACACGTCGTGGCGCGCGAGCGCCTCGTCGACGGATCGTCCCGCACGCGCCGCGCGCGCGATCGTGTCGCCGTCGACGATCGCGCCGGCGGCGTCGGTCGGACCGTCGATGCCGTCGGTACCGGCACACAGCAGGAGCCACCCGCGCTCGCCGCCGAGAAGCCGCGCGACCTCGAGCGCGAGCTCTTGGTTGCGTCCGCCGCGCCCGCCGGTGTCCCGCGGCCCGAGCCGCACGGTCGTTTCGCCGCCGGCAACGAGCACCGCGGGAAGGGATCCACGCGCCGCGGCTCGCAACGCGCGCAGGCGCGCCGCGAGACGCCGCGCCGCCTGCGACGTCGATCCGCTGAGCGGCCGGCGCAAGCGTACGACGGGCGCGAAGCCGCGGTCGCGCGCGGCGCGCGCCGCGGCGGCACACGCGGTGCCGTTGCCCGCGAGCAGCAACGTTGGCACGTGCGCGATCGTCGCAGCGTCAGCGGGCGGACGAGATTCGCGTCCGGTGTGATCACGCATGCGCCGTCCTGCGTCATCCTGCACACGGCCGTCGGCACCCCGCTCCCGGACCGTCGCCGCGGCGCCGCGCCCGAGATGACGACGCACGCGCGCCGGCAGCCGCTCCTCGACTCCGTATCGACGCACGACGCCAAGCGCATCCGCGAAGGTCGTCCGGTCCGGCACCGTCGGCCCCGATCCGACGACCGCGACGTCGTCACCCGGCACGTCCGAAAGGACGAGCGCCACCGCGGGACGGCCGACGAGACGCACCGCCAACCGACCTCCTTTGACCGCCGAGAGATGCGCGCGCACGCAGTTCATCTCGGCGATGCTCGCCCCGCTCGCGAGCAAGAGCGCGTGCGCGCGCCGCTTGTCGTCGAGCGTGAGGCCCGGCGCCGGAAGGACGAGCAAGCTGGATGCGCCGCCGCTCACGACGACGAGGATCGCCGCGCGGCGACGTCGCGCGACGAGCATGAGCAGCGCGCGTGTCGCCGCGACGCCGCGCCGATCCGGCAGCGGATGGCGCGCGAGTCGCACGCGCACGCGACGAGTCCGACAGGCGTAGCCCGGCGGCACGATGACGAGTCCGCCCGTGACGAGAGAGGCGAGCGCCGTCTCGAGCGCGGCGGCGATCCGTGCCGCGCCCTTTCCCGCACCGACGACCAGCAGACCCGCCCGGCGCGCATGCTCGAGCAGAGGCGCGAGCGCGAGCTGCTCACGGGCGAGCAGGTCGTCGACGAGCAGCGACGGCTCGAGGCGCGCGAGCGCCGCCTCGAAGAGCGCCGTCAACGCGCGCCGGGACGCGCGCGTCACCTTGCCTGCCCGCCGCGCATTCTGTAGACAGGCCGCACGTCGCGGCAGGCGGCGAGGAGGATCGGATGCATCACGAGCTCCAGACGGAAAACCTCTTCGACAGCTTCACCGGCGTCTGGAAGCGCGTCACGACCGAGCCGCGGCGCTTCTTCGAGGAGATGCCGGTGACGGGCGGCCTGCAGAGCCCGCTCCTCTTTCTCCTCATTTGCGTCGCGATCAGCGCGGTCGGGTTTCTGCTCATTGGGCCGCGCGGGCTCGCGCTCTGGATCATCGTGCTCGGCCTGGGCCGCGCGTTCGTCGGTGGCTTTGTCCTGATGGTCATCGCCCGCCACGTCTTCGGCGGCACCGGCGATTACGAGGCCACATTCCGCGCCCTCGCCTACGCCAGCGCCCCCCTCGCGCTCCTCTGGCTGCCCCTCATCCGCCCGCTGGTGGTGCTTTACTCAGTTTTCCTCATCATCATCGGCGTCGAGCGCGTTCAAGGCTTCGACGCGACAAAGGCCGTCCTCACGATGCTCCTAGGCGTCATCACGGCAGGCGCGATCGTTTGGACCCTGGGCCTGGGCCACATGTGGTTACCACCAGGCCCGTTCATGGCGCACTGCCCCTGATCGGCGTTCACCGGCGGCTGTCGGGCGCGTGTGCGGACGCGACTGCAGCAGCCTGACGGCGATCAGTGGCTGTCTTCGTCGAGATCTGTGGTGCTGAGCCGGCGATAAGCCCGATCGTCCTCGCCACGCCGGTTCTGCTTCGCCTCGATCTCGCGATCCGCCTGACACTGCACGCAGAGACGCGTGAAAGGCATCGCCTGGAGCCGGCCCTCGGCGACCTCCGCCTCGCAGCTCTCGCAGATGCCGTAGGAGCCGTCCTCGACGCGCTCGAGCGCGTCCTCGATCGCTTGCAGCTTACCGCGATCGCGATCCGTGAGAATGAAGTTGATCTCGCGGTCGCGCGCCTCGCTCGCGAGATCGTAGGTATCCATTCCCTCGTCTTTGGACGCTTCGCGTCCCTGCTTCAGCTCCTGCTGGATCTCGGCGAGCAGTTGCTTCTTCATTTCGAGCAACGTCTCGCGTGACTTGTTCAAGAATGCTTTACGCATCGGGTCCTCGTAGGGAGGGCGGATGGTAGGGACTCGTCGCGGCCGTGTCAATTGGAGTAGCCCCCGTGCGCCCGGGCGCTTCGCGCCCGGTGCTCCGATGGGCGTCGCACCGCGGGCATAGCCCGCAGTGCTCCCGCGCGCGGCTACGCCGCGCGTCGCTGGCGCGACGCTTGCGCGGCCGGCGGCGCGACGCGTCGCTCCCGCGGTTGCGACGCTGACGATGGGGACGTACCGCTGACGTCGGTCCGGGCTTACTCCGGAAGGGTCGCGACGTGGACGAACGTTGCCGAGCCGACGGGGATTGCCGCAGCATTTGCGAGATGCCGCTGTAAGGCGAGGAGCGTGGGGACGAGGGTTACACCGTCGCAGCCGACGAGGACCGACGCCGCGTGCAGGCGCCCGAGCTGGCGCCGGACCTGGAGACAGACGAGCGGCGTCGACTCGGCGACGCGGTCGGCGCGCGGATCCCGGGGCGAGAGCACGAGGCTGTTGCTGTGCTCGCGCCCGCCGTGCTCGACCTCCGTGCGCAGCCGCGCGACGACGGTCGCCACCTGGTCGAGCTCGCCGCGATAGCGCAGCAGGCGATCGCGCAGGACCGGCGTCGCCGCGAGGATCTCGTCGGCCGTCTCGACCGGTCGAGAGGCGACCTCCATGATGTGTCGGACGCGAATCGGACTCTCGGGATCGGTGCTCGCGGCCGCATGACCGCCATGCGAACCGCCGGCCGCGACGCGCGCCTCCACGAACGCGTCGACCACACGCGCCTCCTCGACCACCTCGACTCGCGGCTCCGGCAGCGTGCATGCGTGCGGCGCGGCGCGCACACCGCCGCGGAGGACGCGACGGACGTTCTCCGCGTCGTCACCGACGCGGAAGTTGTTCGAGATCGAGCAGAACCAAAGGTCGCCGAGCGGGAGGCCACTGGCGCGCGCGAGCGCGTGTCCCCAGCCGCGCGCGATGCCGAGCGCGTTCTGCGGCAGGCCGCCGTAGACATCGTGACTGCGGGCGATCTGCAACGTGTGCAACCTGCCGCCCCAGCGAAACCATAGGTCGAAGACCAGGCACGGCCGATGGTGCGCCTGCGCCGGCAGATCGACTTCGGGAACCCAGCGCTGATTGACGTACACGCGCGTCGGATCGGTGGCGAGCGCGCCGCCGGTCGCCGCGATCTGGTCGAAGAAGTAGTGGCACGTGCGATCGCCGTACGTGTAGTCGCCGCGCGCACGCACGTCGGGCGCGGCGGCGAGTAGCTCGGCCGCATAGTGCGCAATGTGGTCCTCGCTCGCCGGATACGCCTCCGGAATCGTCATCGCTCCCATGTCGGGAACGCCGAAGAGCGTGCACCAACCCTCGGCGACGCGCCCCTTTTGCGTCGTCGTGAGGAGCCCTTCCTCGCGGAGGTGCGTGAGACCACGTAGCCACGTCTCCTCGAGCGATCCGCCCGCGATCACGCTCGCGGCGACGAGGTGGTGGCCGACGTTCTTCCGCGCCTCCGACGACAGCCCCTGCCCCTCCTCGAACCTGAGGCCGGTGCGCAGCGCGAAATCGGCGCGCGCGATCTGCACCGCGAGGTACGCGAGGTGCTGCGCCCGGGTCTCGTCGTCGCCGCCGACGTAGGGTCCGCCGACGATCGCCGCGAGCAGATCTTCGGCGCTCCGCCCGACCAGGGTCTCGACGTGACGGCCGTCCGCCTCGTGGTAGTCGGCCGCGAGCGTCCCCTGCTCGTACGCAACGTGGATCTTGAAGAAGCCCGTCGGGTCGAGACGCAACGGCGACGCGTGCGCCACGATCACGTTCGCGCCGTCGCTCGTCGTGACGTCGATCTGTTCTTGGCCGAGGCGCGCGGCGTCGTCGGGAAACTCCGCCGCGAGCACCGCGCGCTCCGCCGCGAGACCGACGGCCGCAAGGCGCGACGCGAACGCGGCATCGTCAGCGAGGAGCCCGCGACGCACGACTTCGTGGATCGCCCGCTGCGCCCGCCCGTCGGCCTTGCCCGTAGCGACGATGCGCGGGACGTCGAGTCCGTCGTGGTCGACGACGAGGTCGGCCCCGCAGAGCGCGACCCGCAATCCCAGAGGGGGCTCGAGCACGCCGGACGGCACTTGAATCGTCCGCGGCCGCCAGCGGTACGGGTCGATCTCCTCGAGCGCGCGCCAGGACGGCGTCGCGACGGGACGCACGAGCGTCGGCAGGCGGCGCGCGACGTCGGCGAAGAACGCCGCCGGATCGAGCGCACCGCGGGCGTCGACGATCGCGAGCTCGCGGCGGCGGAAGCAGGCGATCTCCTCGTGCGAGAGCGTCGCCAGCGCGTCGCGCGCGAAAATTTTCGCCGCGCGCCCGTCGCGCTCGGCCGGGATGACGTGTCGCCCCTCGTCGACGCCGTGCGCGTGCAGGCAGCGAATCCCCTCGAGCGGCGAGAAGACCGGCGAGTCGTCGCCGCAGAGCACGAGCACGGTGATGTACGGGTTGGTCAAGAGGTTCTGCACGACCCGCTCGACCCCATCGCGCAACGTGGCGATCGTGCCGATGGCCGCGATCGATGCCGTCGGAAACTCGGCCGGCAGCCGCTCCAGCAACACGGCGAGCGGCGCGTCGACTTTCGTCGCGCCGCTGACGTCGGTCGCGGTGTGGCCGATCAGGATCGCGACGTTCGCCCGCGGCTCGAAGATGCGCAGCTTCTCGTCGTCGGGGAAGAACGGCCACTCACGGGCGAAGTCGAAGGCCACGCCGGGCGCCGCTCCTCACGCCTCCACGGCGCGCGCGCGAAATCCGGTGGCGTTGCGGAAGGCGGTGTTGAAGTCGCGATAGAGCGAGCGGTGCGGCTCGAGGCGGTAGTGCTTCTTCGCGTACTGCTCGGAGATCTCCTCGATCTCCTCGACGCCCTCCCAGCCGGCGGGGTTCGGAAACGCGTAGTACGGCGTCTCGTCCGGCACGCCGGCGACGTATACGACCGTGATCGGCCGGCGCGCGGCACGCGCCGAGTAGACGCGGTGCATGCCGTCGTTGATGAGCTTCACGCACGGCCCCGCCGGCTCGCGCGAGCACTCGACGACCGGCGGCAGGAGGTCCATGCCCTCGGTCGGCCCATCCGGCGTCCAGAAGCGCACGAAGCCGCGCAGACCGTAGAGATCGACGCCATGCTCCGCGAGCGCCGCCGCCAAGCGGCCGATCTTCACCACCTCGGCATGCTTCACGTAGCGCTGCGCCGGTACCAGCGCGTCCGGCGAGAACGCCTCGAGGAGCGTCAGGTCGGCGCGCGCGTAGGGCAGACTCCACGGCCGCTCGTGCAACGTGACGCGACGAAGCGCGGCGAAGAGGTCGTCGATACCGAAGGATTCGATGCGCGTGACGTGCATGGGGACGCTCTACACCAATTGCGCGCGGCCGCCGAGCAGCGCGACGAGCACCTGCCGCGCCTCGTGCAGGTCGCGGGCGACGAGCGCGCCCGGCGGCGCGCCGACGCCCTCGTCGGCGACGGGGATCCACACCGCCTGCATGCCGAGCGCGAGCGCCGGCCGTACGTCCTTCTCCAGGCTGTCGCCGACCATCACTGCGTTCGCCGGCGTCACGTCGAGCGCGTCGAGCGCCGCGCGGAAGAGCGTAGGGTCCGGCTTCGCGATGCCGGCGCGATAGCTGAGCTGCCACGTTTCGACGAGCGGCACGATCTGGTGACAGGCGCGGCGGAACCCCGCCTCGTACGGCGCCCAGATGTTCGAGACCACGCCGACGCGCGCGCCGCGCTCGCGGACGGCGGCGACGCATGCCGTCGCGCCGTCCACCTCGACCGGCTCCGTCTCCTGCGCACGCCAGATCGCGGCGATCGGCTCGTCGATACGATCCGGCAGTCCGAACGCGTCCCGCAGGCGCTGTGCGAGCGCATGCGGTGACGCGAACGCCTCGCGGAAGAGCCAGCCGCCGATCGTGCGCGCCTCGTCGCGGCCGAGCCCGAGCGCGTCGGCGATGCGACGGCCGGGGCCGACGTCCGGCCGCCGCACCAGCGTGTCGCCGATGTCGAAAAGAACGGCCGCGCGATTCACGCCTGAACCACCAGGGAATCGTTGATTGACGGTGCCGGTACGCGCCGCCACCGGGCGAGGGCCGGGGAGCGGGCGCGCCTCGCAGGCGAATAGGTCGAATACCTGCTGTGCCTGCGTGGCGCGCCCGCTCTCCGGCCCTCGCCCGGCAACGACCGTTCGACCTCGGGAATCAACGGCCCTCGTGCCACCAGATGACCTCTTTGCCGGCGGCGCGCAGCACGTCGACGCCCATCGCGTCGCCGCGGACGTTCGGCTGCCGGCAGTACACCTTCGCCACCCCGCTGTTGATCGCGCGCTTCGCACACATCACGCACGGGGTGTGGGTGATGAACATCGTCTTGTCTTTCTCGATCGCGCCCGCCTTGAGGAGCGCGTTCTCCTCGGCGTGGACGTAACCGCTGCGATCGGCGGGAATGAACGCGCGATCGCTGATACCGGCGGCGCCGCCGTTGTAGCCGACGCCGAGGACGCGCTCGAGGTCGGCGGAGACGACGACGCAGCCGACCTTCTGCGAGCCGTCGGTCGAGCGCAGCGCGAGCGCCTCGGCGAAGCGCTGGTACGCCTCCGGCAACGTGAGCCGCGGCGGCAGGCGCGGGGTCGTAAACGCGGCGCCCACGGCGCGACTCGCCGGCCCCGCCGCGGAAGCGACGGGCGGGCGCCACGTCGCGTAATGCACGACGGTCTTCCCCGCGCGTCGCAGGAGCTCGAGCCCGTCGGGCGGGTGCGGCCCGCGATGGCGATAGTAGACGTGGCTCACGCCGCTGTTGATCGCGCGGACCGCGCAGAGATAACAGGGCGCGCGCGTCACGAACATGAGCTTGTCCTTCTCGACGGCGCCGGCGATCAGCAGCGCGTGCTCCTCGGCGTGCAAATGGCTGCCACCGCGTGGCCGCGTGCTCTTGCCGCCGACCGCAGTCGCGGCGCCGCCGGAGAAACCGGCGCCGAGGACGCGCTCGAGATTGAAGCTCACGAGGACGCATCCCGCGCGGTTCGTCGGCTCGGGCGAGCAGCGCGCCAGCGCCTCGGCGAATCGTAGATACGACTCGAAGAGCGGCACGCGCTCTTGCACGGCTCCGCGGTTCAGCGGGTGGGTGTTCTCCGGACGCCCGTCCTTGCAGCGCGCCATCTGCGCGGCGAGACCGGCGCGCGTCACTCGCGGAAGTTCACGAACTGCAGCGCGACGCCGAAATCCTCGGCGCGGAGCGCTTGCATCATCGCTTGCAGGTCGTCGCGCTTCTTGCCGCTCACCCGCACCTCGTCTTCTACGATCTGCGCCTGCACCTTGATGCCCGACGACTTCACCTTCTTCGCGATCTCGCGCGCCTTCTCGGAGTCGATCCCCTGCTGGACGGTGATCGCCTGCCGCGCCCGCCCGCCCAACGCCTGCTCGACCTTGCCGTAGTCGAGGTTCTTGATCGGCACGTTGCGGCGGACGAGCTTCGATTGCAGCACGTCGACGACTGCTTTCACTTTGAAGTCGTCGGCGGAGGTGATCACGATCTGCTGCTGATCCCAGGTGATCTCCGTCTTCGAGTCCTTCAGGTCGTAGCGCTGCGCCACCTCTTTGCGCGTCTGGTTGAGCGCGTTGTCGATCTCTTGCAGATCGACCCGCGACACGACGTCGAACGACGGCATACGCGCTACCTACCAGGGACCGGCGCCGAGGGCCACTCTGCGCCGCCCGACAGCCCGACCGACTATTGTGGCGCGCCGCTCGGCGCCGTCACGACGTCGACGCCCTCGGGCACGACGAAGCGGAACTCGTCGTCGGGCACGTCGACGTTGCGCTGGAGGTTCGAGAAGCTGAGCGTCGTCACGTTGCCGACCGGATCCGTAATCGCCGCCTCGACGATGTCGAAGGCCGGCCGCGACACCGCGAGCGTCAAGCTGCCGACGTCTTGCGTGCGCTTCGGGACGAGCTTCAGATAGATGCGCTGCGTGTTGCAGCCGCGAATATCCTGCTCGACCTCGAAGTCGTCCTTGATGCGGCCGACGCCGGCGAGGAACGAAACCGGCGTCGTCGACACGAACGCCGCGTTGAACGCCGCCTTCAGCACCTGCCGGTCGTCGGGTTGATAGATCCACAGCGTCGTCCCGTCAGCGATGATCGACTGCCGCTGCGGCGACTGAAACTCCCAACGCATCCGCCCCGGCTTCACGAACACGACCGACCCGAACGCCTCCTCGCCCTGCCCGACGGACGCAATCGCCGTCTCCTGCCGAAAGTCCGCACGAAAATTCTTGGTGGCGTCGTACCGCGCCTGCAACCGCTGCACCGTCTGGGCCAGGGGCGGACAGGACTCAACACCCTTCGCGCCGTTGCCCTGCGACCCCGCCGCCGCGGCGGGCGAGCGCGACGGTCGGGCGGAATGCGGCGCCGTCTCGTCGTGCGCAAAGCCCCGCGACGCGGAAATGAGGATTGAGATAGCTGCCGTCGCGGCGAGCGCGGTGGGGATCACTCCTGCACGCGTTGTGCGCACTGAACCTTTTGCGCACGCGGGGTGCAGGTGTGACCCCCACCACGCTCGCCGCGGCGGCAACCTCAATCTTCCATTCGACGCGCCAAGACTTCGCGTGGCCGAGCCCCTTCCGCTGCCGAGACGACCCCGTCGCGCTCCATGCGCTCGATCATCCGCGCGGCGCGATTGTAGCCCACGCGCAGGCGTCGCTGTAGCCAGGAGATCGACGCTTGGCGACTCTCGGTGACGACGCGCACAGCTTGATCGTACATCTCGTCGTAGAGGTCCTCGGCGTCGTCCTCGCCGCCCTCCTCGTCGTCGTCCCCTTCGAGGAGCTCCATTTTGTACTGCGGCCCGCCCTGCGCCTTCCAGAAGTCGACGACCTTCTGGATCTCGCCCTCGGACACGTACGCGCCGTGGATGCGCGTGATGCGCGCGGTGCCGGGCGGCAGAAAGAGACAGTCGCCTTCTCCGAGCAAGCGCTCGCTGCCGATGGCGTCGAGGATCGTGCGCGAGTCGATGCGCGACGTCACCTGGAAGGAGATGCGGGCGGGGAAGTTCGCCTTGATCAAGCCGGTGATGACGTCGACCGACGGCCGTTGCGTCGCGAGGATGAGATGGATCCCGGCGGCCCGTGCCTTCTGGGCGAGGCGCGTGATCGACTCCTCGACGTCGCGGCCGACCGTCATCATCAGATCCGCGAGCTCGTCGACGATGATGACGATGCGCGGCAGGTGCTCGTGCACGATCGGCTCACCGGTGGGCGCCGGCTCGGCGGGCGCCGACCAGTCCTCGTCGTCGCCGGTCTCGGGTGTCGTGAGCTCGATGACGCCGGCGCGCTTCTCCGCCGCCTCGGCGGCGAGCATGCGGTTGTAGCTGTCGATGTTACGCACGCCCTTGTCGCGCAGCATGCGGTAGCGAAGGTCCATCTGCCGCATGACGTTGGCGAGCGCGTGCGCCGCCTTTTTGGGATCCGTCACGACCGGCACGAGGAGGTGCGGAATGTGGTCGTACATCGAGAGCTCGAGCATCTTCGGGTCGATCATGATGAAGCGTACGTCGGCGGGGTTCGCCTTGTAGAGGATGCTCATGATCATCGCGTTCAGCGACACCGACTTGCCGGTGCCGGTCGCGCCGGCCATGAGGAGGTGCGGCATCTTCCCGAGATCGGCGACGTGGGTGTTGCCGGTCGTGTCCTTGCCGAGCGCGAGCGTCAGCTTCGACTCCGAGCGCTGGAACTGGTCGCTCTGGATGATCTCGCGCAGATAGACCTTCTCACGCCGCGGGTTCGACACCTCGATGCCGACGACCGGCTTCCCGGGGATCGGCGCGAGGATGCGGACACTGTGCGCGCGCAGGGCCATCGACAGGTCGTCGGCGAGCGTGACGATGCGATTCACCTTGACGCCAGCCGCGGGCTCGAACTCGAAGGTCGTGATCACCGGCCCGGGGCGGACGGCGACGACCTTCCCCTCGACGCCGAAGTCGGCGAGCTTCGATTGGAGAATCCGCGAGCTCGCGATCAGCGCCTCCTCGTCGATGTGCACGCCGGTGTCGATCGGCGCGTCGAGGAAGCTCGCCGGCGGCAGCTCGTAGGAGGGCCCGGGCGCGAAGTGGAACTCCTCCTGCTTGAGCGCCTTCGGCTCCTTCTTCGCGCTCTTCTCCGGCCGCGGCTCGGGGTCGTTCACGAGGATCGGCGGCGGCGCCGACATGCGCGGCTTCTTGCCGTCGCGCTCGCGTGCATCGCGTCCGCGACCCGCGTCGTCGTGGCTTGCCTCGTCGCGCGATTCGCGGTCGCGCCCGTCGCGCTCGCGGCGCGCGCGTGCGACCGGCGTCTGGTCGGACTCCTCGTCGCGCCGACGCGGCCAGAGACGGGCGAGGCCGGTCCCGAGCGCCTGCCCCGCCGCCGACGCACGTCGCGCTATCGTGCCCACGCCGCCGACGAGCGAGCCGCCCGTCGCGATCATCGTCGTGAGAAGGAGTCCCGTCAGCACGATCATCACCGCGCCCGCCATGCTGAAAAGCCCGCGCAGCTCGAACGCGAAGAAGCCGCCGACCCACCCCCCTGCGGCCGACTCGCGGCCGGGCCCTCGCAGCAGCGCCAAGGCCGTCGCGATCAGCAGCAGCTGCGCCGTCAGCGCACCGCCGCGGGCCATCGACGGCGCCACCGGCAGACCGCGCAGCACCAGCACCGCGACGAACGCGACGAACGCCGGCACGAGGAAGGCGGCGAGGCCAAACGCCTGGACGAACAGGTCCGCGAGGAGGTGTCCGACAGGCCCGCCCGCATTCGCCCCTGCACGCCCGGGCACGTACGTGAGAAAGCTGACGGCAAGGTAGCACGCGCCGGCGATCGCGAAGATCGCCTCGACTTCGTGCCAGAGCGTGGACGACCCGCGCCCCTTCTCGCCGTTCTCCCGCGCCACGCGTGCGCTCCGCCCCACATTCCTCCTCGACCCGCGCCAGGTTTCTCACGATCCCCGCCGCGAGCGCAAGCCCGCATGACCTGCGCCGCCGCGGCGTGCTGCGTAAGATCGACCCGCCAGGCACCGTCACTCCAACGGAACGAGGGCACGAACGAGGAGGTACCATGCGACCACGAACGACGATCATCGGAGTCGCGCTGTTCGCCGCCGGATATGCGTGCGGCGGAGGTGGCGGTGGCGATGCGACGAACGCGGCGACGACGCGTTTCGAGCTGAACGGCGGCTCGCTCGCGCGCCAGCTCGAGGAAGCCGGGCTACCGCCGATCACACCCGGCGTTGGGATCGCCGAGCGCGTTCCTGACGACGGCACGCGGCATTTCACCCTCACCGTCGCGACCGAGAACCGCGAGAACCGCGACGACGCCGTCGCACTCTACGCGTTGATGGACGGCCACGGGCGCATCGGCGGCATCTGGGGTGCGAACGTGCTGGCGTTCGCGCATGGCGACATGGAGTCCGGCGTCGTACAAGGCCTCGAGGTCGACGTCGGGAATCTCGGCGCGAACGTGCCGGTGAGCGGCATCAACGTGTTCGCGATCGGCTCGCGACCGTCGGACGTCGCGCTCGGCATTCTGAACGGCGATGCGGCCGGCGCCGGCGGCTTTCACGAAGGGATCGCGTTTCGCTCGAACCCCGGCGGGACCGCCGTGACCGACGCGTTGATCCGTGTGCATCCGGGATTCGGAACCGTCACGAGCGGCGTCGATCTGCGTGAGGCGCATTTCACGGACGTCGCGATCGCCACGTCCGGGTTCAGCGTCGACGGTGAGGGCCGCATCACCTCGACGCCGCTCGCGACCGGCGGCGCCGCGTACGCATGCGTCGACGCCGACGGGAAGCTCTTCGCGAGCCGTGCGCCATGCACGGGCGCATCGTAACGCGGCACCCGTATGCGAGGTCATTGGCGTCCGCCCAAACCTCGACCGATCATACTCTCGTGAACGACCGGTCCCTCTACCGGCGCCTCGGCGGGTACGACGTGAGCGCCGCGATCGTCGACGATCTCTTCGCGTCGCTCCGCGCCGACCCGCGGTTCACGAGGTTCGCCACCGGCCGCAGCACTGATTCGCACTTGCGGGCGCGGCAGTTGCTCGTCGATCAGCTCTGCGCGCTGGCCGGCGGTCCGTGCGTGTACATCGGCCGCGACATGAAAACATCGCACGCGGGCCTCGGCATCACGCGCGCCGAGTGGGACGCGAATCTCGCCTACGCAGCGGAGGCGCTCGCGCGTCGGGGGATTCCACCGCGCGAGCAGGCTGAGTTTCTCGAGCTCTTCACGCGCTACGAGTCGGACATCGCCGAGCGCGACGCCTGACGATCGTCGCGACGCACGACCACTCCTGACGGGTCAGATCAAGCCGGCCTTGCGGAGCGGATCCTCGAACTCGGCGAGCTCGTCCCAGTGATCGCGCACGAGCGAGCGCAGGAGTCGATGGGCGACGACCTCCAGCCGAATACCGTCGGGGTCCGAGAAGAACGTGGCGTAGTAGTCGGGCGCGTACTCGGGGAAGGTCATCGGCGCGCTCGCATCGACGCCGATCGCCCGCAACGCCGCCACCACCGCATCGACGTCGGCTCGTGTCGCGACGCGGAAGCAGAGGTGGTGCAGCGCCCCCGCGCGATACGGATCGTGCGCGTCCGCGCCGTGCGCCGGTCGGATCGTGTACTGTGTAACCCGGTTGAAGTAGTGCGCATGCGGCTCGCCCGCGACCGGCATCGTGCCCTTGCGGAAGCCGAGGAGGCGCATCACCCGGTCGTAAAACCGCAGCGAGCGCTCGAAGTCGCGGACGGCGACGTAGATGTGATCGACCGCGGTGACGTCGACGATCGCGGCGTCGGCGGGCGGCATCAGAGCTCCATCACGAACGGCAGCACGACCGGCCGGCGCTCCAGCGTCTTCTTGAAATACCGCCGCAGCGCTTTCCGCATCTCCTCTTTCACCTCGGCGGGAATCGTCCGCAACTCCGGCGCGAGCGCGGCGAGCGCCTCGAGGACGACCTCTTTCGCACGCTCGAGATACGCTTGGCTCTCGTCCTCGATCGCGAAGCCGCGCGACACGAGGTCGGGACCAGAGATGATCTCGCCGGTGTGCTGGTTGACGGCGAGGATCGCGAGGATCATGCCGCCGTCGGAGAGGTGGCGACGGTCGCGCAGCACGACGTCGCCGACGTCGCCGACGCCCTTGCCGTCTACGAAGACGCGGCCGGCGGCGATCGACTCGGCGCGACGCGCCCCCACGCCGTCGATCTCGAGGACGTCGCCATCCTCGAGGATGAAGCAGTCCTCGGCGGCGAGGCCGATCTCGGTCGCGAGCGCCGCGTGGCGGACGAGGTGGCGATACTCGCCGTGGATCGGCACGAAGTAGCGCGGCCGCGTGAGATTCAGCATCAGCGCCAGCTCCGCTTGGCTCGCGTGCCCGGAGACGTGCAGGTCGGCGACGGTCTCGTACTGCACCTCGGCGCCGCGCCGGTGCAGGTGATTGATGACGTCGAAAATCGGCTTTTCGTTCCCGGGGATCATCTTCGAGGAGAAGATCACCGTGTCGCCGGGCCCGACGGTCACCTGCTTGTGATCGTTCATCGCGATGCGCGTCAATGCCGAGAGCGGCTCCGCCTGGCTGCCCGTCGTGAGCAAGGCGACGCGCTCGGGCGGCAGTCGCTGCAGCTCGCCGACGTCGACGATCAGACCCGGCGGGACGCGCAGATACCCGAGCTCCTGGCCGATCGTGACGTTCTGCACCATGCCGCGCCCGACGACCGCGACCTTGCGGTCGGTGAGCGCGGCGAGGTCGAGCACCTGCTGGATGCGATGCAGGTGCGACGCGAACGTCGACACGAGGATGCGACCTCTCGCGCGACGGAAGACCGCCTCGAGCTTCGGTCCGAGGCTGCGCTCCGACGGCGTCACGCCCGGGCGCTCGACGTTCGTCGAGTCGGAGAGGAGCGCCAGCACGCCACGATCGCCGAGCGCGGCGAAGCGCCGCAGATCCGACGGGTGGCCGTCGAGCGGCGTCTGGTCGAACTTGAAATCGCCGGTGTGCACGATCGTGCCGAGCGGCGTCGTGATCGCGAGCGCAACCGCGTCGACGATGCTGTGGGTGATGTGCACGGCCTCGATCTCGAACGGGCCGACACGCCACACGTCGCCGGCTTTGAAACGCTCGAGCGGCAGCGTGAGCTCGTGCTCGGCGAGCTTCTGCTCGATGAGCGCATGCGCGAAGCCGTTCGCGTACGTCGGCACCTTCAGCTCGCGGCCGACGAACGGCAGCGCGCCGATGTGGTCCTCGTGCCCGTGGGTGAGAACGATTCCCTGGAGACGCTCGGGGCGGTCGCGCAGATACGAGACGTCGGGGACGACGAGATCGATCCCCAACATCGAGGGCTCTGGAAACATCACGCCGCAGTCGATCGCGACGGCGCGGTCGCCGTACTCGACGAGCAGCATGTTGAGGCCGATCTCGCCGAGACCGCCGAGGGGAACGATCCGCAGCGTCTCGCTCATGCCGGGCCCGACGCGACGCCGGCCGTCAGCTGCGCACCGATGAGCGCATGCCGACGGGCGCCGAAACCGGCACGCCGCTCGGCACGGCGGAAGCGGCGGCGTCGATCACGGCGAGGCGTGCGGTGATCGCCGCGCGCACGTCGGCAAGCACCGCGTCGCGCTGCGCGATCGTGTAGGCGCGCGCCGGAATCGGCCGGCAGATCGACACTCGCACGTCGCCGCCGCGTCGCACCAGCCAGCCGGCACGCGGCAGGATGCTCGCCGTGCCGGTAATCGCGATCGGCACGATCGTCGCGCCGGTCTCGATCGCGAACACGAAGCCGCCCTTCTTGAACGGCAGCATGTCGCCGCCGCGACCGCGCGTTCCCTCGGGGAAAAAGACGACCGAGATGCCGTCGTGCATGCGTTGCTTCGCGGCGGCGAGGCTCGCGACCGCCTGCGCGTGGTCGGCGCGGTTCACCAGGATTTGCTTCGTCGCGCGGAGCGCCCACCCGAAGAGCGGGATCCGGAATAGCTCCTCCTTCGCCACCCACCGCAGCTGAAAATCCCACAATGCCTCCACCAGCGCCAGCACATCGAGGTTGCTGCGATGATTCGACATGAAGACGTACGACTGCCGGGGATCGAGCTGCTCGAGGCCGTCGACGGCGACGCGGGTCCCGGTGACCTTGAGATTGACCGACGCCCAGCCCTGCGCGAGGCGAAAGGCGAGCCGCGCGTCGCCATCGGCGAGCGACGCGAGCAGAATCGGCGGAATCCAGAGCGCCGTATCGATTCCGAATACGATCAGCCTGACGATCCCGAGGATCACCGGACCTCCGCGAGCGCCGTTGCGCAGCTGAAAAGCTATCCAGCAGCATATCACGTTGTCAATTTACGAAGCGCCCCGTGCGCCGGCGAGGGCGGGCGTGGACATTGGTCGGGCCCGCCGCGTGCGCAAGAGGTTCAGTGCGCACAACGCGGTCCCGCCCAATGTCCACGCCCGCCCTCGCCGGCGCATGGAGCGACGTTGCAATTCGCACCCGACACTGAGCCGGCTATTCCGCGCTCGGGCGCTCGGCGTCGACGAATACTCGGCGTCGTTGACGAGTGTGGACGGGGGCTGTTAAGCCGTCGGGGAGCGTCGGGTGACGCGCGGGAGGCACGATGTCGGTCAACAAGGTCATACTCGTCGGCAATCTCGGGAAGGACCCGGAGGTGCGGTTCACGGGCGGCGGCAAGGCCGTCTGCAAGTTCCCGCTCGCGACCAGCGAGACCTGGAACGACGCCGAGGGGCACAAGCAAGAGCGTACCGAGTGGCACAACATCGTCGTGTGGGGAAAGCAGGGAGAGAACTGCGGCCAGTATCTTTCCAAAGGCCGGCAGGTCTACGTCGAAGGATCGATCCGCTCCCACAGCTACGACGACAAGGACGGCAACAAGCGCTACATGACCGAGATCATCGCGCTGCAGGTGCGCTTCCTCGGCGGCGGCGCGGGGCGTGGCACCGGTGCCGGCGCGGGCGCACCGCCGCTGCCGGACGAGATGCCCGCCGGCGGCGGGTCGAGCACCGACGACGATATTCCATTCTGATTTCGCCCCCGCTCGCTGACGCTCGCGATGGGCATCGCCGCCCGGAGTGAATCCGGGCGGCTCCTAGAACAACCCCTCGTCGGCGAAGCTGACGTAGCGGCCCTCGCCGATCACGACGTGGTCGAGGACGCTCACGCCCATGAGCTCACCGACCTTGCGCAGGCGGTCGGTGATGGCGATGTCCTCGGCGCTCGGTGTCGGATCGCCGCTCGGGTGATTGTGGACGAGGATGATCGCGGCGGCCGACTCCTCGACGACGGGAACGAACACCTCACGTGGGTGGACGAGCGACGCGGTGAGCGACCCCTCGGAGATGCGCACGTCCTTGATCAGCCGGTTCTTTCCGTCGAGGAGGAGCACGTGAAACTGCTCCTTGCGGAGCGCCGCGAGCCGGGCTCCGCAGTGACGATAGACCTCGGCGCTCGTGCGCAGCGGCGCGTGCGGCGCGACGCGCCGCTCGACGGCGCGGCGGGCGATCTCGCCGACCGCACGGACGAGCGCGACGCGCGCCGGCCCGAGCCCCGGTGCCGCCGTGAGCGCACGGGGTGATGCGCCGAGCAGCGCGCGCAGCGATCCGAAGCGCGCGAGCAGCGCCCGGCCGCGCTCGATCGCGTTGACGTTGCGTCCGCCGGTCGGCAGCAGCACGGCGAGGAGCTCGGCGTCGCTCAAGTGCTCGGGGCCGCGCGCCAGGAGCTTCTCGCGTGGACGCTCCTCCGGCGGCCAACTCTTGATGGATGAAGACCGTCTCTCGCTCGGCACCATGCGCGTGTCGACGCCGACTGCGCGTCACGCGCGATCATCGCCGATCGCCTCCGCGCGCGCACGGCTACGCG
Source organism: Binatia bacterium (assembly GCA_041488235.1). Classification (GTDB taxonomy): domain Bacteria; phylum Desulfobacterota; class Binatia; order UTPRO1; family UTPRO1; genus DP-19. Next base: position 22,487 of record JBGPOW010000029.1, read on the forward strand.
GAGGCATCGCGCCTGCAACTGCCGCGCGTCAGCCGACGGCGACGCGCTCTTCGCGCGACGCGCGGCTACGCCCGGCGCGCAGGCGCGCCAGCTCGGCCGCCATGACCCGCTGCACGTCGACACGCAGCGCATCGGCGTCCGCGAACGCGTCGGGAGCGATCGGTTCGAGCACCTGGATCACGATGGCGGCGCTCTCGTGCAGCGTGAGCCCGTGCTTCGGCAGCACGTCGAGGGTACCGTCGACCACGATCGGGACGATCGGTACGTGATGATGGAACGCGAGCGTGAAGGCGCCGTGGCGGAACTCGCGCAGCTCGCCGTCGGGCGAGCGGGTCCCCTCGGGAAAGATCATGATCGAGCTGCCGCCCTCGAGCGCCTCGCCGCACGCGGCCATCATCCGGCGCGCGTCGCCGCGGTCGCCGCGCCGGATCGCGATGTAGCGATTCAGGGTCATGTTCCAGCCGACGAACGGCACGCGGAAGATGGACTGCTTCGACACCCACTTGAAGTGCTTGTACAGCCGGAAGAGCACGAGGATGTCGATCAGCGACTGGTGGTTGGCGACGAGCACGTACGTCTCGCCGTCGCGAATGCGCGCGCGGTGGCGCACCTGCACCGTCCAGTACGGGAAGACGTACGTGTAGAGCGACGCCCACGCGCAGGCGTACAGGTGCAGCGCGCGGAGCCGCCGATCGAACGGCGCCGTCACCGCCCACAGCACCAGCGCGCCGACGAAGAGCAGCGGACAGGTGACGAGGATCAGCAACCACAGCCCGTACGAGGCGAGCGTCTTCATCATGGAGCGGCGTGTTGGCGACGCACGAACGACGCGTCCGTCGTGTGTGTCCGCGCATCGGTCGTCGTCCGCACGTGCGCGGCCGGGTAGACGTCGATCACGCGCAGCAAGAGCCCCTTGAGATAGCGACCTTGCGCCTGCGCCAACGCTTGCGGGTGATCGAGGCCGGGTCCAAGACGTGCGAGCAGCTGACATTCGCGCCCGGCGTCCGCCGCCGCCGCCGCGACCGCGTCGTGAAACGCCTCGGCCTCGACGTGCTGCGAACAGCTGAAGGTCATCACCAGCGCGTCTCGTTCCGTATGGCGGAACGCTTGCAGGTTCACGTCCTTGTACCCGGCGAGGGCGCGGTCGTGGTCCAGGCGACGGCGTGCGAACGGCGGCGGATCGAGAATCACGAGATCGAACGACGGCAGGTCGCCGCGGAGAAACGTGAACACGTCGTCGCGGACGAAGCTCGCACGCTCGGGATCGTAGCCGTTCAGGAACCAGCTTTCCTCGGCGTGCAGGATCGCCGCCGCCGAGCTCTCGACCGAGGTGACGTGCTCCGCGCCGCCTTGCGCCGCCGCGATCGCGAACGCGCCGGTGTAGGCGAAGAGATTCAAGACACGGCGCCCGGCGGCGAGCGTCGCGATGAGGTCGCGATTCGGACGCTGGTCGAGGAAGAAGCCGGTCTTTTGGCCGCCGCGGACGTCGACGCGGTGTCGCCGGCCGCTCTCCTCGATGACGACGTCGGCCGGCGGCTCGGCGCCGGCGAGCACGCCCGTACTGGGGGCGAGACCTTCGGCGCGCCGCACGTTGCCTTCACTGCGCTCGAAGATGCCCCGCGGCGCGCAGAGCGCCTCGAGGCCCTCGATAACCCACGGCTTCAACCGCTCGGCGCCCGCCGTCAGAAACTGCGCGACGAGAAAGTCGCCGTAGCGATCGACGACGACGCCCGGAAGCCGGTCGCCCTCGCCGTTCACGAGCCGCCACGCATCCGAGCCGCGCACGCTCTGGCGCCAACGCAGCGCCGACGCGAGACGACCGCGCACGAGTGCGGCGTCGACGGGCTCCGCGCCGCGCGTCAGCATGCGCACGGCGATGCTCGTCTTCGGATGCCACGTGCCGCGCCCGAGGAGCCGCCCGTCGGCGGCGTACACGTCGGCGATCGCGCCCGGGCCGTCGGCGTCCTCGACGCGCGCGATCGCGCCCGAGAAGATCCACGGGTGTCCGGCGCGCAGCGCGAAGTCGCGGCCCGGCTTGAGGTCGACGCGCATCGCGACCCTCTCAGGCCCGGCCGCGCACCGACGCGCCGTTCTTCGCGTCGCGAACGTAGACGCCGCTCTTGCCGCCCGCTTTGCGCAGCAGGCGCACCGCGGTGATCTCCATCGCCCGATCGACCGCCTTGCACATGTCGTACACGGTGAGCGCCGCAATCGTCGCCGCGGTGAGCGCTTCCATCTCCGCGCCGGTCCGTCCTTCGAGGCGTACGCTCGCCTGAACGTCGAGGATGCCGGCTGCGGCATCGGGCCGAAAGTCGACGGCGACGTGGGTGAGCAGCAGCGGATGGCAGAGCGGGATGAGACGCGACGTCTCTTTCGCCGCGGCGATGCCGGCGACGCGCGCGACCGCGAGCACGTCGCCTTTCGGCAGCTGGCCGGCGACGATCAGCTGCAACGTGTCCGGTCGCATCACGACGCGGGCCGCGGCGACGGCCTCGCGCTGCGTCGTTGCTTTCGCGCCGACGTCGACCATCCGCGCCCGACCGCGCGCGTCGAGATGCGAGAGTCGCTTGCCTGCCCTCGTAGGGCTTGTCCTCGCAGGACTTGCCCTCGTAGGGCGTGCCGTCGCCATGCGGCTCGGCACTGTAGTGGCACGACAACGCGATGACAACTCGCGCACTGACGTTTGCATTGTACGGACGTGCTGATTACGGTTCGCCGATGCCGGAGCGCACCCACTTCAGGGCCGTCATTCTCGGATCGGGTCCCGCCGGACTCACCGCGGCGCTCTACGCTGCGCGCGCGAACCTCGAGCCGCTCGTCGTCGAGGGCACGCAACCGGGCGGCCAGCTCACCATCACCACCGACGTCGAGAACTACCCGGGATTCCCCGCGGGAATTCTCGGGCCGGAGCTGATGGAGCTCTTCAAGCAGCAGGCCGAACGGTTCGGCACCCACTACGTGCTCGGCGACGTGACGAGCGTCGAGCTCGGCAGCCGCCCGTTCCACCTGCACTTCTCCGACGGTCAGACGCTCACGTCCGATACGCTCATCGTCGCCACCGGCGCGGCCGCGAAGCTCCTCGGCATCGAGTCCGAGACCCGGCTCATGGGCTACGGCGTCTCGGCGTGTGCGACGTGCGACGGGTTCTTCTTCAAGGAGAAGGACGTCCTCGTCGTCGGCGGCGGCGACACCGCGATGGAGGAGGCGCATTTCCTCACCAAGTTCGCGCGCAAGGTCACCGTCGTCCATCGACGCGCCGAGCTGCGCGCCTCGAAGATCATGCAACAGCGCGCGTTCGATCATCCGAAGATCGACTTCATCTGGAACACGGTCATCGAGGAGATCCACGGCGATCCGCAGGGCGGCGGCGTCACCGGCGCTACGCTGCGCGACCTCACGACCGGCGAGGAGCGGCGCGTGCAGACTGACGGCATCTTCATGGCGATCGGCCACACGCCGAACGCCAAGATCTTCGAAGGCCAGCTCGAGATGGATTCCTACGGGTACATCGTCACCAAGAAGAGCTCGACCGAGACGAGCGTGCCCGGCGTCTTCGCCTGCGGCGACGTCCAGGATCGCACCTATCGCCAAGCGGTCACCGCCGCCGGCACCGGTTGCATGGCGGCGATCGACGCCGAGCGCTTCCTCGAAGCGCAGCACCACGCCGCGTCGGCGGTCCGTTCGTCGCAGAAGAGCGGTTGATCCGCGGCGCGACGTCACCCGACGCGAGTGCGCAATGTGCCGCCAGTTCGATCTACCTCACCCACTATTGCTTGATCCGAGTCGTGCTGTACCCGGTCTACGGTCACCCGATCATCGCCGACTGGTTCGGTCCGGCCGCGCAGGATCTGGTGATATTGTTCGTCGTCCTATCGCTCGGCGTGGCATGTTGGGCGCCGATCGAACGACCTCTCGTCAAGTTCAGTCGCCGCTTCGTCGCCGCGCATCCGCACGTGCGCAGCCGAGGACACGCTCGGCATTGCCGGAGAGCCACTTCTCCATCACCGCCGGCTTCACAGGCAGCGCGCGGAACTCGTCGAGGACGGCGACCGGCGGACGCCCGAGGAGGAACCAACCGGAGCCGAAGAGCACTTTGTCGGCGATGGTCGTCTGGCCGAAGCGCAGGAGCGGCTCCCAACCGGTGCCCGGGGTGGCGAAGTACTTCGGACGGTGCGCGGCGAGCTCGAGATAGACGCGCGGGTGCTTCCACGCCAGCAGCACCGCCTCGAGGACCCAGGGATAGCCGCCGTGGCTGACGATGATCGTCAGCTCTGGGAAGTCGGCGGCGACGACGTCGAGATGGCGTGGGTGGCCGAGGTCGCTGTCGCGCACCGTCGTCCAGTTCGCCGACGTGTGGATGCTGACCGGGACGCCGAGCTCGATGCACTTCGCATATAGCGGGTAATAGCGACGGTCGTCCGCCGGGACGCCGATCATGAATGGGCGCAGGCTCAAGCCGCGGAAGCCGCGCTGGCGCACCCAGTACTCGAAATCGCGCACCGCGCTCATGCCGGCGAGGACGTCGGCGCCCGCGTACGGGATGAAGCGGTCCGGGTAGCGCGTCGCGATCGGGGCGATGCACTCGTTCGTGACCCACGTCTCGCCGCAGCTCGAGCGCTCGTCGAAGCCGGTGATGAGCATGCGGCTGATGCCGGCGGCGTCGAGCATCGCGACGACGTCCACTTCCGAGCACTCGATCGACGCTGCGCGAGCGCGAAACGCGTCGAGCGTCGTCTCCTCTTTGTAGAAGACGCGCAAGTACCCGAGCATCTCCTTCGGGAAGTGCGCCGCCGCATGGCGCAGGATCTCGGGTGTGGGCAGGATCGGCGCCCACATGTCGATCGCCGGGAGCGTCGTCGTCATGGAGTCCTCCGCGCGTTCGCGGCTCGCGCTCAGAGCCGGACGGGCACGCCGCGCGCGAGCAGGTACTCCTTGCACTCGCGGACGGTGTACGTCCCGTAGTGGAAGATCGACGCCGCGAGGACGGCGCTGGCGCCGCCCTCGGCGAGGCCCTCATAGAGGTGCGCGAGCGTCCCGACGCCGCCCGACGCGATCACCGGGACGTGCACGCGCCGGCTGACCGCATGCGTGAGCGCGAGATCGTAGCCCGCCTGCGTGCCGTCGCGATCCATGCTCGTCAGCAAGATCTCGCCGGCGCCCAGCTGCTCCATCCGCGCCGCCCACTCGACGGCGTCGAGCCCCGTCGGCGTCCGTCCGCCGTGGGTGAAGACTTGGAATGATTCCCCTACTCGCTTCGCGTCAATCGCGACGACGATGCACTGGCTGCCGAAGCGGATCGCCGCCTCCTCGACGAGCTCGGGGCGCTCGACCGCGGCGGTGTTGATCGACACCTTGTCGGCGCCGGCGTTCAAGAGCGCGCGGATGTCCTCGAGCGTGCGCACGCCGCCGCCGACGGTGAGCGGCATGAAGACGCGCTCGGCGGTGCGCGCGACGACGTCGAGGATGATCGGGCGCTTCTCGTGCGACGCCGTGATGTCGAGGAACGTGAGCTCGTCCGCCTGCTCGCGGTCGTAGCGCGCCGCGATCTCGACCGGATCGCCGGCGTCGCGCAACCCGACGAAGTTGACGCCCTTCACGACGCGGCCGTCCTTCACGTCGAGGCAAGGAATGATGCGCTTCGCCAGCATCGGCTCAGCCGTCCTCGCCGCGGCCGATGCGCAGCGCCGCCGCGAGATCGACGGCGCCGGTGTAGAGGGCGCGGCCGACGATCACCGCGGTCAGGTTGGGCCGGCCGAGCGCGCGCAGCGCCCGCACGTCGTCGAGGGACGCCACGCCGCCCGAGGCGATCACCGGCAGGGTGACGGCGGCGGCGAGCGCGTCGACGGCGGCCGCGTTCACGCCGCTGCCGGTGCCGTCGCGCGCGATGTCGGTGAAGACGATGCCGGCGGCGCCCGCCGCGGCGACGCGCGCCGCGAGCGCGGCGGCGTCGGTCGCGCTGTCACGCAGCCAACCCGCGACGGCGACCTTGCCGGCACGCGCGTCGATGCCGGCGAGGATCGCGCCCGGGTGGCGTCGGCATGCCTCCGTGAAGAGCTCGGGATCTTCCAGCGCGGCGGTGCCGAGGACGACACGGCCCGCGCCCGCAGCGAAGACACGCTCGAGCGTCGCCAGGTCGCGGACGCCGCCGCCCACCTCGACGCGGGCGCGGACCGCGCGACACACGGCGCCGATCGCGTCGGCGTTCACCGGCGCGCCGCGAATCGCACCGTCGAGGTCGACGACGTGGATCCACTCCGCGCCCGCGGCCTCGAAGCCGCGCGCCACCGCGACCGGATCATCGGCGTAGACGGTCGCCTGCGTCATGTCGCCGCGGACGAGGCGTACGCAGCGACCGTCCTTCAGGTCGATCGCCGGGATGACGAGCATGAACGACCCGGCTCAGCCGGCGGCGCCGACGCGCGTCTCCACCTCGCCGGTCAAGGCGGCGAAGTTCGCGAGGATGCGCAGACCCGCAGCCTGGCTCTTCTCGGGGTGGAACTGGCAGGCGAAGACGTTCGCGAGCCACACCGACGACACGAAGTCGCCGCCGTAGTTGGTCGTCGTCGCGATCACGCGCGGATCCTCGGGCACGGGGTAGTACGAGTGCACGAAGTACACCTGCGTGCCGTCCTCGAGACCGTCGAGGTGCGGCGCGCGGCGCAGGATCTGCAGCGCGTTCCATCCCATGTGCGGCACCTTGCGCAGGCCGGCGGGGTCGTCGGGAAATCTGACGACGCGGCCGGGCAGCACGCCGAGGCCGCGCACGGGGCCGAACTCCTCGCTCTCGTCGAAAAGGAGCTGCATCCCGAGGCAGATGCCGAGAAACGGCCGTCCCGACGCGATGAAGTCCTTCACCGGCGAGATGAGATCGTGGCGGCGGAGGTTCTCCATGCAGACGCCGAACGCGCCGACGCCGGGGAGCACGGCGGCCGCGGCGTCGGCGATCACCCGCGGATCGCGCGTGACGACCGCCGTCGCGCCGACGGATTCGAGCGCCTTCTGCACGCTGCGCAGGTTCCCCATCTCGTAGTCGATGACCGCGATGCCGGGCATGGCTAGAGCGTTCCTTTCGTCGACAACACGCCGACGACGCGCGGATCGCGCTGCGTCGCGAGATCCATCGCCCGCGCAAAGCCTTTGAACGCCGCCTCGATGATGTGATGCGGGTTGCGGCCCGCGAGCATGCGCACGTGCAGATTGATGCCGAGCTGGTTCACGAACGCCAGCAGAAAGTCGTGTATCAGCTCGATGTCGAAATTGCCGACGCGTGTCTGCCGCGTTTTCAGATCGTAGGCGAGGAACGGCCGGCCGCTGAGGTCGACGACGACGTTCGTCAGCGCCTCGTCGAGCGGCACCGTCGCCTCGCCGAAGCGGCGGATGCCTTCCTTGCCGCCGAGCGCCTGGCGGAACGCCTGCCCGAGCGTCAAGCCGACGTCCTCGACCGTGTGGTGGTCGTCGACCTCGACGTCGCCGGACGCCCGCACCGTGAGATCGAAGAAGCCGTGGCGGGTGAAGAGCTCCAGCATGTGGTTCAGGAAGGGCACGCCGGTCTGCACGTCGTAACGGCCGCTACCGTCGACCGCCAGCGTGACCTCGACCGTGGTCTCCTTGGTGGCACGCGTCACCGTCGCCGTGCGCCCGCCGCTGTGCGTGCGGCCACCGGCCGTCGCCGTGCGGCCACTGCCGTTCGTGCGGCTACGCGCCGGGGCCGCCGCGCGCGACGCCACCACGCTGTTCGCTCGCTGGGCGATCTTCTTCATGCGGACTATTTACCATCCGCCGCCGGGAAGCTGAAACGGCGAAACCACGCGCTTGCGGTAGGTCGCCCGGTCGAGCACTCTCTCCTCCATGGCGCCGGTCGAGGACGTGCACGCGCGTCCGCTGCGAAATCTCCGGATTTCGGTGACCGATCGCTGCAATCTGCGCTGCGCGTACTGCATGCCGGAGGAGGATTACGTCTGGCTGCCGCGCGAGGAGATCCTCCACTTCGAGGAGATCGCCACGCTCGTCGACGTGTTCCTCGATCTCGGCGTCGACAAGGTGCGGCTCACGGGCGGCGAGCCGCTTCTGCGCCGCGACCTGCCGCGTCTCGTCCGCATGCTCGCGGCGAAGCCGCGCCTGCGCGACCTCGCGCTGACGACGAACGGCGTCCTCCTCGCCGAGCACGCCGCGGCACTACGTGCGGCGGGGCTGCACCGCATCACCGTGAGCCTCGACACGCTGCGCGCCGAGCGCGCCCTCGCCCTCACGCGACGTGACACGCTCGCGCAGGTGCTGGACGGCATCCGCGTCGCCGCGCGCGCGAGGTTCGCGTCGCTCAAGCTCGACACGGTCGTCATGCGCGGCGTCAACGACGACGAGCTTGCCGATCTGCTCGAG